>JAGLOP010000005.1 GCA_023138835.1 Arcobacteraceae bacterium
CAGCTAATGCTAATTTTAATAATGTATTCATTATTATCTCCTTTTTTAATTTCGACAAAAGTATATCACACAAATATAAAATTAGTCTAAAATATGTTATTATATTTTTATGAAATATTATATTTTAGAGAAATTAACACAATTTTTAAATGGTTTAACATCAATTCATCATATTAAAAGAGTCAGTAATAATACAATTGCCATAGAATTCAATGATAGAAAAGAATTTTATTTTGATATGACAAAAGGTCAATCTACAGTATATAAAAAAGACTCTAAGCAATTAAGCAAAAAGAATTTCAATGCACCATTTGATGTGATATTGCAGAAAAGATTTAACAACTCAAAAATTACTAAAGTATATTTGCGAGATAATGATAAAATTTTAAATATAGAAGTTAAAAGTAAATCATCTTATAAAGAACAGCTTTCAATTTTACAATTAGAATTTACAGGTAAAAATACAAATATTATAATTTTAGATAAAAATGATATAGTTTTGGAAAGCTTACGACATATAGATGAATGGACATCTACAAGAGTAGTAAAGGTTGGACAAAAACTTGATCCTTTAGATAAGCCAAACTTTAAATTTGAAGAAAAAGAGATCGATGATATTGAACAATTTTTATTGGATATATATAAGTCAAAAGAGCAACAAGAACTTAATAATTTAAAGAAACAAAAGATAATTCAAGTTCAAAAACAGATAAAAAAAATAAAAAAGATTTTGGATAACTTAGATGATGTTCCAATTTTAGAAACAAAAGCTGTTAACTTTAATGATGAGGCAACTCAAATTTTAAGTAATTTATATAAATGTAACGGTTATGAAAAAAGTTCAAATATTAAAAAGTCAAATGATCTGTTTAGAAGTTCTAAAAAAGCAAAAGCAAAAGCAAAAAATCAACATATTGAACAACTTAATTTATCACAAAAATTAGATTTCTTTAAACGGCTTATAACAACTATAGAAAATTGTACCACAAGTGATGAAATTGAATTCTATTTTCCAAAAAAAGATAAAAATCAAACTAAAACAAAAAAAGCAAGTCCTTATCAAAGCTTTTTTATAGACGGATATAAGATTATGCTGGGACGAGATGAGAGAGAAAATATATATCTGCTTCAAAATAGTCGTGCCAGTGATTTTTGGTTCCATCTTCAGGGACAAGTATCCTCACATGTAATAGTTTCAAATACTAAAAAAACTATTCCTGAACATATCATAGAAGAAGCTGGAAAAATATGTGCAAAATTCTCAACTAACAGTGGTGGAACTTTTAGGGTTGATTATACGCAAAGAAGAAATGTTAAAATTCAATCAAAAGCTAATGTACTTTATAACCCATATAGTACAATAGTAGTTAAAGTTTGAATATTGTAAAATAATAATTACTAAAGAGATGTGTTAAAAGGGATAAAATGGTTACAGTCGAGAATTTTAAACAAATATTAATTAAATATTTAAATTTAGAGGATATAACACCAGATGAGATTGATGATAATGAACCATTGTTTGGAGATGAGGGTCTTGGTTTAGATTCTGTTGATTCTATTGAACTTGTGTTAGCAATAGAAAAAGAATATGGTATCATCATAGATAATACAGCACAATATAATGCAATTTTCCAAAATGTAAATACTTTATTAACTTACATTAATGCAAATAAAAAATAAAGTTTTTATAACTAGTACATCTTCGATTAGTTGTGCGGGAAATAATAATATTGAGTTGTTTGAAAATATTTGCACCTCTAATAGCGGTATAACTAGAGAAGAAAATTATTTTCATAATTCAATTCCTGCTATTGGAAAAATAAAATCACAAAGTACATTTTATGAAAATCTGATTGTTCAATGTCAAAATATTTTAGACAACAGCTCTCTTATAAACTTTAAAGATACAATTTTAATCATTGGATCTTCAGTTGGCGGAATGAGTACAACTGAAGAGATTTTTTTTAAATCAAACAATTACAAAGATATAAATTCACAAATGCACAATATAGATGCTATAGCTTATGTTTTAAAACAAAAGTTTGATTTTTATGATGATATTTCATTTTCAACAGCTTGTACATCTAGTGCAAATGCAATAGGATATGCTTATGAAGTTTTAGCAAAAGGTATTTATAAAAACGCCTTAGTTATTGGTGTTGATTCATTATGCCAAACAACAGTCGGTGGATTTTTATCTCTTGGTGTTTTATCTTCAAATCCTTGTAAACCTTTTGATAAAAAAAGAGATGGAATGAATGTATCTGAAGCAATTGCCTGTTTACTTTTGGAAACAAGCAAAAAAGAAAATTCTGTTGAAGTTTGTGGGGTTGGATACAGTAGTGATGCCTATCATATGACTCAACCTCATCCTGACGGTGCAAGAACTGCTATGATAAATGCTCTAAAAACTGCAAATATACAGCCAAATCAAATCAACTATATAAATGCACACGGAACAGGAACAATAGCAAATGATACTTCCGAAGCAAATGCCATTTGTTTAACTTTTCCCAGCAAACCTTATGTAGGTTCTACTAAATCCATAACAGGGCATACTTTAGGAGCTGCAGGTGCAATAGAAGCTATTATATCGTGTATGATTATACAAAATCAAACTATCCCTGTAAACAGCTTTTTAGAAGAACCCGAAAATGAAGAGATAAATTTTTCAACTCAAACTATAAAAAGTAATGTAAATTATGTACTTAGCAATTCTTTTGCATTTGGTGGAAACAATTGCAGTTTAGTATTTGGAAAAGCACTATGAAGATAAATTTAGAGATACTTGACAGTGCATATATCTATGCGCCAACACAAATAGAAGAGTTAAATACAAAAGAGTTAGTTCCTAAAATGGTTACCCGAAGAAGATTAACAAGAGCTGCTAAAATTGCTGTTTATCTGGCAGACAAAGTATCTTTTGACGATGGAAGAATTATTTATGGCAATAGTTATGGGGAACCATTATCAACTTCTAGTATATTAAACAGTATAAATCAAAAAGAATCAATTAGTCCTACAGTTTTTCAAAACTCTGTATATAATACTGCAGTATCTTACTTTTCTATTCTGACAAATAATAAAAATGAAATTATGACTATATCAAGTGGAGACAATACTTCTTTAAATATTTTAAAAGCAGGAGCGATTAAAGCACTTGATGGCGATACTATCCTTTTACTTGCAGTAGAAACTTTAAACATAGAGAATATTAATGAATTAAATAATTGTATTGACTTTTTGGAATGTGGAGTTGTCTTGAAAGTAAAAATAACCAATAAAGATTCAAATATTGATTTTATAGATTTATCAAATGAACAAAATTTTCCAATATCACTTATTCATATGATAAATATTGCACAAAACTTCAATCAAACCAGACCAAATATTGTAGAAATTTTAATATAGAAATAGTCTTAAAAAATATAACTAACAGCCATCCCATAAAAAAGTGCATCATTTTGATTTACTAGTGGCGAATCTATAAATTCTGCATTATTAAGATTATAATATCGAACAAAAGCACCATACCAAATATTATCTTGCAAATATGTCAATCCAACAGTATTTTTCCATCCGCCATAACCATCCTTACTATGATATTCTGCTCTATTTACTGTTACATCTTTTAAAGTTACTTCATAAAAATAGTTATGATATTTTTTCGTTGCAAAAGTTGGTCCGGTACTTAACTCTAATTGTATATATTTATCAAAATAATAATTTAAATACAAATTGGGGTTAGTAATATAGCCTTTTTGATGCATATTTGGAAAATCAATAGACCATACAGACCTAATCGGCAATTCAACACTTATATAACTTTTATCATCGCTAAAATGAAATAATTTATATATAAAATTTGGACCGATTTCAAGTGTTGGGTCTAATTGTTCCATATTGTATCTAAGCGAATTAGAATCACTTTTAACAGGAAGTGTACCACTAAAACTTAAATCTATATCAAAATCTTTACTATGGTACAGATGATTAAATATCATATTTTTTTCAATAGTTAAATCTTCACTGTCATAGTAAATATAAGGATATGGAAAAATATATTGTTTTTGTATGGATGAGCCAATATATTCCGGTACTGATATAAAACTAAATCCAGCCCCTAGTTTTAATTGGTTTGACTGCTTGGCTTGTAAGTGATTTACAAAAATAACGAAAACAATAATCAGTGTTTTTAATATATTATTTACATTTTTAAACAAATTGTTCATATATACCCATTATTGCGATTTTTAGTAATTTTAGTTGAATTTTGATAAAATATCCCTTTTAGAAAGAGAGAATAAGATAATTTTATATATGAATCAAAAAAAAATCATAATAATAATTCCTACATATAACAATCCTAAAACCGTCAAAGAAGTGGTTTTTGATGTCATAAATCATAACTATGAAGTAATTGTTATAGATGATGGTTCTGACACTCCTATTCAAAATTTATTTTCTAATGATGAACAAAAAGGAATTTATTTTATCAGACATGAGGTAAACCTTGGTAAAGGGGAAGCTATAATTAGTGGAACTAAAAAAGCTAAAGAGTTAGGTTTTACACATGTTTTAAGTATGGACGGCGATGGGCAGCATTTAGCTGACCAAGCTAAAAAACTTATTGATATATGCAAAGATGATGAGATAATTATAGGTGCTAGAAACTTTGATTTAGAGCATGTTCCAAATGGGAGTAAATTTGGAAGATGGTTTAGTAATATGTGGGCTTGTTGGGATACTGGCCAAGTTATTACAGATTCACTTTCAGGATATAGGATATACCCAATATCCATATTAAATCTTCCAATAAAAACTTCAAGATATGACTGGGAGATGGAAGTGCTTGTAAGGCATGCAGATGCCGGGGAAAATATCAAAGAGGTTATTATAGAGTGTTATTATCCAACTCCCCAAGAAAGAGTTAGTCATTTTAATAAATTTCAAGATACTATGGCTATAGTTTGGGTACATATTCAAATTTTACCATTTAAATGGCCAAGATTTATTTTAAATAAAATAATGGGGAATAATAAGTAAACAATAATGAGAACACAACAAAGAGGAAGTGGATGGAGTATAAAATTAGCATTTAATTTATATAAAATTTTAGGATATAAATTTATATATTACCTTATGTATCCGGTAACTTTTTTTTACTTTATATTTGCATCAAATGTAAAGGATGCTTTAAAAATATATTATAAACATTTGAATATTAAATTTACAAATAAAATATATTATGAACATTTACGACTCTTTGCAATTTGTATGATTGATAGATTTATATCAAAAATAGATATTCAAAACTATACTTTTAAATTTGATGATGAAGATACCCCAACAGCTATTTTAAATGATGGAGCTATTTTATTATTTTCACATTTTGGCGGATGGGCGGCATCTGTAAATTCTGCAAATGTTAAAAATAAAATAAATGTAGTTATGAAAGAAACTATGATGGGTGAAATTAAAGAGATAGAAAATTCTATTGAAACAAAATCAAATACACATATCATAGATTTAAGCAGTGGAACATTAAGCGTTTCAATTCAAATTGCAAATGCTTTACTAAAAAATGAAGTTGTAGCAATTATGGGGGATAGATCAGCAAATAAAAAAGCAGAGATAGAGATAGAATTTTTAGGTGAAATGGCAAGATTCAACAAAAATCCATTTCAAATAGCATATAAGACTCACAAACCGATACTTGTTTATTTTATTATATTAATCAGTATGCAAGAGTATAAAATAGAGTGGATTAAAATCGATATGGATACAACTTTAACAGAACAAGAGGCTGTCCTAAAGGGACTACAAACTTATATAAAAAAATATGAAGAGATTATAAAAATTTATCCAAACCAATGGCTGAATTTTTATGATTTTTGGGAGAAATAATGCAATTAAGAATAGACAAAAGAACAATATCTTTAGAAGAGATAAGCAATGCAAGTGATATAAAAATATCTGACGATAAAGATTTTATATCATTTATAAATCATACACATGATTTTATGATGGATACTATTAAACAAGGTAAACCCATATATGGTATCACTACAGGATATGGAGATAGTGGTAAGAACTATGTAAACTATGAAGATGCAGCAACGCTTCAAACAAATCTGTTTCGTTTTCACGGTTGTGGTATAGGGGTAAATTTAAGTTATGAGGTATGCAGATATGCTGTTATTTGCAGAACCATATCTTTAAGCAAAGCTCGTTCCGGTGTGTCAATGAATCTTTTGCATAGACTTGAGATGTTAATTAAAAAAGATATCATACCAGTTATCCCTTCACAAGGTTCAGTAGGAGCTAGTGGAGATTTAACACCACTTTCTTATATTGCTGCTGTTATTGCAGGCGAGAGAGAAGTATATTATAAAGGTGATATAAAAGATGTGATGGAAGTTTATAATGAACTAAATATTACACCTTATACATTTGAACCAAAAGAAGCATTAGCTATTATGAACGGTACAACTATTATGAGTGCAATTGCACTTAAAGCCATTGAGGAGTTTGAAGTGATTTTAAATTCTATGGAATCTTATGTTGCCGGTATGTTTGAAGTTTTATTGGGTGATGATACTCCCGTTGCTGATTTTGTACATGACTCAAAACCGTTTAGCGGACAAATAAAAGCTGCTAAAAATATTCAAACTAAAATTAGCGGCTCTAAACTAACTCATGGAAGAGATGATAGATATGATAAATTTTTTGCTGACAATCATCTAAATATTCAAGATACATATTCTATGAGATGTGCCCCACAAGTTTTAGGTGTGATTAGAGACAATTTGGAAATTTCTAAAAACTGGGTAGAAACAGAGATAAATTCAGTAAATGACAATCCATTGATAGATGGTGAAAATAAAATTATTTATACCTCTGGAAACTTTTATGGAGGATATGTAGCTCATGCTATGGATACACTTAAAATTTGTGCTGCTAATTTGGCTGATTTGTTAGATAAAGAGTTTGCGCTTTTAGTTGACCATAAATTTAATCGTGGATTGGGTGAGAATCTAAAGCTTTCTAAAGAGCCATTTTTTCACGGATTTAAAGCTATGCAAATAAGTTTAAGTTCTCTTAGTGCTGATGTGATAAAAAATACAACAGCAGCTTCAATTCACTCACGACCAACCGAATCATTAAATCAAGATAAAGTATCTATGGGAACAACCGCTGCTAATGATTTTGCAAAGATGATACCGGATTTACATAATATGTTATCAATAGCATTTATAGGTATGGCACAAGCTGTTAATATTAGAGGAGCAGATCAAGTATCTCCGCATCTTAAAAACATCCATGATGTTACAAGAACCATCATTGAACCGCTTTTAGAAGATAGAAGAATGGATGGGGATATAAGAAATATCAAAGTTCTTATAAAAGATGGGAAATTTATATAGATAATGAAAAAATTAAAAGTATTAGTAACAGGAGCAACGGGTTCAATAGGTCAAGCGATAGTTAAAGAGTATTCTAAAAATGGGTATTTTGTTTATATCCATTATAATTCTAATATCTCAAAAGCCAATGAGCTTTTAGAGGAGATAAAAGATGGTGAACTTATAAGCTTTAATATGAGAGATAAAAATTCTATCAAAAATGCTTTAGAAGGGCTAAAAGTAGATGTCTTAATAAACAATGCGGGAATTATAAAAGACAATTTATTTTTCTTCCTCGAAGATGAACAATGGGAAGATGTGATAAATATAAATTTAAATGCTAATTTTTATATCACTAAATTGATTTCTAAAAATATGATGATGAATAAATACGGCAGTATTGTAAATATTGCTTCAGTTTCTGGAATTTGCGGGAACAGCGGACAGGCAAATTATTCAGCTTCAAAGGGTGGAGTGATTGCATTTACTAAAACTTTGGCAATTGAGCTGGGTCGTTATAATATCAGAGTAAATGCCTTAGCCCCTGGTATAATAGAATCCCAAATGATTGAAAATCTTCCAAATGTAAAAGAGTTAAAAAAATCAATTCCTCTTAAAAGATTTGGAAAAGTTGAAGAGGTGGCTAAGTGCGCTTATTTTATAGGTGTTGATGCTACTTATGTCAGTGGTGAAGTTTTAAATATCAGCGGGGCAATGGTTAGATAACTAAATGAGACTTGTTCTATCTTTACTTTATGCCCCTGTCATATTCTTTTCTTTAAGATATTTTAATACAACACTGGAAGAGGCTTTGATTTTAAAAGCCTTTCCATTAGTTCTATCATCCACAATAACTTTATTAATTTTGCTTTCTTATCTTAAAAAAGAATCTATGATTTTATATTTTGCTAAAAAGTTTTCAAAAGAAGAGATTTCAAAAGAGGAGCAAAAATATATTCATAAATCAACTCTGTTTTGGATAGGGGTAAGCTTAATAAATGTTTTAATACATACAATCATATTTTTAGACACAAACGCAGATTTTTGGATTTTTTATAGTTCTGTCGGCTGGTATTTCTTATTTATATTCGCAGGTATATTTCAATTTTTACATAGAAAATTTGTGTTCTTGAAAAGGATTAATATTGAAGATTGAAATATTAAATGACAACGATACGGTTACCACTCATATCATAAAAAAAGATTCTCAAAATAAAGAAAATAAAATAGACTTTATCAGTTCACAATCAAAAGAACAAAATGCTTTAAACATAATAAATTCATATTACAATAATAGTAAAACCATATTGTTTGATGATACAAATAAAATCTTATCTGCAACAATAAACAACCTAAATTTAGAGAAATTTAAAGATAAAGATTTTTCAATGCTATTTTTTACAAGCGGCAGTACGGGAAATCCGGTTGGAGCATTAAAAACAAAACAAAATTTAGAAGATGAGGTTAATGTTTTTAGTCAATTGGTAAAACAATATAATATAAAAAAAGTTATAGTTACCGTCCCTTTTATACATATTTATGGAACTTTAGTTGGGCTTTTGTATCCACTTTTAAATGATATAGATATAATTTTAAAAGAGCATTTCTTACCTCATGATTTACTTGATATTATAGAAGATAACAGTTTGATAGTTACAACACCATTGTACATCAAAGCCTTAAATAAAATTGGTCATAAAAAAGATTTAAAATCATCTTTATTTATAAGTTCAACTGCACCGCTTGATAAGCAAAGTACTTGTGAATTTATAAATAAATTCAATACAAATATTATACAACTTTTTGGATCAACAGAAACTAGCGGGATTGCCTACAAACAAAATAATGAAGAGTTATGGACACCTCTAGATAAAGTTGAAATATCAGTAAATAAAGAGAATGAACTAAAAGTGAAATCTCCTTTTGTATCAAAATTTTTGTATGAAAATGGTTTTAAAAATATAAATGGGGTGATGCAGACTTTTGATTATATTGAAATAAATAAAAACCGGTTTAATCTGGTTGGCAGAAGTTCAAAAATACTTAAAATTGCAGGTAAAAGATACTCAACAGTACAAATAGAAAATATATTAGAAGAGATTAATGAAATTTCAAAAGCACTTGTTTTTGTAAATAATAATCATAATGATAAATTGCGGGATGAAATATTAGACATAACTTTAGAGAGTCAAAAAGAATTTTCAAACTTAGAGATTAAAAAAATTTTAAAATCTAAGCTTTCAAATTTAAAGTTTTCTATAAAACTATATTTTGTAGATAAAATACCTACAAATGCAATTGGCAAGAAGTTGAAAATTAATTAATTTCTTATATTATTCATCTAGCATTTCAATTTGAACATTAATTGCATTTTCTAGATTTTGTATCCATCCATTGTAATTACTATGGATAGTATTTTTTTCTGCATCATACTTAAGATTTATACTACTAGCATAATTGATACTGTATTTAGTATTATCATAAACAATTTTAACTATTGCCACATGACCTCTTAGCGATAACTTACCTTGAATCTCACCATCTTGTATTTTTGTCATTTTCCAGCCCAATGAAGTACCTGCAGTTTTAATAGCTTTGTAAATATCATTTGCTGATGATTTTTTTGCAATAACCGGATTATTTGGTGAATTGTAAATTGCTGCATCATAACGAGGACAGCCTGTAAAAATCAATGTAAGGGCTATCAATAAACCGCCCATTTTAAAAGTTTTTTTCATGATTAAATCTCCTGTTTTTAATAGTTATAAATTATATCTAAATTCGATTAAAATTAAAAATTAGTTTCATCTTCTAAATAATATTTTATATTATATCCGTTAATGCCGCTAAATATAATTTCAAAAAACAAATACATACAAATTGTATAATTTATCTTTTTGTATCAAAGTATTTATCTATCGGACTTCCTTTAAGGTTGTGACTTTTAAGTGACTATTTGTATTACTTTTATTTAATACTTATTGCTATAAACTACGAAATATATTTGAATTAACAGGGAGTAGTATATGGTTGAAAAGATTTTAAAAAGAGATGGTGACTATAAAGAATTTCAATCTTTTAAAATAAAGGATGCTATTAAAAAAGCATTTAAAAGTACTCATACAACTTATGACAGTTCAATTTTCTTTAATGTTTTACAACTTCTTGAAAGTAAAAGAGTTGTTGTAGTTGAAGATGTACAAGATGCAATAGAACAAGAGCTTTACAAGGGTAGATATTTTGATGTTATGAAATCATTTATGCTTTATAGACATATGCATAAGATGCAAAGAGAACATGTCCTTGGACTTGATACTGACACTACTTACATAAACTCTACACAAACTATTGAAGAGTATATAAACGGAACTGATTGGAGAATAAAAGCAAACTCAAATACAGGTTATTCTCATGCTGGACTTATCAATAACAGTGCAGGTAAAATTATCGCAAATTATTGGCTTGATAAGATATACGATAAAGAAGAGGGTTATGCTCATAGAAATGGGGATTATCATATCCATGATTTAGATAGTCTAAGCGGTTATTGTGCGGGATGGAGTTTAAGAGTTTTATTAGATGAGGGATTTAATGGAATAAGAGGAAGAGTTGAAAGTGACTCACCAAATCATTTCAGAGAAGCTTTAGGGCAAATGGCGAACTTTCTTGGTATTTTACAAAGTGAATGGGCTGGAGCTCAAGCATTTTCATCATTTGACACTTACCTTGCACCTTATGTATTTAAAGATAAATTGCCATATAAAGAGATAAAAAAAGCAGTACGAAGTTTTGTTTATAATCTGAATGTTCCTGCAAGATGGGGGCAAAGCCCATTTACAAATGTTACTATTGACTGGGTAGTTCCAGATGATTTAAAAGATCAGATTCCTACAAAAAAACAACTTCATCTTTTAGGTGATATTGACGATAAAGAACTTTTAAAAGAAGCTAATGATAGAGGCTGTAAATCTTTTGAAGATATGACTTATAAAAACTTCCAAAAAGAGATGAACTTAATAAATAAAGCTTACTATGAAGTTATGACTGAGGGTGATAAAACAGGGCAGCCTTTTACTTTCCCAATCCCTACAGTAAACATCACTGAAGATTTTGATTGGTATGGTGAAAATACTGATTTATTATTTGAAAATACTGCAAAGATAGGTTCATCATATTTCCAAAACTTTGTAGGCAGCCAATACAAAAGAAACAAAGATGGAAAATTAGTACCAAATGAAGAGGCATATAAACCAGGTCATGTAAGAAGTATGTGTTGTAGACTTCAACTAGACTTACGAGAGTTGCTAAAAAGGGGTGGAGGTCTTTTTGGTTCAGCTGAAATGACAGGAAGTATTGGTGTGGTTACTATCAATATGGCGAGATTAGGGTACCTCCATAAAGATGATAAAAAAGCATTATTTGCCAGAATTGAAGAGTTAATGTTATTGGCTAAATCTACATTAGAGAAAAAAAGAGTATTTATTCAAGATTTATATGATAGAGGACTTTTCCCATATACAAAAAGATATCTTCATCATTTTAATAATCACTTTTCAACTATTGGTATAAACGGTATAAATGAAATGGTTAGGAATTATACAGATGATAAACATGATATTACGACTGAATACGGTATGGGTATAACTACTGAGATTTTAGATTTTATGAGAGATAAAATGGTGGAATTTCAAGAAGAAACCGGAAATTTATACAATCTTGAAGCAACACCGGCAGAGGGTACAACATATAGATTTGCAAAAGAAGATAAAAAAAGATATCCGGAAATTTTACAAGCTGGTATGGGAGATAATATATATTATACAAATTCATCACAGCTTCCTGTTGATTTAACTGATGACCCGTTTGAAGCTTTACAATTACAAGATGAGCTTCAATGTAAATATACAGGCGGTACAGTACTTCACTTGTATATGCAAGAAAAGTTAAGTTCAACAGAAGCTTGTAGAAGACTGGTAAAAAATGTAATATCTAATTTTAAATTGCCTTATATTACTGTTACGCCATTATTTTCTGTATGTCCGAAACATGGATATATGTCAGGTGAACATGAATATTGTCCTAAATGTGATGAAGAACTTTTAGCAGATGTAAAGATGGTTTCTTGATAAGTGCTGGAGAGGGTAAATATACAGTTTTTCTAACTCATGTTTATGTTGGCAAGGATTTATTGGTAATTATAACAGGCGGTGACAAACATATTGGGGGAGTTAGCTTGGCAGATAATGGTGGTCTTTTAAGTCTTATTAAACGAGGACATAAAGATGATATCATATCAAATATGGTGGCACCGATAATTTATAAAAAGACAAAAAAAGACACTTTGGTTATATGTGGAATACATTTGGATAATATAACAAAAAATGGTATTGATATTTTAATAAATAATGCTAAAATATGTACAGATAAATTATTAAAGGCGATAGATGAGTGATCTAACCAAAGAACAAGAAAATATTATGAAAGAGCATTATGATAATCCTAAGAATAATAAAGCATTAGAAAATTATAATGCAAGAGGTGTTGGGAGAAATCCTGACAATTGGGGTCAAGTTGATATGTATCTGCAAATAGATGAAAATGAGATTTTATCAGATTTGGGATATGAGTATAAAGGTTGCCCAACAATCTCTTTTACAGCTTCTGTATTCACGGAAGAGTTAAAAGGAGTTCCTCTACAAGATGCTCTTAAAACTACTCAAGCAGAACTGGATGAACTAAATGCACAAAGTAATTGTGATGATTGTATTAAGATGATTTTAGTTGCATTTATTGCGGCTAACGAAAATTATATCGAAAGAAAAAAAGGTATCAATACAGAAGATTATACATTTAATATGATAGAAACAACTGTACCATATACTGAACAATCTTGTGGATAGAATATAAAATTTAAAAAAAGGAATAAAAAATGAGCAAAAATGAAATGTTAGAAAAATTAAAAGACAAAAGACAAAAGTGTATAGTATATACAAGAGTTATGGGTTATCACAGACCGGTTGAAAGTTTTAATATAGGTAAAATAGGTGAGCACAAACAAAGAAAACAATTTATTGAATAAAAAAGTTGTTTATGATTTAACTGCTTTTTCACATCTTGATTTTCCTGACCATCTATCTTGTATAGTATGGCTGGTTGGCTGTAATATGAGATGTGATTATTGTTACAATAAAGATATAGTCCTTAGCAATGAGGGGAAGCTGTCTTTTAATGATATTTTATCTTTTTTGAACAAAAGAATAGGCTTACTTGATGCAGTGGTATTATCAGGCGGTGAAGCTACAGGGCATGATTTAATCTCTTTTTGTAAAGAGGTCAAGAAGTTGGGCTTTTTAATAAAATTAGATACAAATGGATTAAACTTTGAACATCTAAAAAAACTGCTAAACCTAAATTTAATTGATTACATTGCACTTGATTACAAAGCACCTAAGTATAAATTTAGTGAAATAACTCATTCAAATAAATTTAATTTATTTAGTAAAACTTTAGATTATTTAATCAATATTGATTTTCCATTTGAAGTTAGAACGACTATACATAGTGATTTACTAGATGAAAAAGATATAAATTTTATTTGTGAAGATTTAAAACAAAGAGGATACAATAAAAAATATTATCTGCAAAACTTCTTAGATACAGGAGATAATATTGGGGAAATTACACAGTCTTCAAAAACTTTTGATAAATCACTATTATCCAATCATTTAGAAATAGTTTGGAGATAATTATTCTAAAGTAAGCTGATATCCCTGCCCTTTAATGTTTTGAATTAGTCTTTTTGAAGTTTTTAATCTTAACCGTTTAATAAAAGTTCTAAGCCTCTCATCACTAACCTCTTCATTTTCCCATAATTTATTTTTAATAGTTTGAGCAGTTATAATATTTTTATGACTTTGCAGTAAGATTAACAAAAATTGACTTTCTCTTTTAGTTAGAGTGACATACTTATCATTTTTATATAAATTACAAGAATTCCTGTTAAATTTAAATTCATCTATTAAAGATATAAGTTTTTTCTCAAATTCAGAACTTATAGAGTTAATATAATCCAATAATTCATCTGGATCAAATGGTTTTATAAAATATTTAATAACACCAACATCTATGGCATTTAGAAATTTATCTTTATCACTAAAAGCACTTAATATAATAATTGGTATATTTGGATTTATCTGTTTTAATTCACTTGCCATCTCCAAACCTGTTAAATCCGGCATCATAATATCTGTAATTACAAGATCAGGAGAGATCTCTAAGAATTTCTTAAGACCCTCTTTCCCGTTATTTGTTACAGTAAAGCTGTAAAAGCTATCTCCAATTGCATCTTTTAAAAGTTTAGCTAAGTTTTTTTCATCCTCAACCAATAATACTTTTAATTCTTTTAAGAAATTACTATTCATATCATCCTTTCAAAGAAATTATAATAATCTTCGAAGAGATATTTTAAAGTTTAATTTATAAATATCTAAAAAACTATTTTTTCTCTTTTTTAGAAGGTACTACCAGCATATTTACATATCTACCTTCAAATTTTGGCTTATTATCCATAGTACCAATATCTTCAACCATTGCCCATACACGATTTAGTACTTCAGCTCCAGCTGCCGGATTTGACATCTCTCTACCTCTTAAAAATACTCTAAATTTTACATGGTTACCTTTTTCAAGGAACTCACGTGCGTGTTGAACTTTATAGCTAATGTCATTATCAGCAATTTTTACAGATAGTTTAATCTCTTTAGTTACGATTATTTTTTGATTTTTTCTAGCTTCTTTTTTCTTTTTTTCTAGTTGGTATTTATATTTACCATAATCCATAATTTTAACAACAGGAGGTTTTCCATTTGGTGCAATACAAACTAAGTCTAATCCTGCCTCATCTGCAAGTGCTTGTGCTTCTCTTGAACTAATTATTCCAAAAGATTGTCCATCATCACCATTACATCTAACTTCTTTAAATCTGATGTCTTCATTCATCATCACTTCATCTTGTTTTTTTCTATTATCTTTAAAACTCAAATTCTATCCTCACTCTTTTTATTATTTAGCATCTGAATAAATGCTTCTTTAGTCATCTCACTTCGTTCCCTTGCTCTTCTATCTCTTAAAGCAATTGTGCTGTTCGCAACCTCATCATCTCCAATTACAACAATCATCGGAACTCTTTGTTTTTCAGCAGTTCTAATTCTTTTGTTTAAACTGTCATTCTTATCAAATACATCACTGTCAATTTCAATTTCTTGAAGTTCTTTTTGTAATTGTTTTGCATATTCTACATGTGAATCGGCAATTGGAATAAGTATAACACCCGTAGGCGCAATACTTAAAGGAAATTCACCGGCATAATGTTCAGTTAAAATTCCAATAAATCTTTCAAAAGAACCTAAAATAGCTCTGTGAATCATCACTGGACGCTCTCTTGTATCATCTTTTGTCGTATAATGAAGATCAAATCTTTCAGGTAAATTCATATCAATTTGAATAGTACCACACTGCCATTTTCTACCAATTGCATCTAAAATTTTAATATCAATCTTTGGACCGTAAAATGCTCCACCACCTTCATCAATACCATAAGTATAACCATTTTCATCTAAAGCATCCATAATACCTTTGGTTGTGGTTTCCCAAAATTCATCATCTCCGATCGCTTTTTTAGGTTTTGTAGATACTTCTAATTCATATTCAAAATTAAAGTGACCCATTAGACTTTCAACAAATTCAAGAACTTCAATAATTTCAGTTTTTACTTGTGTTTGTGTACAAAAGATATGTGCATCATCTTGTGTAAATTCTCTTACTCTAAATAGACCATGCAAGGCACCACTTAATTCATGTCTATGAACTATACCGTATTCAAAGAATTTTAATGGTAAATCTCTATAAGAAACTAAATCATCTTTAAATATCGCAATATGACCAACACAGTTCATAGGTTTTAAACCATACTCTTGGCTCTCAACAGTTGTAAAATACATATTTTCTTTATAGTTAGCATAATGCCCTGATTTTACCCAAGCTTCTGCTTTTAAAATTTCTGGAGCACATACGGGCTGATACCCTCTGACTCTATGTGCTTTGTAAAGAAGTTGTTCTAGCTTACCTCTAAGTCTCGCACCTGCTGGTAACCATAATGGTAACCCGGCACCTATATCATCACTAAAAGTAAATAGTTTTAAATCAGTTCCCAGTCTTCTATGGTCTCTTTTCTTTGCTTCTTCAAGCATAGTTACATAATCTTTAAGTTCAGCTTTATCAAAAAATGAGATACCATAAATTCTAGTAATCATCTCATTAGCTTCATCTCCGCCTAAATAAGCACCTGCTACTCGAATAAGTTTAAAGTTTCTTATCATTCTAGTATTTGGTACATGAGGACCACGGCAAAGGTCTTCAAAATCACCTTGTTTATAAATAGTTAAAACATCATCGCAGATTTTTTCTAAAACAGCTTGTTTTAATTCATCACTGGCAAATTTTTTAATGATTTCTTTTCTTGAAACCTCAAATCTTTCAATTGGTAATTTTTTACCGGCAAGCTCTTTCATCTTCTTTTCAATCGCAGGTAAATCCTCATCATTTAATTGATGTTCTAATTTAAAGTCATAATAAAAACCTTCTTTTACAACAGGCCCTACAAAAAATTTAGCTTCTGGATGTAACTCTTTTATAGCTTGTGCCATAAGGTGAGCGGTTGAGTGTCGTAAAACTTCTAAAGCTTCAGCAGAGCTGTCAGCTTTAATTTGTTCATTATCTTCAAGCTTGATATCTAAAGCTTGTGCAGTCTGAAGGTCAATAATCTGACCGTCTTTTTTAATGGCAATGCAGTCCAATAAAATCCTTTGTTAAAATATATTTAGATATTCTAACAAAGTTGGACTTAAAACTTATACTTATAGTAGTTTAAAAGCCATTTATCCTCGATAAATCTGCGAAATTTTATGGATTAAATCCAAAATCCATTCCCGTATCAAAAGTGGCAAAATTTGGATTTGTATGCCCAAATTGCACGCTTTTATTTTGAAGTTTCATTATATCGCCTTTTATATCTATACCAGCAGGGCATACCATATTACAATTTCCACATAAAGTACAACTAAATACTCCATTGTCTTGAATATTGTCTATGATACTTTTTACATCTTTTTCTTTTTTGTCTTCAATATATCTATAAGCTCTAGTTAAAGCAAAAGGTGATAAAAACTTATCATTTACTTCATATACAGGACAAGAACTGTAACAGCTGTTACATAAGATACAATTACTCTCTTTGTCAATTTTATCAACATCAGCATTTGAAATCTTTTCATCACTCAATTCTTGAAGTTGGGCATTTGCAATTTTTAATAATTTATGTTGTTTACTATTATCAACAACCAAATCTTTTATAACAGGTAAGTTTTTTAACGGTGTCACTTCGTCATTGTCTTTAATTGTAGTTTTACAAGCTAATTTTTCAACCCCATTGACCACAACTGCACAACTGCCACAAATCCCACTTCTACAACCGCTTCCAAAAGCTAATGAGTTATTTTGAGTTTGTTTAATATGACCTAATACAGCTAATAAATTATCAACTTTAGTTTCAATATTGTAGCTGGTTTCGCAAATCTTAACTTGCATTTATAAACTCCAAATTTAGATTTTCATTAGTTTTTGTAACTATTGATTGTTTTTCAAATTGTTCCTCTTCATTAGTATATTCAATACGATAATGAGCCCCGCGGCTTTCACATCTTTCTATCGCACTTAAAATTACAACCTCAGATATATCAAGCATATTTTTAAATTCAATAAACTCTTTTAAATTTGTATTATAAACCCTGCTTTTATCCCCTATTCCCATTTGTGTATATTCTTTTTGCCATTGTGCTATTTGTTTTGAAGCTGTTTGTAAATCAGTTTCATTTCTAAATAATCCAACATTTTCATACAAAATTTTCCCTAAAAGCTCTTTTTTCTCATAAAAGTTGATTGTATTTGGATATTCAAAAAGTTCATCTATGTAAGTTATATCATTTTGTATAGTTTTATTTTCATCTTCAACTATTTTAATCTTATCTAAATCTTTACTGGCATTTTGTCCTGCAATTCGACCAAACAATATAATCTCCAACAATGAATTACCTCCAAGTCTATTTGCTCCATGAACACCATTTGCTGCACACTCGCCTATTGCGTAAAGATGTTTTATATTTGTATGACACCTTGGATCAGTTTTAATTCCACCCATACTATAATGAGCCACAGGTTTAATAGGTATTAAATCTACATCCATCTTAAGCCCTGTGTATTGTAAAGCCAGATTATATTCTTGAGGCATAAGCTTCATAATCTTCTCAATGCCAAGATGTCGTAAATCTAAAAACACCTCTTTATTATCTTGAAGTTGTTGATAAATTGCTCTTGCTACTTCATCTCTTGGTTTAAGTTCATCAATAAATCGCTCACCATCAGAAGTTACAAGGTAACCACCCTCTCCTCTGGCACTTTCACTGATTAAAATACTATTTTCTTTTAAAGCTGTTGGATGAAACTGTACATATTCCATATTTTTTAATCTACATCCTGCTCTTAGGGCTACTGCCAGTCCATCTCCTGTCGTAGCTAAAGAATTAGTGTTGAAGTTTGTGTAGATACCTGCATAACCACCAGTAGCCAAAACAACCTTTTTAGCAAATATTTGCTCAACTTCTGTAGTTTTTATATCTAAAACTACTGCTCCTAAAACTGTATTGTTAGAAACTATCAAATCTAAAAGCATCTTATCTTCTATAAAATCAACATTTTCTTTGATACAAGTATCGTACAAAGTATGCAATATTTTTAAGCCGGTATAATCTGAACTATAACAAGCCCTGGCATTAGAAGTTCCACCAAGTTTTCTTTGAGCTATATTTCCATTTGCATCTTTTGAAAACGGTACTGCAAGATTATCCAGCCATAAAATAGTATCTTTTGCTTTTGTACACAACACCTTGATAGCTTCACTATTTCCTATTTTATGTGAAGATTTCATTGTATCATTTATATGATTTTGAATACTATCAGTTTCTTCGTCCAAACAAGCATTTATTCCACCTTGTGCTTGGCAAGTTTGTGAGGCAGTTGGTGTAGTTTTTGATAAAACTAAAACTTTTGCACCATTTCTTTTAGCTTCAATGGCACAGCTTAATCCTGCCCCTCCGCTTCCTATTATCAATACATCATATTCCATCTTATGCCCAAAATTCCTTTAATTGTGTTTTTTGTTTTTCTTTTTTTATTAAATTCTCATTATCTTTTATAATTTTCTCTTCTTTTGCATCTTCTTCTTTTTTTACTGCAAATTCTCTCTCTTTTTTTAACCGCACTTTTCGCTCAACCTCTTTTCTAAATTTATCATCAAAATCTAAATCTTTAAGAACTTCTAAACCCTCTTTAACATCATTCTCAATTATTCCTTCATCATCTTTTATATCTTCTTGTGACGGCATAATTGTTTCTTCAATCTCATCTTTAAATACTTCTTCTTCATATATAGGAGTAGGCGGAATTACTTGTGCTGATTTTATACTATTTTTTACTTCTATAATCTTCTTTTCTAAATCTTTAGGTAGTTTAACCTGTTCAATAATTTTAGTTTTTTGTATTTCAATAGCTTGCTTTTTGCTATTTTTAGAAGCTTTATCTTTTTTATTCTTTTTAACTTTCTTTGTATTAATCTTTGTATCATTATTAGATAAATCTTTCGCTTTTAGAATATCATATTCTGCCATTATCTTTTCATATTTGTCAAAATTTAACAACATAAAACTAGGCTTTCCATCCCTTAATATAATTGCTTTATCAATCTCTTCACTAAGTATTTTATTAAAAATAGTTTTGCTTTTTCGTATTAGTTCTGTTGATGAATACATCTCATTTGAACTATAAAGTAAATGATTCATTTTGTTACTCCAGTTTGTATTGTAGTATGTATTATAACACATATTAATTACAATACCAAATTAATTACAATACTAAATTAATTCTTAACTATATTTATAATACAATCTAACATAGTAAGGAGTTTATTATGAAAAAATTTGGTTATTTATTTTTAGTGAGTTTGATTTTATTGGCAGCTGGTCCGTTAATAGCTGCAGAGGGGGATGATGTTCAGGATGAAACATCATCCTTGACAAGTGCAGCTCAAGCAGAGAAGGCAGAAAATCTAGCAGAAGCATCTCAGGCAGAAGCGGCAGATGATGTTGCTGCAGCACAGACAGATGTTGATGCAGCACAGGCAGATGTAGATTCAGCTCAGACAGATGTTGCTACAGCTCAAGCGGATGTTGATGCCGCGCAAGCAGATGTTGATGCAGCTCAAGCTGCAGTTGCTGCAGAGCCGGACAATCCTGAATTACAAGCATCTTTGGAGATATCAGAAGCTGCTTTTAGTACGGCAGAAGCAGCCTTGACCACAGCAGAAGCATCTTTGGAGACATCAGAGGCAGGATTAGCAAGTGCTACATCTTCGTTAGCTGATGCGTCTGGAGCGTCAGTAGAGAGTATTAATGAAATGAGAACATCAGGAATGGGATGGGGAGAAATAGCTAAAGAGTTAGGAATCCATCCAAGTGTTTTAGGTTTGCGTAATACAAAAAAAGCACAGAACCAAGAAAGAACTAGACATACAAAATCTTTTACTACTAAAAATCCTGGGGTTAATAGTGGTAAAAGCAGTGGTCAAGGACTAGGTGGAAAAGGTAGTTCATCTGCCTCGGGTAAAGGAAGCAGCGGTGCTGCCGGTGGTAAAGGCGCTAGTGCTTCAAGTGGTAAAGGTAATAGTAATGCTGGAGGAAGTGGTAAAGGTGGAGGTAAAGGTAAGTAGTACTTTTAGCAGTTTTTGCATGATAGTTAGAACTCTCTTTCTATCATCGCTTTCATAATATTTTGTAAGTCTTCGTTATTCTCATCTTTTATGGCTTCTATTGCTTCAAGTCCTAACTTTTGAGCTAATTTAATACTGTCTTCTAAAGCTTGAGTTTCTTTCATCTTCTGTTTTATCCAAGAAGTTTCATCAACACTTAAGTCTTTTTTATAAAGTTTTTCCAATGCCTGCTTATCTTCCAGTCTCTCATGTAAAAGTAGATACGGAATGGTTACCTTTCCTTCTACAAAATCTAACATTGCAGGTTTTCCCAAAGTTGCACTATCTTGCGTAATATCTAAAATATCATCTACCATTTGAAATGCAAGACCAAGATTTTTACCATATAAAGCAAATGCTTCTTTATCTTTATTGACTAATATTGCAGCAGTTTTTGCGCTAGCTTCAATTAATGAGGCTGTTTTTTTATCAATCATATCAAGGTACTTTTTATAAGAGCTGTTAAATGTATTTGTAAGTTCTACATCGTGAAGTTCACCAATACTAAGAAGTGTTACCGCATTTGAAACTGTGTAAGCAATTTCTTTATCCATTTGTGATAGTTGTGTAAAGGCTTTTGAGTATAAAATATCTCCAAACATAATAGAGGTTTTATTATCAAATAAAGCGTTGATTGAGGGTTTTCCTCTTCTGGTATCTGCTTCATCTATCACATCATCATGAAGAAGCGATGCAGCATGTATCATCTCAACTACGGCACAAAGTTCAATAGATTGAGTTGTAATTCCGGCAATTTTAAGTATCAGCTTTGAACGAAGCATCTTCCCCTCAGCTAACAACTCTAAAAGCTCTAAACTTCTTGCATCACCGCAATCAGCTACAAAAGTTTTTATTTGTTGTTTTACTTGAGACAATTCTTCCATTAACTATCTAGCCTGCAAACAATTTCACCGGTAAATTCTATGTATAAACCTTTTTTATGTAGTTCTATATCATCTGCATATTCAAAGGCATAAGCAGCAATCATTTTATCTAATTCTATATCATTATGTTCTTTTCGCAAGATGGCTTCCATAACTGCAAATTTTTCCATAATTTTATCAAATTCATCTTCTACTATCTCTTCATTTGCTTGATTTGCAATATCCCAAAATTTTGACTTTGGAGTACCTCCGAATATATTATCTTCATCTTCAAATAATGCTTCATATTTTCCCATAATTAATTCCTTTTATTTAATGTTTTTTTGTATTTGTTGACAGTCTGACTCTTACACTTTTTGCGTGAGCTGTCAAACCTTCAGTATCTGCTAAAAGTGCACATTGTTCACCTATCTCATCTATAGCATTTTGACTAAAACTGATAATTGAACTTTTTTTCATAAAGTTTTCCACACTCAGTGGACTATAAAACTTTGCAGTTCCACCAGTTGGCAATGTATGATTTGGACCAGCCACATAATCACCTATTGGTTCAGGTGTATTTTGCCCCAAGAAGATTGCCCCTGCATGTTTAATTTTCGGTAAAAGTTCAAATGGAGATTGTGTCATCACTTCCAAATGTTCAGGTGCAATTTCATTCATAAGTTTAATTGCATTACCCATACAAGAAGTAACAATAATACAACCTCTCTCATCTATTGATTTTTTAGCTATTTGGCTTCGTGAGAGTTCATTTAGGTATTTATCTACAGCTTTGCTTGTCTCTTGTGCAATTTGTTGGGAAGTAGTTATTAAAATACTGCTGGCCATCTCATCATGTTCAGCTTGTGATAGTAAATCAATAGCAAGATAATCAGTATTTGCACTATCATCTGCAAGGATTCCTATTTCACTTGGACCTGCTATCATGTCAATATTTACTTCACCAAATACTAACTTTTTAGCAGTTGCCACAAAAATATTTCCAGGACCTGTGATTACATCAACTTTTTTTAAAGTTTCAGTCCCATAAGCCATAGTAGCAACAGCACTAGCCCCTCCAACTTTCATCACAGTTGTAATTCCACAAAGATGACAAGCCGCAAGTAAAAGTTCATTTGGTTCATTGTCAGGTGTCGGCGTACAAACTACAATCTCTTCAACACCGGCTACCATTGCTGGGATGGCATTCATAAGTAAACTACTTGGATATGCAGCTTTCCCGCCTGGGATATAAAGTCCGGCACGGTCAACTGCTGTTACTTTTTGCCCTAAAATAGTTCCATTATCTTCAAACTCCATCCAAGATTTTGGTAATTGTTTTTCATGATATTTTTTAATTCTATCATGTGCTAAGTGTAAAGAATCTCTTAATTTCTCATCAATATTTTCATAAGCTTTTTTCATATCTTCAACATCTATAAAAAGTTCGTCATCACTTTTAGGTGCCCAGTTATCAAACTTTGATATATGCTCTTTTACTGCTTTATTTCCATTTTCTACTATATCATCAATAATACCATTTACGATAGTTGATACTTTTTTAATATCAACTTTGGCACGACCTAAAATATTTTCAAATTCTGCTTTAAAATTATCATCTTTAGTATTTATAATTTTCATTTATTTTACTGCCTTTAAAATTTCTTTTGTAATTCTGTTTATATCCCAATCTTCAACATTGACTGTGATATCTGCTACTTTTTTATATTCTTTAACTCTTTGGTTATAAAGTTTTCTAGCTTCTTCCAAATCATTTAGTAAAGGTCTTTTTTTAAACTTTTGCTTTGAATTTGGTGCTTGTTTTAGTGCTTCAATGATTCTATCAAATCCAGATTCTAAATATACAACTTTACCAATTTTCTTTAAGTTTTCTTGTCGATAAAAACCACCGCCAGTAGAGATAATCGTATTCTTTAAATTATTTTCCAACCATTCGGCACATCTTTTTTCTAAAGCTCTAAAATAAGGCTCTCCCTCATCTTTAAAAATCTTTTTTACTGTTCTCTTTTCAACAGATACAATTAAATCATCAGTATCTACTGCAAAGTAGTCGCTATTCTTTACAAGCTGCCTTGCTACTGTACCTTTTCCTACACCCATAAAACCAATTAATATAATATTTTTACTCATAAATTAGATTATACCTAATTTTCTTTTATATCTTGTTATCATAGTTTCATTACCTTTTATCCCCCCTTGATGAATATATAAAATATTCTTTTTTTGATATTTAAGTAAAGTTTGCCAACCTATTGGATCATATAATAAATCGAATTCTATATTTGTTTGCTGTTTTAACTCTTGCCAAATTTTATAATTTTCTTTATATAACTTTCCAAAATGAAATTTTTTTGGTGGAGTTAAGATAGTAGGGTGATTGGTTTCATCTTTTTCTAACTCAAAAAATTGTTTTTTTAAATACTTTGTGTCTCCCACGCAAGGACAGGTTAAAACTTCATCTTCTAGATATTTTTGTAAAAAGAGCGCTGTTGTTCCTGTACCGCTTGGTAGAAATACTTTTAAATTTTCTATTTCTTTTTCTTTTTTCCATTCTTTAATTTCTTGGGCTAATATTTTAATACCATATTGAGCTTCTTCAATTGCTCCACCTTCAGATATAAATAATTCATTTGGTTTTAGACCAATTGTTTTTTTATTATACTCACCTACAATTAATTGCATACCAAATTCTTGCGCATATTTATAGTTACCCTGTGGATTTTCTGTTAAAAAAGATGGCAGATGATTCGTATAATATTTAAATTTCCATCCCTTTAGTTTACATAAAACTGATAAGGAATACATTGCATTTGATTGATTTGAACCGTGACTTATTACTGTATCAATACTATCAAACTCATTATCGAAAAAATAAAAAAACTTTCTAGCTTTATTTCCTGAAAAATCAGGATGCAGTAAATCATCTCTTTTTATATAAAAGTTTTTATTGTTAAAAGTTATCAGTTGGGTTGGAGAGTTTATTAATTTTTGCATTAGATATAAAAAAAGGTAAGCATTTTATTGCTTACCTTTTTAATTAAAAGTTTAGAAATTACTTTCTTAACTCTTTAATTTTTGCAGCTTTACCAGTTAATTCTCTTAAGTAATGTAACTTAGCTCTTCTTACTCTTCCTCTTCTTAATACTTCAATAGATTTTAAACTATCAGAATATAATGGGAAAATTCTCTCAACACCAACAGAGTTAGCACCGATTTTTCTAATTGTAAAAGTTCTAGAAACACCTTGACCTCTTAAAGCAATAACAAGACCTTCAAAATTTTGAACTCTTTTCTTTTCACCTTCTTTAATCTCAATACCAAGTCTTAAAGTATCACCAGCTCTAAATTGTGGAGCTACTTTTTCACCAATTTGAGCTTTTTCGAAACTCTCAATATATCTATTTCTCATGTTTTTTCCTTTGTCTGGCATACAGTATCAAACTGAAGAGGCCCCTTTTTATGGTCTGTAATACTTAGTTTTGCATACAGACAGTTTATTTTTTAAGTCGTGAATTTTAGCGTGATTTCCCTTTAAGTATTCTGAAGGTACTGATAAATCCTCATATTTTATGGGTTTTGCAAAATTTGGAGCTTCTAATAAACCATCTTTGCTATTATTATCTGAAATTTCTCCATAACTTTCACCATCTAAAGATTCTTGATTTCCCAAAACACCATCAACATTCCTTGAAATTGCATCTGCCATAATAAGAGAGGGTAATTCTCCGCCAGTTAAAATATATTCACCTACACTAAAAACTTCATTTGCATAAGTCTCTATTACTCTTTCATCAATCCCCTCATATCTTCCGCTTACAAATACAAGATTTTTTTTCTTAGCTAATCTTTTGGCATCTTTTTGATTAAAAGGTTTTGCAGCTGCCAAAGGAAATATAATATAAGCATCTTCATATTTTGATTTTATATCCTTCAGACAATCAAAAAGCGGTTGAGTAGTCATCAGCTGACCAGCACCTCCACCACACAAGGTATCATCTACTTTTTTGTGTTTATTGGTTGTAAAGTCTCTTGGATTAAAAAAATCATAACTTATTAATTGTTTTTCAACTGCTATTTTTAAAATAGAGTCTTTAAAATAAAAGTCAATTAAATTTGGAAATAATGTTATAAAAGTAAAATTCATTTTGTATTGTATCGTATGTTTTATCTGATTTTTATAAAATTTATAGTAGAATCGCAACTATAAAATAAGACAACAGATAAAAGGACGAAAATGGAAGGTAGATTATTTACATTTCTAGGTGCAATTGGCGGGCACGGGCAAACATGGATTATATTATCACACTTGGCATTAACAGTTATAATTGTGTTTGTAGTTGCAAGAATGGCAACTAAAAAGATTCAATTAGTACCAACAGGTACTCAAAATGTTATGGAAACATATTTACAAGGTGTAGTTTCTATTGGTGAAGACAGTATGGGTAAAGAAAATGCTAGAATTTATATGCCTTTAATCGCAACATTGGGTTTTGTGATTTTTGTGTCAAATATGATGGGTGTTATTCCAGGGTTTGAATCAGTTACTGGAAATATTAACTTTACTTTGGCTTTAGCTTTAATCGTTTTTGTTTATTATAACTATATTGGTATTAAGAAAAATGGTTTTATTAACTATTTTGCACACTTTATGGGTCCAGTTAAAGCACTTGCTCCATTGATGTTCCCAATTGAGATTATCTCTCATATTTCAAGAATTATCTCTTTATCTTTCAGACTTTTTGGTTCTGTAAAAGGTGATGATATGTTCTTAATGGTACTTTTAATGTTAGTTCCTTGGATTGCACCACTTCCAGGATTTTTCCTTTTAACTGCATTTGGTTTCTTACAATCATTTATTTTTATGATATTAACTTATGTTTATATTGCAGGTTCAGTTATGATGGCTGAAGAGGACCATTAAAAGATAAATAGTTTTATCTTTTAATGATACGAATGACCACAACCTTATAAGGGCTTCTTTTGAAGCCCTTTTTTTATGGGAAAAACATGCTAAACTATCTAATAACTGACCCTCAATATTATACTTCTAACCCTGTAACTTTTAAAGAGGTTTTAACTAAAGCCTTAGAAAATAACAAAGTTGATATCGCTTGTTTTAGAGATAAAATCTCTGATAATTCTGAACAATTGGCAAAAATCTTTATAGAAGTGTGCCAAGAATTTAATATTCAAACTACTTTAATAAATTCAAATTTACAACTTGCTTTAAAACTAAAAGCAACTGGAGTACATTTAACTTCAAATCAATTTGATAAAATACAAGAGGCTAAACAAAATAATATGTTTGTCATTATTAGCTGTCACAGTTTAGATGATATAAAGCAAGCACAAAATAATAAAGCTGATATGGTAACTTATTCATCTGTATTTGATACTCCCAATAAAGGTAAACCAAAAGGTTGTGATGATTTGGCTAATGTTGTAAAGGTAGTTACAATACCTGTTATTGCTCTTGGCGGTATTATTTCCAGAAATCAAATTAAACAAATTAAAGATACAAAAGCAAAAGGTTTTGCTTCAATAAGATACTTTATTGCTTAAGCTTTAGTTATTTGTATTTTATCTTTTTGTAAATAAACAACATATGCTTCAACATTCTTTATTTTAGTAATATTCATAATAGCTTGTTTATAATATTTAACTTGTACGTTATGTTCATCTTTTTGCGCCGTAGTAGTCTTATAATCACAAATGATATATTTATCTTCTTTCTTTACAAGTAAATCTAATATCTTAATTTCACTCTCAAATATCAAGGCTTGTTCTTTAAAATACTCACCATTGGTAATTATAGCTTTAAAATCTTCATCATTGATCAGCATTTGAATTCTTTGATATATATCATCAAAGTTACTCTCATCAAGAATATTAGAATATCTGCTTTTGGTTATACCGATACTTTTATCCAATGAATTTTGAGTAAACTCACCCATCATCTCTAAACAATAATGAGTAGCAATACCAAAATATTTAGCCTTGATATTTGTATCGCTAATATCTTCTTTTTTTATCTGTTTTGCCTGCTGCCCTAAATTTAATGGTTTATATTCAACTTCTTTTATCTCTTTAACTTTAATATTTTTATTAGCTTGAATATAAAGTTGTCCCATAGTTTGAATATTACAATTAGTTCCTAAAATATCAAAAACGCTATTTTTGGATTTCCTAAATACAAACATATTATTTTTTGCTCGCGTACATGCAACATACAAAATATTTAACTCATCATCAATACTTAGTTTTTTCTCTTTTTGCAGTGCATTTTCGTAACTCTTGTCAAAATTTTCTCTGCCGCTGTTTTTAAGATAGATATTTTTTAAATTGATATCATCATATTCAAATAATAAAGATGATCTGTCAGCATTCTTTCTCTTAATCCTGTCAAGTACAAAAACAGTATCAAATTCTAAACCTTTTGATTTAAAAACTGTTAAAATCTGAATGCCGCTTTTGTCTTTGTTTACCATTGAAGCATCAAGTCTGTCAATCTCATAAATAAAATCTACAATATTGTCATAAGCACTTGCTAATTCTATAAATTTAATTATATTTTGATCCATAAACTTATATGCCGTTGCAATATTTTTAATAAGTTCAGGTACGCTCCACCCATCTTGCTCCCACTTTTGAAGTGGGAGCAAGTCTGGTTGGGCATGTGTAAACTCTTGTCCAATTAAAGCATTGAAATTAGCTTTATATAAATCTTTTTTAAAATACAAATATTTAATGGCATTTATCACTGCTTGTATATTTTGTTCTTGTATTAATTTTGAAGTCATCTCTGTTGTTATTTGTAAATTAGGGAATACTTGCTTCAAATAAAGATATAAATTTAATACATCAGCATTCGTGTAAGTTAAAATAGCAATATTATTTACATCAAGTCCGGCTTTTATAAGTTCATCAATTTTGTGAGCTATTTGTTTATACGGTTCATCCTCTTCTATATTAAAATCAACCACTTCAACTAAACCATCTATTTGACTATTTACTGTTTGAGGATAATACTCATAATTGGATAATCCACTAAAGTTTTTATTTACAAATTCAACTACATTTTTGCTGCTTCTATAATTTACATCTAAAATTTCAACTTTTAACTCACCGTTAAAAATATTTGCCACATAATCAAATAACTCTTTAGTTCCCCCTCGAAACCTATAAATAGACTGCTTTGTATCCCCCACATAAAAAAATGTTTTAAACTTCTCATCACTTCCTGAAAGAATCTCTTGAATTAAAGGCTCTAAAATCTTATACTGCAACACAGAAGTATCTTGAAACTCATCAATTAAAATACTTGAATAATTACTGTCAAGTCTAAAATACAAAAATTCTCTGTCAATATGCTTTTGCAAAAGTTCATAGACTATATTTGTAATATCGCTAAATTCCAGGGTATTTCTGTTTTTATTGTATTTATCTCTGAATACTTTAAAGTCATTAAATATTTTGAATAGATGGTTTAATGTTATTATTTCTTTCTCTTGATAGTAAGAGGTGATATTTTGTTTTAACTCAATAAAAGTATTTTCTAATTCACTTGGAATAGTTGCTTTTTTAAAGTATGTAAAATCTTGCAAAGTATCTTTTGTAAGCCAAGTCTTTCCTTTTGCTAGTAAAGAGTTGATATCATTGAAGTCAACTGCTTTTACAGCACTATTTGATAAACTTGAATTTTCAATAAACTGTTTAATTTGATTTGCATTATCCATAATATTAGAGGCACTTGTTCCCATGCTGGAGCTTGGGAACAATATTGTGGTATATCGCTCATTTTTTTCATCCAATATTTTAAAAAGTGTTACTATTGAATTTAATTTTTTATTTTCTATATGTGCAAAATGTATTAAGCTGTCAAATTTATTCTCATCAAGTGAAATTAGAAATTTATAAAGCAATAGCTCTTCATCATCGTATTCAATAACAAAATCATCACTAATTCCAACATACCCGCTAAATTCTCGTAAAATTTTATTTACAAATTTATCAATAGTATAAATTGATAATTCACTTGAAATAAATCTTTTAATCACTTCATCTTTTTTAGCTAAGATTTGATCTTTTGAAAATCCAGTTTGTTTTACAATCGCACTTATTATTGCTTCATCAACACCTAAACTAAAAAGAGTTTTATAAATTCTTTCACTCATCTCAGATGCAGCTTTATTTGTAAAAGTAAGTGCTAATATTTCTTTAGGGGGTATATCAAATAATAAAAGTGAAATATATCGCACAGTTAAAGCAAAAGTTTTTCCACTTCCTGCACTGGCTTTTAGAGCAAGATACTTTTCCATTATTCTCTGCCACACATGATTTTATATGGACAATATAAGCATTGTGTTTTATCTTCTGTTAAATCAAAATTGACTTGTGTAGTTTTTAAAGCTTTTAAGTGAATATCCAATAGTTTGATTTTTTCTTCAAGCATAATTTCACTTTTAACAGTTGCTGTATTTAAATCATAATATCCAACATTTTCAATCATTTTATCTCTTTGCGATAGAAAATAAAATTCAAGTTGAAAATCACAAGATTTTTCATAAGTTTTATCAGTATCTATTTTTAAATTACTTGAAGTTTTATAATCAAGTATCTCATACTTTCCTTCGTTTAGTTTATCAATTCTATCAATCGTACCTTTTAAAGTAATTCCCTTATATTCAAATTCAAAAGACTTCTCAACTTCAAAAACTATATATCCTTTACTAATTCTTTCCTCTTCTGCTTTGATGAATTTTTCTAATTTTCTTTTCCAAATTTCAAGTTCCATGGTTAAATAAGGATTTTTATCTTGATACTTAGCTAATTCATTATTTAGATTGTTCTGCGTTAAGGTATTATTCTTCATAAGATTTTCAAGAACTTTGTGGATTATATCCCCCAATTCATAACCCGCAGGCTTTAAACTAATGTTATGTTCTTTGATTTTAGCAATATAATTAAAGTAATACTTCCTTTTGCATTGAAGATAATTTTTAAGTGAAGTTGCTGACCAAGATCTCTTTGATAAATCAATATCTTTAATTATCTCTTTTTGAAATCTTTTGATTTCTTTAGTTTTATAAAGAATTTTACTAAAATCATAAATACTATCATCCTCTTTTATTTTAGGAAATATTTCACTTATAAATCTACTTTTTGTACTAGTCTCATCATCAACATAACAAATGGCTATCTTTACAGCTGCATCAAATAAATTTTTATAATAATATTTTTGTAACTCTTCTCTATTGGCAGATGTCGGCAACCCTGCAAATTCTTTTACACTAGTGGATAAAAATTTATCTTTAATACTTCGTTTAGGTATTTTATCATCATTAAAATCTACAACTATCACACCGTCGTATTGAACTGCTCTGGTTTCAAGAAGTCCAAGTATTGTTATTTTACCACCGTGCGTATCATCTAAAGTTATCTCATTTATTTTATTTCGAAGTATTTTAAACATATCTTTTAGTTTTAGATTTAATTGTTGTGTGAAAAAAAGAATAATTAAAGATATTTTTAATTCATTTAGTTTTTCTAATATCTCTTCGTTTGGCTCACATAAAAATAGCTGCTCTAAAATATTTAAAAATAATTCCTTATTGATAGTTGTATTCCAATTTGGTTTAATTAAATTCTCAAATAGATCTTGATTAATATTAAATAAATCCAATTTATCTTTGTCTTTGGGTTCATTATTTATTAATATTTTATTTATTGTTTCTACCGTTTGTTTAATTTTACTTTGATTTATATCATTACCCATAGCAAAGTTAAAATATTTCTCATCATCGAAAAGTGCCAATGTAGCATGAAAACTCTCATCAGGTAAAACAACAACAATCTTTGATGGGTCAATATTATGAATAGTTATCATCTCATAAATCTTTTGTTTTATAAAAGCTACTTGCAATATCTTCTGGTTTATTGGTACTATTTGAACATCATAATCTTTTATAGGTGTTTTTTCTTTATATTGTATATCCACTTCTATAACTTTTGATATATCTTGAATAACTTTTAATTCAAATCCGCTAAAAATACCTTCATGAATAATCTCAATTTTATCAAACTGCTTTAAATAATCCTTATTTATCTCATAATTTGTCGGCAATAAACTTTGATCAATATATCCATTGTCAATTAATAGTTTATGATAATTGTTCTGTATGATTTGAAGTATCTCTAAATGGTCTAAATAATGTGCATAGGTATCAGCATTGTGTAGATCTTCAATAGTTTTAAATTCACTTGCTAGCTCATTGAAGAATCTAAAAATATATTCACTTTGTTTTAAAAAAGAGTTAAAATCAGAATTTATCCCTAATGCTTTAATATCTATATCTTGAACCACTTGTTGTAAATATATCGTTTTTAATTCACTTGATATTAATTTTTTATTTGTTGTAAAAATGACTCTTTGAAAAAAATCGCCAATAGATATTGATTTTGGAAGAAAAGTATTAGTTTCCTTTAAAGTAGAGACATACCCTCGTATTGCTCTACTTGTAGGAAAAACTAATAATATTTTATCGTGCATTTGTTTTTATAAAGAAGTAACCTTTATCTTCACCTATTTCTATAGTTCCTGTAATGTTCCAATATCCCTTTTTAGCCAGTTTAAAAGTTTCTGTGTCAGTTTTAAACTCTAAATTTTTATCATATGTATGATTTGTAGCCATTGTAACCAGCATAGCAAGTTTGGCATTTTTAACCTCTGTACCATCTTTGGTTTGAATAGCATATTTAAAGTTGTTTTTACCTACTTTAAGAATATCTTTTTTATTCGTTCTATCTTTAATAGCTCGTTGTGCTAAAAATACATCTTGCATATCTAATCCATAAATAATTTCATCATTTAATTCTAATTTGATATTGTATTTATTTCTAAAATTAGCATTATCTATACTCATTTGATTGAAATTATCATCTACTTCATGATAGGTACTTAAAAATGCGTTATCATCATCTTCCCCAACATCTGAAGATAAAGTCATCATAACTGTCCAGACGATAAGAGCTAAACCAAAAACAAATTTAATTATAAAGATACCATAAAGTAATGGCTTGCTCATAGGTTTATTTGCTGCTTCACTCATGCTTTAGCCTTTTTTTGTTTCATAACAATAACTGCATAAGCACCAATACCAAATAATACCAATGTGTACATAAATACTTTCCAAATGGTTCCTGCTATTTTTCCTTCACTTCCTATACTTGATTCAAGTTTTATATTTTTATTCTTAGCTAAGCTATCAGCAATTTGAGCATATCCATTTAAGCATGCTGCACTTGTTTTTGCAAACAATGTATTTTTATCTTTTGAAGCAAGCAAAGGTATAACATAACCACTTAATATATCATCTTTATCTATGATACTTTTTAAATTATCAGACATTAAAATATTTGCATACATCTGATCAATTGATAAAGTTAATAGTGCATAATTTTGAGTTTGTTTTAGTTTTGAAAGTACTTTTTTATCAAATTCTCTCATTTGAATAATTCTCTCACCTCTTGGAAGATCCATATTAATGCCGTTATTTTCTATGATATGTACATAAATATCAGTTTTTAATTTTTTTTGTACTTCATCACCTATCTGTTGAATTTTATCTTGAGCTCTTTGATCTATCAAGCCATCGTGAAGTAATATAAATTTGTTATCTTGTGCATTTAATGTTGTGATAACCAATATGAATGTAAGTAAAAATTTTAATTTCAATACTGCCCCTTTTAATTATTTAAGTAGAGTGTATTATAGCCAAATTGATATGATATTTTCTAAAATTAAAATAAAAAAAAGGAGATACTTTCGTATCTCCTTTTTTAATTTATATTATAAATCATCTATCCAACAAATACTCTTGCAGGATCTAAAAATGATAAATAAACTGTAACTACAGCAGAAACTACTAATAGCCATCCTATAACTTTATCCATTATTTATCCTTTATATTGATCCACATTTTATGATTATCAGGACTATTGAATTTTAAACCATTTAAGTCTTGATTAATTTCATAATAATTAGTTGCATTATTAGCTTGCGCACCAATTCCTAGAACTGTTAAAACTCCAAGAATTGAAAGTAATAATACTACAGCTACTAAATAACCTGTAATACCATGCATCAAACTAAATAAACCACCCTCTGTTTTAGGGTCAATTTGTGTGTTTCCAGCCATAATTATTCTCCTAAACTTCTAAGATAAGCAGCAACCGCTTTAACTTGAGTATCACTTAATCTACCATCAAATGAAGGCATTTCACCAATACTTGATTTTTTACCATCTTTTAATACTGAAGCAATAATGCTGTCATCATAAGATTTGATATTTGGTCCAACATAAGCCATACCTTCGCCATTTTCACCATGACAAGCTGAACAAGCTGCATAAGCAGCAGGTGCTGTCCCTTTAAATCCACCAGAAACATATGATGCAATCGCCTCAGCGTCTGCTCCACTTGCCATACCAGCTGGCATACCACCTGGATATGCAGTTTTAAAGTTGTTTGCACCTTTTTCAATAGTTTCAAGAACTGAAGCTTTTGAAATTCTTCTTGTTAAATCTTGAGCTTTACCATCAATACCCTCAGCATCTACACCATGACATGGAGCACATTGTACTAAAAATACTGATTCACCCATAGCTTGCAAATCACCGCTAGAAATGTTAGACCATTTAGATTCAAACTTTGCTTGATGTTCTAAAGTTTCTTCATTCCACTGACCAATTTGTGAAAATTGATTTGTTGGATATCCAACAAAGAAATACCACAACATCCATACGATAGTTCCTATAAATGCCAATCCCCATCCTGTTGGGATAGCATTTTGATATTCACCAATTCCATCCCAACTTTCTTCAGCTAACTCACCAGTTGCTGTATCATTTTTAATTTGATTAATATACTTCAATGCTACAAATACTGTAATACCAATAATTGCTACTCCAGCAAGCATTGTTAAGTCATTAATATAATCTTCACCTAGACTAAAAGAGTCACCTGCTACAAAGTAAGTTCCTGCCATTAGTGCTACGATAAGAATAATACCACCTATTACCATAGATTTCATACTATCTTTCTCCTTTTTCTAATTTTTTATTCTCGTTTTTTTCTTTTCTTTCTTCCAAAGGTTGCGTATCAAAAGAATCGTCATGCACAATATTAGTATATTTTTCATAATCTCTTTCACCAGACTTTTGTCGTTTATACATAGAGTATGCATAACCGTAAAAAACTATACATACAAATAATAATATAAAGAACTTTGCATATCCTTGTACTGTCAATAGAGTCTCATAATCCACTTTATCCCCTTATTTTAAAGAATTCAAATATGCAATTAATGCAACGATTTCAGGAATCTCACCAGCAGCAACAGCATCTTTTACGGATTGATTTTTCATATCTGCAACGATAACTTTAGCATCTGCCAATGCAGTTACTTGAGCATCAGCCCATGAACCTAACTTTGGCATACCAGCTTGATCATAAGGTACTGCAAAAACTTGCTTTTGTGTATTAGCATTTGCATAAGCAGTTGCTACATCAGCTTTGTTTGTAAACATATGAGCATATGAAGGCATAACTGTACCAGGCACAACAGAAGCAGGATCCATCATATGATTTTCATGCCAATCTGTTGTTCTGTAGTTACCAACTCTCCATAAATCTGGACCAGTTCTTTTTGATCCCCATAAAAATGGTCTATCATAAGCGTACTCACCAGATAATGAATACATACCATATCTATCAGTTTCTGATTTAAATGGTCTAATCAGTTGTGAATGACAAGCATTACAACTATCTTTAATATAAACTTGTCTACCAGCAAGCTCTAAAACCGAATAAGGTTTAGTACCAACTAATGGCTGAGAAGCTTTAGCAAAATCAGGAATTATTTCTATAATACCTGCAAATGCAACTGTTAAAAATACCGCTACTGCGAAGAAAAACGGTCTTTGTTCTAACCAATGAAACATATTATCCCCTTTCTCTTAAGCGCCCATAGGCGTAGCGTTTGTAGGCTCTTTATCAAGTACTCTACCTGCTGTTGCAGTTTTATACATGTTATAAGCAAACATAAAGAAACCAATTAAGTACATTAATCCACCTACAGCTCTAATAGTGTAGTAAGGGTGTAATACATTAACAGTATCAATAAATGAGTAAACTAGTGAACCATATTCATCATAAGCTCTCCACATCATACCTTGTGTGATACCTGCGATCCACATAGATGTAAAGTAAAGTACAATTGCAACAGTTTGTAACCAGAATTGTGTTTCCATTAATGACTTAGAGTAAATTTCTCTTTTGTACATTCTTGGAGCCATATGAAATAGCGCAGCCATAATCATAAATACAACCCATCCTAAAACACCATCATGTACGTGACCAGGAATCCAGTCAGTAAAGTGTGCAATAGCATTAACAGATTTAATAGCCTGTATTGGACCTTCAATTGTTGATAACATATAGAAAGTTGAAGCCATAACTAAAAATTTAATTAATGGATTAGTTTGTAGTTGGTTCCACTCACCTTTCATAGTAAGAAGCATATTAATAGCCGATCCCCATGATGGTAAAATTAAAACAACAGACATAGCAGAACCCATAGTTTGCATCCAATCTGGAACAGTACTATATATAAGGTGGTGACCACCAGCCCAAAGGTAAACAAATAATAATCCCCAGAAAGCTAAAATAGATAACTTATATGAGAATACATTTTGTCCTGATTCTTTTGGTAAGAAATAATAAATCATAGCAATAATTGGAACTGTAAATACAAATCCAACAGCATTATGACCATACCACCACTCAACTAAAGCATCATTTGTTCCAGCATACATAGATATTGAATGCATAAAGCTACTTGGAGCTCCATCTGCAAAAAGCATAGTTGGAATTTCCATATTGTTAAATAAGTATAACATTGCAACAGCTAAGAATGAAGCTATGTAATACCAAATAGAAATATATAAAGTTCTTTCTCTTCTAATCCCAATAAGACCAAAAATAGAAACACCCCATAAAACCCACCAAACAACAACTAAAATATCTAGCGGCCATTCAAGCTCTGCGTATTCTTTTGATGTTGTGAAACCTGTTAATAAAGTTACAACAGCTAAAAGGATTGTAATAAAGTATAAAACAAAATGTAATTTTGCTACACCCATAAGAAAAGGTGATTCTTTCAAAGAAACCTTTAAAACTCTTTGAGCAACATAATACCATGTTGCAAAAATACCACTAAGAGTAAAACCAAAAGCTACACCATTTGTGTGTAGAGGTCTTAATCTACCGAAAGTACCATATTCTCCAGCTAAATTATTTAGCTCAGGGAATGCCATCTGGAATGCAAGTATTGTACCTACTAACATACCAATGATACCAAACAGAATTGTCGCAAAAGTAAAAGCTTTTGCTATTGAATAATCATATTCAATTGGCATACCGTTTTGCATCAATATCCTCCTAAATTTTTAAAATGCAAGTCACAAAATGTCACTTATCGAGCAAATTCTATCAAAACTTGATTTAAATCAATCTTAAATATTAATAAATTGTTAATATTTATAAATTAATTTTTATAATTTATCTAACTTTTATATTAGATTTAATCTAATTTTAAGAAATGTTATATTATATTTTCAGTATATGTTGTATAAAAAGGATAAAAAATGTTTAAATTTTTACAAATTTCAATTATCTCTATAATGAGTATGGTTGTATTTAGTGGTTGTAATGTGCAGCAGCCAAAACTTGCCGGGACAAATAATTATGTTAATCCCACATCTTTAGATGATGCGATTGACAATATTGCAAATGAATTAAGGATAGGAACAACTCTTAATTTTAAATCTGATAAAGGAACTATCGCAGTTACTTCATTTGTAGATTTAAATCAGTTAAGCAAGACAACACAATTTGGAAGAATTTTGGGTGAGTCAATGATATCTGAACTTTTCAAAAGAGGTTTTAATGTATCTGAGTTTAGAGGGCAGGGTGCTATTTCTGTAAATAAACATGGAGAGTTTTATATTACAAGAAATGTGAGAAAATTAAATGTGGAAGTTCCCAATACTTATGTTTTAGTAGGTACTTATGCCCAAATAGAAGATAAGACATTATTAAATGTTAGAATCTTAGATAATAAAACAGGAAAAGTAATTGCTTCTGCAAGAGAGATATATGATCAAGATTATTGTGTATTAAGTCAAAATTGCGGCAAGAAAAGAATTATTAAAATTGTAACTGACCAAGCTAGCCAAATGAATTGTATAACAACTTTTTGTCCTACGACTAGGTCTACTATAATAAGATAATATATAAATTTTTTTATAATTAACCTTTATTTAATAAAATTAGTTATACAATCTGTATAAATTTTTTATAAGGTTAGTTATGAAGTTTATACTATCATCTATTTTTATTGTATCTCTTTTTAGCGGTTGCGCTAACTCATTTCAATCTTATGGGCAACCTACAACTTATGAAGACTACAAATCTGCTCTTTTAGAAAGTACCAGAGATGCTGATTATAATAAACCTTATGCCGATACGGATGGTGTTTACCAAAACTTAAATGGTGCTATTGTTGCAATTGCAGATCAGCTATTAACTTCAAATATTAAAAAACAAGCCAATACAAGTCTTATCTTAACTTCATTTGTTCAGTTGGAACAATTTAATAAAACTACAACATTTGGTCGATTAATTAGTGAAAGTTTATTTAACGAGCTTCATATTAGAAAATTTAAAGTTACTGATTTTAGAGGACAAGATGCTATTGTAGTTAACGCAAATGGTGAATTTCATATTACAAGAGATACAAAAAAACTTAAAGACCAAATTGATACTGTTGAGTATATAGTAGTAGGTACTTACTCAAGATTTGAAAATGAAAGTGTTCTTATAAATTCAAGAATTATGGATTCATTATCAGGAGAAATTATATCATCGGCAAGAATTATATATCATCCTAAAGATTGTTCTTTGTTTGATATATGTAGAAAACCAAGAGTAAATGGCGGCGGTATAAATATTGTGACTGATAATTGTGCGACAGAGGGTTGCCCAACGCAACAATGCAAGAGTGGTGTATGCAACAATTTAATTATAAACTAATAATACTATCTATATTTTTATTTACCGGTTGTGGTCTCAGCACAACACAAGCAGGTTCTTATAAATCTTCATATTATCATTCAACGCAAGTAACTGATTTCAGTGATCTTACTGCCAATTTGCTTAAGGACTTATCTCCAACTATAGTATCTTTAAAAAAAGATGAGCCTTTATATGTAATAGATTTTGTAAATTTAAAACAATTGGAAAATCATTCAGAATTAGGGTTTGTATTATCTTCAGAATTAAAAACTTTAGTTACGCAACAATGTAATAGAGCTATATATGAAATAGAATTTACTAAATATTTAAAACTAGGTTCAAACGGTTCAAAATTATTATCAAGAAATATTGCTGATATACAAAATAAACAATTATCAAATACATCGTATGCTCTTGTAGGGACTTATGCTTTTACTCAACGGCAAGTGATTGTATATTTAAAACTGATAGATTTAAGCAATGGTGTTATTATTAAGTCATCTACGGTTAAAACAGCTTTAACAGATGAAATTATTTTATTAGAACAAAAAGAGAATGTAACAATCAATAATATTGAAACAACTGAAGATTTATATACACCTTTCGTATTATAACAACTCTTTAAACATCAAATTATATTTAACTTCACCTCTAAACTTATTTTTTCCTACAGTTGCTAAAAAACTTATTTGATCTGAAATATTTACATTATCGAAATCTACAAAAATAACAACTTCGATATTTTGAATTCCGTTTGAAACAATTAATTTTGTGAATTCTTTATTTTTGCCCATTTTTTTTATATCTAACACTTGCACTTTTGTAAATAAAAAGAGAGGCATTTCATTTTCAAGTCCAAAGGGTCTAAAGCTGTCAATCATATTGTAAAGATTATAATTAATATGTGAAATATTTAAGTTTCCGAAGTGATAATTTATATTTTGGGAAGTTGTACTGTTTTTTATAAGCTTTATCTGATTGTTTAACATCTCTTTAAATATCAGAAGTTGATTTTCTTGCAGGCTCATTCCCGCAGCACCTTTATGTCCACCAAATCCAATTAAAACTTCACTGCATTTAGAAATTAAATCATATAAATGAATATCAACACTTCTGCTGCTGCCTTTTGCAATATCCTTTGTAATTGAAAAAACAAATGCCGGTTTTTTGTATTTTTCACTTAATTTTGAAGCAACGATACCAATAATACCTTCATTCCAATTTGGACTTGATACAACTATCACATCATCTGTAATATCTACTTGATTCTTAGCCTCTTCAAATATATTAAGTTGCTCAAGTTTTCGCCTTTCATTTAATTCAACTAAATATTCAAGACTCTCACCTGCTTCAAAAGTATCAAAAGATAATAAAAATTCTAAAGCAATAGTCGCTTCTTCCATTCTCCCTGCACAATTTATAAGCGGTGCGATTTTAAATCCAATATCTTCTTCATTTATAGTTTTAAAGGCAAATCTTTCTCTTAAAACCACAAGGGCAGGGCGTTGACTTTTTTCTAACTCTTTTAACCCTTTTTTTACCATCGCAGCATTTAAAGATTTCATCGGCATAATATCTGCAACAACAGCTAAGGCTAAAATATCAAATAAGCTCATTAAGTTAAATTCAACATTCAATTCTTTTTTAACCATAGCACATAAATACCAAGCTACTTGAGCTCCACAAATATCTTTAAAAGGGAAACTGCAATCTTCTTGCTTTGGATTTATTATTGCATAAGCCTTTGGCAGTTGCTCTCCTACTGTATGATGATCAGTAATTATTAAATCAAGCCCGCGAGCGGTACAAATATCAGCAGCTTCAAAGGCACTGATACCATTATCAACAGTGATAATCAATCCGTCATAAATATCATCAAGTATCTTAGGACTTAATCCATAACCATGAGTAAATCTATTTGGAATTATATAATTTACTTCCACACCCAAAGCATTGAAAAACTCAACCATAATAGCTGTACTTACTACACCATCAACATCATAATCTCCTATGATATTTATAGTTTCATCATCTCTTATGGCTTGTGCTATTCTTGCACTTGCTTTCTTTATATCTTTGAAGCTGTCAGGTTGGGGTAAATCTTTGAGTGTTTTGAAAGGGTCATTTTGAACCCTTTCTTGTAATATTTGCTGTATATCTGAGGTAGTTAAGTATTTCACTATTTAAGATTATTTATTTAATCCAGCTTTAATAAAATCTAAAATTATAGGATTAGGTGTCTGCAAACTACTTGTAAATTCAGGATGGAACTGAACACCTACAAACCATTTATGCTTAGGAATTTCTACAACCTCTATAAGTCCATTTGACTCACCGGTTATCTCCATGCCATTTTTTTCTAATATTTCTTTATATTCAGGATTAGCTTCATATCTATGTCTGTGTCGCTCATTAGAGATACCTTTTCCATAAGCTTTTTCAAGATTACTTCCAGCTTTACTTTCAAATGGATATTCTCCTAATCTCATGGTACCACCCATTGGTGACTTATGTGTTCGAAGTTGTGTGTTGCCGCTTGTATCTAAAAACTGCTCTATTAAATAAATAGCAGGTTCTTTAGTGTCTTTATCAAATTCAACACTGTTGGCATCTTTAATTCCCACAACATTTTGTAAATATTCTATGATACTTAACTGCATACCTAAACAAATACCTAAATACGGTACATTATTTTCTCGTGCATATTTAATAGCTTCAAGTTTACCTTTAACACCTCGTTCACCAAATCCACCGGCAACTAAAATACAATCAATATTTTTTAACTTCGCTTGTGCACCTTTTTCTTCAATCTCTTCACTATCACACCAGTTGATATTAACTTTTGTATTTAAATGAGCTCCACAATGAATAAGAGATTCAGTTAAAGATTTATATGCTTCTTTAAGTTCTAAATATTTTCCTACAAATGCTACTGTTATCTCATCTTTTGGAGCTACAATATGTTTAACTAAGTTATCCCACTCATCCATATCAGGTTCAATTGCTTCCATCTCAAAATGTTTAGCAATAGATTTTAAAATCCCCTCTTTTAAAAAGTTCATAGGTACTTGATATATAGTTTTGGCATCACCGGCTTCAATAACTGCATCTTCATCTACATCACAGCTATACGCTAATTTTCTTTTAAGTTCAACCGGTAATTTTCTCTCAGTTCTACATACCAGCATATGTGGCATAATACCGATTCTTCTTAATTCCTGAACACTATGTTGAGTCGGTTTGGTTTTTAGCTCACCCGCTGCTGCTATATAAGGTATCAAAGTTACATGGATATTCATAGTTTTGGTTTTTGGATTTTCGTGTCGAATTTCTCTCACAGCTTCCATAAAAGGTAACCCTTCTATATCTCCAACAGTACCGCCTAGTTCAACGATTAGAAACTCATGTCCCTCTCCCGCAGCATAAATTCGACTTTTAATCTCATCTACAATATGTGGGATTACTTGAATAGTTTTACCCAAATATCCACCCTCTCGCTCTCTTTGAATTACACTGCTGTAAACTTGTCCTGTAGTAAAGTTGTTCATCTTTCCTAAAGTTTTATCGATAAATCTTTCATAATGTCCAAGATCCAAATCAGTCTCGCCGCCATCAGCAGTTACATAAACTTCACCGTGTTCAAGTGGTGACATAGTCCCAGGATCAACATTTAGATAAGGATCAATTTTTAACATACTTACATCAAAACCACTTTGTTTAAGAAGCGCGGCAACACTAGCACTAGTGATACCTTTACCTAAACTGCTTAAAACTCCACCTGTTACAAATATGTATTTAGTCATTAATATTGCATCCTTACTTTAAAGTTTGAATATAGTTGTAAACTGCTTCTTCTTCATTGTCCATTAGGATGCTTGCGTAAGGTTTCATCATAATAGCCAGTCCTCTATCATACATATCTTCTCGATATCCTCTTAGTGCGGCTTGTATCTCTTGCAATGTTAAGCTATTTAAAGCTCTTGATTTATTATAAGCTTCCTTATCAGCTTTTGCACCATGACACGATTGACACTTAGATAGATATATATTCTTGCCATCTGCCATTTTTTGCTTAGCTTCTTGCTTTTTCTTCTGCTTTATTTGCTTAATTTTCTTAGCTTCAATCTTAGCTTCAACTTCAGCCATTATCTCTTCCACATTAGCTGATGAAACATTGCCGTTATTAATACTAACGGGTTCAAGTGAATTTTTATACTTATATACTAATGCCTTTATCTCTTCCCCTAGTTTCCCCTCAAGTTTAAAACAAATACTCTCTTCAGCTAAAACACTTACCAAAGTAGCAGACACTGCTAAACTTAATATAATTTTTTTGAACATTTTTACCCTCACATAATAAATTTTAAATTACATTTTATCTTAGATTGTATAAATAGTTCATTAAGTTTTATACAGTATCTTAAATACAGCTTAATTATACACTACGCTTGCTTACTTAACAGCTATTTAAGTAAACTTTAAAGTTATAGTAGTAAACTATCGCCAACATTGTGCTGGAAGGTTATGCTTTCAAAAACATTTGGTTAGCGTAATTTGCGCATCCAGAACATCACAATTGTTAAATTTCGAAATTAAAACAAGGAAAAAATATGAAAAAATTCGTAAAAATGAGTTTAGTTGCTGCAGTTGCAGTTGCTGGATTAACTACAACTTCAAGTGCAGCTGCACTTTCTGAGTCTATTAAGAATACTGATTTATCAGGTTACTTAAGATTAAGAGTTAACACAACAGAAGGTACTGCAACTACAGGTTCAGAAGAAGCTAATGAAGCAAAAGCTGTATTAAACTTTAAATCAAAAGTTAATGATTCTGTTACTGCTAATATTAAAATAGTTGCTGCTGGTGGAACAAAGGCTGATACATTAAACTTAAACCAAGCTAACTTTATAATGACTGGTCCTGTTACTGCAATCGTTGGTAGACAAACTGCTCAATCTCCATTTGTTGCAAACAATGGTGATACTGTTGCAACTGGTGTTACTGCATTAGTTCCAGCTGGTCCTGTTACTATTGCTGCTGCACACTATACTGATGCTACTTCAGTAAGTGCTGCTGATGATGCTGCTAGAGTTCAAGTTTCAGCTCTTGCTTTAATTGCTAAAGCAGGTCCTGTAAATTTAGAATTATGGGGTGCAAAATCACAAGGTGATCAGTTGGGAACTAATACTAGTGATGCTTCAGGTGATATAGATTATACAGCTATTTTAGCTTCTACAAATATTGGTCCTGTAACTTTATCTGCTCACTGGGCTGAAAAAGATACTGGTGTTGCTGGTACAGAGTATGAAAATGCTCAAGTTGTAGTTTCTGGTAAAGCTGGAATTGTTTCTTTATTTGCTGCTTATGCTGAAACTGGAATCACTTCTGGTGATGTTACAATAGATAATGATACAGATTCTAAACTTATCTATGCTTTAGAAACAATCAATACAACTTTAGCTAATGTTGAAGCTGTAGTTGTTGGTGCTTCTGTTCCAGCAGGTCCTGTTACTCTTGGTGTTACTTATTTAGATGCTGACTATGCAACTACTGGTACTGGTGATGAAACTAAATTTACTGTTTCTTACCCTATGTCTAAAAACTTTACATTATCTGCTTGGTACTCAAGTGCTGAAACTAAAGATAGTTCAGCTGCTACTGCTGTAGATACTGATAAGTCAAGAATTGAAGCTATATATTCTTTCTAATAAGATATTTAACAACTTTCTCTCGCTCCTACTCTCCTGAGTGGGAGTGTATAGAGTTGATTAAAGGTTAAGCGATTGCTTAACCTTTTTTTATGCCAGATTTTTCATTATTTTAACCATCTCTCAAATTTAACCCATGCAAAAAGTAAAATAACCTAAAAATATGCATTCCCATAGAGATGTGTACAAACGTGTGGATTTGACTTTTCAAAGAAACCTTTTGCTAAAGTAAAACCGCTTTTGTTAGTTTTAATTGTAATTATATTAATACTTTTATTTATTAGATAAAAAAAGGTTAAGCTCGCCAGCCTAACCTTTTTTTATCTTAAAGAATTGCACAAGGAAACACAACTCTTTACTTCTATATATTGTCAAATTTCGTACTGTAATTATAATGAACGAAAATGAAATGAAAATGAAAAGCGATAGATATCTATAAAATTACTGTAACAGTGGTTCCAATACCGATTTGAGAATCTATCTTAAGAGTAGCATCATGAAGTTCAACACTATTTTTTACTATGCTCAAACCTAATCCAAAACCTTTTATTTTTTTATTTCTTGATTCATCAACTCTATAAAATCTATTCATCACTTTTGATAATTGTTCTTTTGATATACCTATCCCCTCATCTTTAATAATAAAATAGATTTTATCTTTTTTATAAAGAGATATATAGATATTCTTATCATTATGGGTATATTTAATTGCATTGTCTATTAGATTTGAAAAGATTGTAGTTATCAATAAAGGGTTTGCTTCCATCTCAATAGATTCAAACTTTTTTAAATGAAGTTTTATGTTTCTCGCTTTTAATTGTATATTATATTTGTTAATTGTATCTAAAAGAAGAGAGTCCAAACTGGTTGTCTGAAAAGTTTGTTTGATATTGGTTTTTGTATATTTTGTCAGCATTAGTAGATTATCTATAATTGCTTGAATTTGCGCAGTTTCATCTTCAATAGTTTTTAAGCTTTTTATATAATATTTTGATTCTCTGATTTTATTCAAAGTTATCTCTATCTCCCCTTTTATAACTGTAAGCGGTGTTTTTAACTCATGTGAAACATCATTGTTAAATTGTTCAAGATGTTCAACTCCGCTATTTAATCTTTCAAGCATATTGTTAAAAGAATCTACAAGCTCTTTTATCTCATCATCATCTGACGGCTGTTCAATTGTTTGTGACAAATCAGTTACAGAAATCTTATTTGCTGTTTGTGTAATGCGGATTATTGGTTTTAAAATCTTGATTATCACTTTATTTGCTGCAAAAATCAGTAAAAGTAACAATACAGGTTCTAATACAAATAATATATTTTTTACTTCCTGAAGTTTATTATTTATTTCAGTATCTATGTTACGTTCATTAAATAATATTGCACCTTTAAAAGGTTGGGCTACTCTAAAAATATATAAACCATTTAGTGTTTTCCCTTGTTTAAAAACTAAAAAAGATTTTTTTTCTTTTATATATGGTATAAGTTGCTCAAAATTAACATTACCTTTTTTGTATATGATTTTATTTTCTTTTACTATTGCTATATCAAATGATTCTAATTGTTTATCATCTAAGAGTTGTTTTATTGGGGTACCAAATTTAATATTATCATTTATAAATACTGCTTTATTATAAAGTTTATTTTGAATACTTAATTTTATATTTTCTTCTAAGAAGTAGTAAAAAGCAGTATTAAATATAAGTATAATTAAAAATGTAACGCCACCAAACCAAACTAATACTCGTGTTTTTAAACTTTTAAATTTCAACTTTATATCCCAATCCTCTAGAACTTTTTATAAAATCTTTTCCTAACTTTTTTCGTAAATTATAAATGGTAACTTGTATTACATTACTATTGATATATTCTTCATTATTCCAAAGTTGCTCTTCAATCATAGAGTTTGAGACTATTTTATTTTTATTTTTAGCTAAAAACAGTAAAAGTTCATACTCTTTTTGTGTCAATGCCAGTTCTTTGTTATCTTCTTTTACTGTTTTAGCATCGATATCTATTATTATATTTTTTATTTTCATAGTGTTGCTTCCGGAAGATATGGATCTTCTATAAAGTGCGACAGCTCTTGCTTTTAACTCTTTAAAACTAAAAGGTTTACTTAAATAATCATCAGCTCCGCTTAATAACCCTAAAACTTTATCATCTATCTCATCACGTGCAGTCAGCATTATTACAGGTGTTGATATATTTTTATCTCTTAAGCTCTGCAAAATCTCTATACCACTTTTATTTGGCAGCATCCAATCTAATATAATTATATCATAGTGATTTGTAATTGCTAAATACTCTCCATCTTCACCATCAATGGCACTGTCTATAACATAGCCTTCCTCTTGGAAACCTCTTTTTAAAAAAGATAAGATATTTTCATCATCTTCAACTATTAAAATTTTCATTTTTTCCCCATTAAAAAAATCCCACTTTTTTCTCTCTGTCAAACATACTTTTTTTCTCTTTATCAATTTCAATTATAAAATCGTCTATTTTAAAAATAGGATCATGGCTTACTGCAACTTTGTAAGCTGTATTTCTGATAATTAACTCAATTTGTCCACCTGTGAGCTCATATTTAGCTAATGCACTTTTATCAAACTTATCTTCAAGCGGCAACTCTTTTGGAAGTAGTTTTTCCCATAACTCTAATCTTTGTTTCTCATCTGGTTTTACAAATTCAATCTTATAATTAAATCTTCTTGAAAATGCTTTATCTATACTGTCAAGTAAATTTGTAGTAGCTATTAAAATACCATCAAACCTTTCAATTTGTTCCAAAAAGATATTTTGCATTTGGTTGTGCATCTTTTCACTGCCGCTTGTATCTCCGCTGCTGCGATTACTAAGAAATTGATCAGCTTCATTAAGCAGTAACACCGGCTCACTTTTTGTTTTTAAAGCTAACTGTTTATACTCATCAAATATTTTTCGTACATTTTTTTCACTCTCACCTACATACATAGATAAAATCTTACTGCAGTCAAAACTTAAAACTGATTTTTTCAAAGATTTTGCTAATGCAAGTGCCGTGATGGTTTTACCTGTACCGGCACTTCCATAAAAGATAATTCTAGCATCTATACCTTTTCTTTTATCTTTGATTCCCCAAGCTTTAAGACGATTTATCACCTCTTTATCTACTTGCTTTAAAAGTGCTTCTAAAGTTTCTTTTGTTTTTGGATTTAAAACTACATCATCTAAAGTTTTTTTAGGCTCTATTAGTTCAAATATCTCTTGTTCTTTTATCAGCATATCCAGTTTAATTTTTTGTTGTCGTTTTGCTTTTTTTGTGGGATGTGAAATTTTATATAAAATTTGTTCAGGAATATAAAAGTTCCTGTTAATTCCGCCAAAAGGAGTTAGCATCTCATCATAATCAACTAAACTATTTGAGATAAGTTTACCACTTTCTTCCAGTAAACTTCTATATTTAATCTTTTCATAATCATCACTTGATATTAAATCAATCAAGATATTCATATCTCTGACACCCTCGTCACTTCCACCATATTCCTCTTTTAAAAGTGCTAAAAATATCATCTGTTCTTTAGTTCCCAGTTCAAACTGCTTAAAAAAGTCTTCAAGCATTATAGGCGTTGTGGTAGCCTCTACTCTTTGTTGAATTCTATTTTCAAGAAGTGTTAGTTTTGATTTTAATCGATTTATATTTGGTGAATTATCATCAAAATTATGTTTAACTACATTTAGTTTTTGAGCAAGTGATATTTTAAAAAATTGATCTTGTAAATATTCCAAGTGGTCACCATAAGGGGTAACCTCTGGTAAAACTAAATCTAAAGAACCCTCTTCAAGAAGCTTAAGAAAAGCACTGCTTAAAGAGATAGAAGAATTAATAAGTTCTAGTTTAGCTATTTCGCTTAGTTTGATATTATTAAAATTAGTTTGCACTATCCAGCCTAACTCAAGAAGATTTTTTATAAGAGATAATTTATCTAAATGCTCCAGTTTTTCAATATCATAAAATTCACTTAAAATATTAATTACAAGTAGATTATCAATACCACTTATATATTGTTTTGTTATATACTGCAGTATTTGTGCTTCCTCTTTTGTACATTTTAATTGTACAAAAATATCATTTTTTACTATATCTTTTGATTCTAAAAATTTAACTAAACCTTGCATTAGTGTACTAGACTCTCTAGTGCTTTTATCTCTTTATCCCAAATAGTATCATCTATGGTTTCAAGGATAAGTGGAATATCATCCATTCTTTCATCGTTCATCAAAAATTTAAAAGCATCCCAACCTATCTCTCCTTCTCCTAAACTGTGATGTCTGTCAACTTTACTTCCTAAGGGTGGTTTTGAATCATTTATATGCATCCCCATTAAAAATTCACGACCTACAATTTTATCAAATTCGTTCCAAGTTTTATCATAAGCATCTTTTGTTCTTATATCATATCCGGATACAAACATATGGCAAGTATCGATACACACTCCAATTCTGCTTTTATCTTCAATCTTGTCTATAATATATGCCAAATGTTCAAATTTATATCCAAGATTTGTACCTTGTCCCGCTGTATTTTCAATCACTGCTTTTACATTTTTTGTACGATCTAGTGCGATATTTATAGACTCCGAAATCAGTTCTAAACATTCAAGTTCTGCACTTTGGATATTGTCTTCTAAATTAGGATCTTTTTTAGAAAACTTTTGCAAGTGGGAACCCGGATGGAAGTTCAGTCTGTCAAGACCTAATATATCACATCTCTCTAATTCATCTATAAAAGCCAATCTTGATTTGATAAGTTTTTGTTCATCCGGATTCCCGAGATTTATAAGATAACTATCATGCGGTAAAATATGTTTTGGTAATATACAACTTTCTTCAAGGTTTTTAAACCATGCATCTAAAGTTTTAGTTTCAAATGGTTTTGCATCCCATCTTTTTTGGTTTTTAGTAAAAAGTGCAAACGCTTTTGCACCTATTTTCATAGCATTTAATGGAGCATTTTGTACCCCGCCGCTGGTACTTACATGGGCACCTACAAATTTGGTCATATTTATTTATCCTTCTTTACTTTAATCAAAATGTTATTTTCTTTATCTTTAAAATATACTTTATCTTTTTTAAATAAATTCATCATAAAATTATCTTTGTAATCTTTATTTAAATATTTAGCATTAAATTCTTTACCGTTTATACATTGTAAAGTACCTTGACAAATCTCATCTTCATAAATCTTTAAATCAAGTACAACCTTACCTATATTTAAAATTTGCAAATGAATATAATCATCATAATGTGTTACAAAACCCTTATCATAAAATTTCATAACGGGAGTTTTAAATATTATTGTAGCACTTTGAGATATTACAGGTTGCTTTTGACTACATCCTGCTAGCAACAGTCCTGCAAAGACAAATATTATAATTTTTATTTTTGTCTCCACTTTTAAGTCAAAGAAGAAGTTTGATACAAATCCATCAGACTTTCATAAAAATCTTTTGAATTAAAATCATCCAACAATTCACTTCTTGAAGACAAGTGTTGATGAATTTTATTTAATTCTTCAAGCCTTTGTGGAAACAGATCACTTAATATTATAGAGCTTATCTCTTTTCTCATAAAAAGTGCAGGTGGGATAATTCCCATTTTTAATAACTTTAAAATTGAAGATGAATGATAATTTATATGATGGTGCCGCCCATGAGGACAAGCATTTGTACTAACCAAAGTGCTACATTTATCACAATATACAAATTCACTCATAATATCAATACTAATACCTATATCTTGAATATTATCTACAACAGAAGTAAAAGACCCATCACAATATATTGCCCCAAGTCCTGCATAATTTTGTCCGATTACCAACTCATTACACCCAAAGTTTTTGGCTACGATTGCGTTTAAAATCAAGGTGTTAAAACCACCAAAGATGTAGGTATTGTCTAAAGGAATCAAAAGAACTCTATCTTTTGGCAAATAATTATCACAAAAATATTTAACAGTTTTATATCTTGTATCATACGATAAAACATCATCATCACCATAAGGTTTTAAAATAAATAAAATCATCAAATCACATTTAACTAATGCAGTTCTTATAAGTCTTTCATGAACCCTGTGAAATGGTTTTCCTGCTACCATCATAGAAGATACTCTTGAAGCTTTGGTTTTTTTTATATGACTGGAAACTATCTCTTTGTATTTTTTGGTTTCTCGATTATTAATATTGATTTCGCCGCTTATAGCATAATTACCAAGTCTTCTATAGGTGTCTTTTACCCCTGGATAATCTAAGTTATTAGTACCGTAAATTGCTTCTACTCTTTCATCTTTATCAATTTTAAATACTTCTTTTGATGCAATATTACCGCAAATTTCCCCCTCGCAAACAAAATCTAAAATTTCATTTGGTTTTAGTGTAGTTAAAATTTGTTCGTTTCGTTTACCTTTTGGAGCTAAAATTAAAGCAAAAGGATATGTTATGCCATTATATTTTTTTGTTTTATTGACCTCTTTTGATTCTGCTTCTCCCATAACACTTGTTGCTGGATATAAAAGTCCATCTTGAAGTAAGCCTAATGTTACTACAGCTTCTTTATCAATATATAATTGTCTGTTTGCCATAATTTTGCCTTATCTTAGTAAATAATATAGTATAATAGCAAATAAAATTGAATTTAAGGGGAGAAATTGCTAGTTCATATTTGTTGTTCTGTAGATAGTCACTTTTTTCTACAACAATTACAAAAAGATTATCCTTATGAGAAGCTTATCGGCTTTTTTTACGACCCGAATATTCATCCGTACAGCGAATATCAATTACGACTTTTAGATGTAAAATACAGCTGTGAAAAACTTGGAATTGAATTGCTTGAAGGTGATTGGGATTTGGATAATTGGCTAAAAACTGTTAAAGGACTAGAACAAGAACCAGAAAAAGGGGATAGATGTACGGTTTGTTTTGATAAACGGCTGAATGTCACAGCACAAAAAGCCGTAAAGCTAAAACATACATCTTTTACAACCACACTTTTAATAAGTCCCTTAAAATCACAGGAAAAACTAAAAATTATAGGAGAGAATTTAGCAAATCAATATGGTTTAAATTTTATATTTAAAGATTATCGCAGTGGTCAAGGTATGCATTTGCAAGCAAAAGAGGTAAAAGAAAATAAAATTTACCGACAAAATTATTGTGGATGTATGTATGCCTTAAATGCACAGCGCCAAGAACAAGATAAACTCTGCGATGAATTAATAAGTCCTATTTCCAAACAAATATTACCGCAAAGTATTGAAAGCAGAACTGAACTTTATAAATTGAGAAATATCTTAGAAGATAAAAATACTGACTATAAGATTATTAAAGAGAGATTTTTAAATTATAGGCTTTTAAGTGCAAAAGTTATTGTTGAAAAACAAACTATACCCTCATATTTTATTGCTTATTCAACACTAAAATCAAAAAAAGCACAGGGGAAAATTGAATACACTAAAAATGGTATTAATTATCTAAATAAAAATGAAGTAAAAATAGTAAGTTTAGATACTTTTAATAAGTTAGTCAGTCAAAATTATACAGATGTAAAACAACTTATTTTTAATCCATTGACATTTGAAGATGAATTAAAATTCAGAAATAAACTTTTTAATAATCCTTATGATTTATCTTGTTTAATTATTTTAGATACAATACCAAAAGAGAAAATTACTATTTTTTGTGATAGTCAAACTAATATAGATGTAAGGGAAAAAATAATTTGACACTACTTGTATGTGCATTAGAAACCTCATCCAATATTCATCTAAAAGAATTAAAAAAATATTTAAATGATGATATAGAATTAATTGGTATTTTTGATAAAAGTTTGGGAAATCCAAAATATGATATTAGTGATTTAGCTGTGATGGGTTTTGTTGATGTTGTTAAAAAATTACCTTTCTTTTTAAAATTAAATAATGAGATGGTGGAATTAGCTTCCAAAGCTGATAAAATTTTATTAATGGATAATTCAGGATTTAATCTTCCCCTTGCAAAAAAAATAAAGAAAAAATATCCAAATAAGCAGATATTATATTATATACTTCCACAAGCTTGGGCATGGAAAAAGAAGAGAATTCCTGTTATTGAAAAAGCTTGTGACAAACTACTTTCTATATTGCCTTTTGAAAGAAATTTTTATACTCAAAAAGATAAAATTCAATATGTAGGTCATCCGCTTTTAGATGAAATAACTACTTTTAAACAAGAATTATCACATAGTGGGAAAATAGCTTTTATGCCTGGCAGCAGGAAAGGTGAAATAACTAAACTGATGCCTATATTCAAAGAAGTGGTTTTACAGATTAAAAAAGAGGCAATTTTAATTATTCCACCACATTTTACGCAAGAATATATAGATGAAGTTTATGGTGATATTTCGCAATTTACAATTACTACAGATGCTCATCAAACTTTGGAAACTGTTGATTTTGCTTTTATTTGCAGCGGCACAGCAACTCTTGAAGCTTCACTTATAGGAACGCCATTTGTTTTAAGTTATATAGCCAAACCGCTTGATTATTTTATAGCAAAAAATTTAGTAAAAATAAAATATATAGGACTTGCAAATATATTTTTTGATAAAATGGGAAAAGAATCTATCCATAAAGAGCTGATTCAAGAAAAAGTAACAGTTGAAAATTTGCTGGATGAATATAACAATATTGATAAAGAAAAGTTTCTAATAAAGTCAAAAATTTTAAGAACTTATTTACAAAATGGCAGCTCCAAGACTGTTGCTAATATTATAAATCAAGCTTATTAAAACTAATCAAAATTTAACCAACAAAATGCTACACTATCCCTATAAAATAGGGTGTTTAGCACTTAACGACCAATATTAAGGATACAAAAATGTTAGATGTAGTAGAGATTCAGAAAATACTTCCTCATCGTTATCCATTTTTACTTGTAGATAAAGTTACAAGCATGAGTGAGGGTGAAGATATAATAGCCTATAAAAATGTTTCAATTAGTGAGCCTGTATTTCAAGGACACTTCCCCGGTCATCCAATATACCCAGGTGTGATGATACTTGAAGGTATGGCTCAAGCTGGTGGAATACTTGCTTTTAAAAGCGGTGGACTAAGTGAAGAAGAGATAAAAAACAAAGTTATGTACTTTATGAGTATTGATGGTGCAAAATTTAGAGTTCCTGTAAAACCGGGAGATAAATTGGAATATAGAATAAAAGTTCTTAAGCAAAGAAAAGCTCTTATAGTTTTAGGGGCGAAAGCTTATGTAGATGATACATTGGTAGCTGAAGCTGAACTAAAAGCAATGATAGTTGATAAGTAGTTAAATGGGAAATATTCACTCAACAGCGATTATAGAAGAGGGAGCAAAAATAGGAGCAAATGTAACTATTGGAGCTTTCACCGTAATTGGCAGTAAGGTTATTATCGGTGATGGTACTACTGTGGGAAGTCATACTTTAATAGATGGCTGTACTACCATTGGAAAAGATAATAAAATTTTTTCTCATGCAGTATTAGGTACGATTCCTCAGGATTTAAAATTTAATGGTGAAGAAACAGAACTTATCATTGGTGATAATAATACGATTAGGGAACATACTTTAATAAATACCGGAACATCTGGCGGCGGGTATAAAACTATCATTGGTAATGGTTGTTTACTTATGGGTCATGTTCATATCGGGCATGATTGTATCTTGGCTGATAATATTGTCGTAGCAAACAGCTGTGCAATTGCAGGTCACGTAGAGATTGATGATAATGTAGTTGTTGGCGGTATGAGTGCCATTCATCAATTTTGTAAAATTGGAGAATCATCTATGGTAGGCGGAGGATCTATTTTAGTTCAAGATATTCCTCCATTTTGTATTTGTGAAGGAAATCGTGCGGTTTTAAGAAGCTTAAATATCAATGGTCTTAGAAGAAGATTTAAAGATAGAAGTGATATAGATGCTATCAAAAAAACATATAAAGAAATTTTTGAATCGGGATTTTCAATAACAGATGTTGCAAATGAAATTTTACAAAAGAGTGATAACAAATATGCAAAACAATTAGCACAAGCAGTAGCTGATACAAAAAGAGGAATACCTTTTATAAGGAAAGAAAGATAATGCAGAAAAAATTAATTTGTGATTTTTGTGGTGTTGACGACAGTTCAAATAATCCTATAATATCAGGAGACAATGCGGCTATTTGCCAAAGTTGTGCCAAAGAAGCTTATGAGATAATTAACAGTCACAAAGATGAAACCCAAATAGATGTAATGGAAACAAAATCTAAAGTTAACAAAGAAAAAGAAAATATTAGTATTTTGACACCAAAAGAGCTAAAGGCTATTTTAGATGATTATATTATAGGACAGGAAAAGGCTAAAAAAGTTTTAAGTGTGGCTGTCTATAATCATTATAAACGAATTTTTAAAGGTAAAAGTTCAAAAGATGATACTGAGCTTCAAAAATCAAATGTACTTTTAATAGGACCTACAGGAAGTGGGAAAACACTTTTAGCTCAAACTATTGCAAATCATATAAATGTACCTTTTGCCATTGCTGATGCTACAAGTTTAACGGAAGCCGGATATGTTGGTGATGATGTGGAAAATATTGTAACCAGACTTATTCAAGCAGCTGACGGTGATATTAAAAAAGCTGAGCAAGGTATTATTTTTATTGATGAGATTGATAAAATAGCTCGTATGAGTGAAAATAGAAGTATCACAAGAGATGTAAGCGGAGAAGGTGTTCAGCAAGCTTTACTTAAAATTATTGAAGGCAGCAGTATAAATGTTCCTCCTAAAGGTGGTAGAAAACACCCTGGGCAAGAATCTATCAGTCTTGATACTACGAACGTATTGTTTATTTGTGGCGGTGCGTTTGATGGAATGAAAGATATTATTTCTAAAAGACAAGGTGGAAATGTACTTGGCTTTAACCAACAAAAAAAGACTAAAAAAGAGCAAGATGATATTATGGAATTGATAGAAGCAGATGATTTAGTGAAATATGGTTTAATTCCTGAACTTGTCGGTAGGCTTCACATGATTGCAACTTTAGAAGAGATTGATGAAGATGCAATGATTCATATTTTGACAGAACCTAAAAATGCTTTGGTTAAACAATATTCTAAGCTTTTTGGTATGGATGAGGTGAAGTTAAAATTTGACAAACCGTCATTAAAAGAGATTGCAGTTAAAGCAATTGAAAGAAAAACCGGAGCACGAGGGTTGAGATCGATTTTAGAAGAGGTGATGTTGGATATTATGTATGAACTTCCAGAATATAAAAATAAAACTATAACTATCACAAAAGATGTAGTTAATAAAATTAAAAAGCCCAAAGTGGCATAAAACTAATAAGGGGAAATAATGTTTTTAGATAAATTTGTAGGTTTATTTTCAAAAGATATGGCAATTGACTTAGGGACTGCTAATACTTTAGTATCGCTAAAAGGTGAGGGAATAATCATAAATGAGCCATCAGTTGTTGCAGTACAACATGATAGATATGGTAGAGATAAAATACTTGCAGTTGGTAGTGAAGCTAAAATGATGATTGGTAAAACTCCTATGAATATTCAAGCAGTACGACCAATGAGAGATGGTGTTATTGCAGATTTTGAAATGACTGAGCGAATGATAAGATATTTTATAGAAAAAGCACATAACAGAAAATCATTTTTAAGACCTAGAATTATTATTTGTATTCCTCACGGTATTACACAAGTTGAAAGAAAAGCTGTAAAAGAATCTGCTTTAAGTGCAGGAGCTAGAGAAGTTTATCTTGTAGATGAGCCAATGGCAGCAGCTATTGGTGCCGGGATTCCGGTGAGTAGTCCTGACGGTTATGTTGTAGTTGATATCGGTGGAGGGACTACTGAAATCGGTGTAACTTCACTAGGCGGTCTTGTAATCAGTAAGTCTATCAAAGTAGCCGGTGATAGATTTGATAAGTCAATTATTGATTATGTAAGACAGAATTTTAATCTTTTCATTGGTGAACGAACTGCAGAAACTATTAAAATAGAAATAGGAACGGCTGTTAAGTTACCTAAAGACCTTGTAATAAAAGTAAAAGGTAGAGATAGCAGTGGATTGCTTTCAACTATTGAACTTGACAGTGAAGGTGTGAGAGCAGCTTTAAAAGAACCTTTAAAAGAGATGGTTTTGGCTGTAAGACAAGTTCTTGAAGAGATGCCGCCGGATTTAGCAGGTGATGTTGTTGATAACGGTATTGTGTTAACAGGCGGTGGAGCTTTAATCAGAGGAATTGAGACATATATAGCTGCAGAAGTAAAACTTCCAGTAAGAGTAGCAGATGAACCACTTCTTGCTGTTGCATACGGTACAAGTAAAGTTTTAGATGAGGAGAATCTTTTAAGACTAATTTCTAATGAGTAAAAAGTTTTTTTTTAGTTTTTTTTTACTATTAATCTTTATATCTTATGTATTCAACGTTGATAAATTAATCTCACATAAATTATCAGTGTTGAATATGAATATTAAAGATTCGTATGTGTCAACTTTTATTACTATTGAAAATTATTTGTCTAAACATTTTAATCAAGCAGATCAAATTGTACAATTAAAACATCAAGTTTCTCAAAATGAAAAATATAAAATTTTATATTTAAAAAATCAAAATCAGCAAAACACTGTTTCAGATGATTTTTTAGATACAGCAGAAGTAATATCTTATATTGATTTTAATAACTTTTCTAAAGTTTTATTAAAAGTACCAAAGAAGATTGATAATATATCTGCACTTATAACCAATGATGGATATAGTGCCGGAATTATGATAAAAGAGAATTCACAATATATAGGATTGCTAAATTATAATGAAAAATCGAACTATGCTGTTTTTATAGGTGAAAATCTAGTCCCGGGAATTACACACGGAGATTATCCTAACGAAAATATCATAGTTAAATATATCCCTATATGGAAAGATATAAAAATAAATGATGAAGTTATCACAAGCGGTATGGATAATATTTTTTACAAAGGTGTAAAAGTTGGTTTCGTAGTTAAAATAAATAAGCTGTCTACAACTCAAGAGGCTATTGTGAAACCCTATGCAAATGTATATAAAGAGAATACTTTTTATTTATATACTAAAGATGGAAATACTAGTAATTAGCCATTATTTTATCAACATTTTCCCACGATAAAGCATCATCTTCTCTTTTAAACATATTAAATACATATCTAGCAAACATATCTGTTTCAATATTGACTTGACTTCTAACTTTATATGTTCTAAATAGAGTATTAGAAATTGTATGGGGGATGATAGTAAGCCTAAAGGTACTTTTTTTGGTATCTACATCATTTACTGTTAAACTAATACCATCAACAGTAATTGAACCTTTTGGTATCACATATTTTATAAATTTAGACGGTAATTTAATTATAAAATCTGTTGAATTTCCATTGTTGTTTATAGATATAATTTCACCGATACAATCAACATGACCCTGAACTATGTGACCTTCAAATCTATCTCCCATCATCATGGCAGGTTCTATATGAACTTGATTTTTATAATTTTGCATTGCCAGAGTTTTTTGCGATTCTGGTGACAACTCTACACTAAAATTGCCATTACTGATTTTAACTGCAGTTAAACAAGCACCGTTTATAGCGATACTATCTCCGATTTTTGGCTTATAATCTGCTTTTAAAGTTAAAATATTATTGGATAAACTAACTACTGTAGCCATCTCTCTTATAAGTCCTGTAAACATTATTTATCCTATTTTCTTAATTGTTATTTGCCGTATTACATTTAGCACATATGCCTTTGATTATAATATTATCAATTACATATTTATCTAAAGAAAAATATGGATAATCTTTTACACACTCGACTTTATTGCATAATGTGCATACAAAGTGTGCATGAAGTGCTTTTTGTATTTCAAAGTATCTTTTTTTATCATTTGATTCAAAACTGTTTATTAAGTTTTGCTCTTCAAATTTTGTAATATTCCTATAAAATGTTGCCTTATCCATTGATATTTTATCTTTAATATCGTCATAACACAAAGGTTTGTTTGATAATAATAAAATCTCAAGTATTGATCTTCTTGCAGGGGTCAATTTAACATTTTTATTTTCTAATATTTGATCTAAATTCATTGGTGTATTGTATCGTAAATAAGTTTATGAAAAAGTCAATTTTATTATATTGTGCGACTAAGTTGCATTTAAGTAACTATACTATAGAATTCAAAATAATCATAATGCAACTAAGTTGCGAATAAAAAGGAACAATATGAAAAATATATTATTAACTCTACTGCTATTAAGTAGTTTCTCTTATGCGAAAATAAATACTATGGTGAGTGTAATGCCTCAAAAGTTTTTTGTAGAATCTATTGGCGGTGATAAAATAAATGTAAGTTTAATGGTAAAGCCTGGTAACTCTCCCCACTCTTATACTCCAAAACCATCGCAAATGAAAGATATAGCAAAAGCAGATATTTATTTTTCCATTGGAGTTGAATTTGAAAATGCCTGGCTTCCTAGATTTAAAAGTCAAAATAAAGAGATGAAAATAATAGATATTTCCCATGGAATTACTAAAATTGTTATGAAACAACATTCTCATCATGAAGAGGAGCATGAAGAACATGAAGCGCATGGTCACGATGATCACGCAGATAATCAACATGAAAGTAAAGATCCTCATATTTGGACAAGTCCGGATAATGTAAAAGTTATTGCTAAAAATATTTATACTGCATTGGTAAAAGTAGATTATCAAAATAAAATCTATTATAAAAAGAATTTTGATAAATTTATAAATCATATTAATCAAACAGATAAAAAAATAAAAGATATTTTATCAAATACAAAACCAAACTCAAAATTTATGGTATTTCATCCAGCTTGGGGATATTTTGCAAAACAGTACAATTTAGAACAATTTCCAATAGAGATAGAAGGTAAAACTCCAAAACCAAAAGAATTGGCTTTTGTGATGGAAGAAGCTAGAGAAGAGAACATAAAGGCAATATTTACACAGCCTGAATTTTCTGCCAAGTCTGCCAATCAAATTGCAAAAGAATTAAATATAAAAGTGATCAAAACTAGTCCTCTTAACTATAAGTGGTCGCAAAACTTGATAAATTTGGCACAAGCTATAGCAAATTAAATACCTATATAATTAACAATATACTATAATTGCATAATTTATAAAAAGGTGCTTGATGAATAATCAAATATATGATGTAATTGTAGTTGGTGGTGGTCATGCAGGTATAGAATCTGCATTAAGTACAGCAAGAATGGGTAAAAAAACACTTCTTATTACAATGCTTGTTGAACAAATAGGCGCAGCTAGTTGTAATCCTGCTATTGGAGGACTTGCAAAAGGGCATTTAGTTAGAGAACTTGACGCACTTGGCGGTCAAATGGGATTATGTACTGATGCTACTGGTATTCAATTTCGTATTTTAAATGCTTCTAAAGGAGCGGCTGTTCAAGGTAGCCGTGCTCAAATTGATATGGATAAATACAGAGCTTATATGAAAAATATTTGTTTGAATACTGCTAATTTAGAAGTATATCAAGATGAGGTATCAAAATTATTGGTTAATGATTTTGAAGTTACCGGTGTTGAAACTAAGCTTGGAGAGATTTTTGAAGCTAAAAAAGTAATATTGACTACAGGTACTTTTATGAAAGGTCTTATTCATATTGGAGAAAAAACTTATGAAGCAGGTCGTGCTTGGGAGCTCCCATCTTCTACTTTATCTACACAATTAAAAGATTTAGGATTAAATGTAGGTCGATTAAAAACAGGAACTCCAGCGAGGCTTGATGGAAAATCAATTGATTTCTCAAATATGGAACAACACGGCGGAGATGAAAATCCGGCACCGTTTAGCTTTAGAACCGACAATGAAACTTTTAATCCTACACAAAAACCATGTTACATAACATATACAAATATTAAAACTCATGAAAATATTAGAAGTAATTTTGAACGAGCCCCTCTTTTTACAGGTCAGATTGAAGGAACAGGTCCAAGATATTGCCCAAGTATTGAAGATAAAGTAAATAGATTTGCCGAGAGAGACAGACATCAATTATTTTTAGAACCACAAACTTTATCATGTGAAGAGTACTATATAAATGGACTTAGTTCATCTCTTCCAATTGATGTGCAAAAGACTATGATTCATTCTATAGAAGGATTAGAAAATGCCAAAATTGTAAGGTATGGTTATGCTATAGAGTATGATTATATCGACCCAACTGAACTATACCATACACTTGAAACTAAAAAAGTTAAAAATCTTTATTTAGCAGGGCAGATTAACGCAACTACAGGATATGAAGAAGCGGCGGCTCAAGGATTAATGGCGGGGATAAATGCAGTGCTTTCAATCGATAATAAAGAACCTTTTGTTTTAAGAAGAGATGAGAGTTATATAGGTGTCTTAATTGATGATTTAGTAACAAAAGGTACAAATGAACCTTATAGAATGTTTACAAGTCGTGCTGAATATAGACTTCTTTTAAGAGAAGAAAGTGCAGATTTAAGATTGATGGAGTACGGACATAATTTTGGATTAATTGATGATGAAGCTTATAATAAAATGATTCATAAAAAGAAAACTATAAATGATGCCGTTGCATTTATGGAAAATGAATGGTTTACCCCTAAAAAAGAAAACTTGGCATTACTAGAAAAACTTGGTGAAGATAAAATATCTGACAGAACTTTATTGATTGATGTAGTTGGTAGAAATACTATTTCAAGTGATAAGTTTGACGAACTTGTTCCCTCTTTAAAAGATACTAATAGTTATCTAAAAGAGCAAATTATTACTGAGGCAAAATATTATCGATATGTTATTAAACAAAAAAAACAGGTTGAAAAAATGAAAAAATTACTAAATTTTAAAATACCAAAAGATTTTATTTATGATGATTTACCGGGACTTTCAACTGAGATAATTGAAAAATTTAAAAAGTTTAATCCACCAACTTTATTTAATGCTTCACAAATAAGCGGAGTAACTCCGAGCGCTGTGGATATTTTACATTTAAATATTGATACATATTGTAAGAAACAAAAAAGTTTGATATTGGACAAGAAAGATTGATATTGGACAAAAATGACTAAATTAGAGTGTTTTTTCTGTTATAATTTATTTTAAACTATTAATAAATATATTAAATTTATCAAGACATTTTTCTTGTTCTGACCATTTTTTAATTTCATTAATATTAACTTTATTTTGCTGTGCCACCCAAATTGCTTGAGTTAAACTTTGTTCATCATCCCAGTGATAATATGCTGCTAATCTATCTTTAATACAATCTGTAGCAGTAAGAAGTTTTAAAGTACCATATCTAGTTGTAAGTTTTTCAACAGTTTTTACCGGTGCATCACCAACTCCAAGAGGACCAGATGGAAATTCTATAAAATAACTAGTATTTTTATATACAAAATATTTGCCATTTTCTTCAAATCCTAAATCTTCCATTACTGACTTGATTTTAAAAAATGTATCGTTATATCTATTTATTAAATCAATATCTAATGAAGTATAATTACCACGACTATAAATTTCTACACAAGAGCCACCAGATAAAACAACTTCAATACCTTTTCTTGATAATGCAGTGCATATAAAACTTGCCAGTTCAGGCATAGTCATATTTTTAATATCAATCATAATGGTTTTCCCTGTCTTCTTGGTCTTTTTCTACTCATAGTTAGTTGTTCTATTAATTCTGGTTTATAAAATTCTCTAGCTTTTAATAGTAAGTTTTTAAGTTCATCTAAAAAGGCATATCTTGGATTAAAACTATAAACAATAGTTTTACCAATATTTTTACTAATTAATACACCACCTAATTCTAACTTTTCTAATTGCTTTTGAACAGGATCCAGTCCAATTTTATAAAAGTTTTTTATTTCAGTCCCATAGCCTGAATCATTGGCTAATATATATTGTAAAACTTGCTCTCTACATTTACTACCAAATATTGGTTCTAACATAATATTTCCTTTAACATACTAAATATGTTTTATAACATACATTATATGTTAATATTTATTTATTGTCAAGCTAATTTAAATTTTTATATAAAATTATTTTATAAATCTAAAATAACATCTCCGTAATATCATACTTTCTTATCCAATATCAATCTTTATTACACACATTTAATAATATTTATCTAGTAATTTTTAATCATTCATATTGTACAATGCGCCATTAATAAAGTATTTGAAAGAAATACTATGAATAATGTGTCAATATCAAACTTTCTTGTATATGACACATATAACAAACTAAAGGATGGTAAATAATGAATATATATATTTATGCAAAAAGTGGTCACAATATAGGGCTTGAGTCAGTACGGAGATGTGCTGTTTTATATAAACAACTAGAACAGTGTGATCCGATTTTATGTACATCTGATTATAGAGCTGCAACATTTGCCAGAGATTTAGGTGTTTATAAAGGATTAGGTATAGATATAATTGGAAACTTGCCTAACATTATGGAACGAAGTGATATGCTGATATTTGATAGTGATGAACCCTCGGAAGAGATGCGAAAGTTTATGGCTGAGTATTGTACTCATCTATATGAAGTTGGTGTTGATATACCAAAAACTTTAGTTGATGATAAATTTTTTGAAAAAGGTGATCAAAGTATAAAGAAAGCTTTTTTCTTTGGTGATGATGATTATGGTGATATTTTATTAAAAGAGCTTTGCAAAGATTGTGGGAAGCTGGAGATTCCATTACTTATGGGACATTATTTCTTTTTCGGCAATGAAGAAAAATTGGCACCTTCTTTTAGTAATATTATTGAAGAGGAGGAATACTTTGATACTATTTTAAACACAAAATATCTTTTAACTTCATCTATAAACAGTGTATTTGAATCTCTTGCCTCTGGGAATTGTCCTGTTTTTTATAAGAGATCAGATAAATCAAATGAGGATTTGCAATTTTTAAAAGAGTATAGTATTCCAGTTGTTGATGGTAAAAATATGAATGATATTGTAAGTAATTTTGAAGATGTAATATCAAATTATCCAAAGGTTAAAACTTTGGAAAAAACTGATATTGAAAATATTAAAAATACTATTTGCCAAACAATAGAAAAATTTAAAGCAATTATGCCGTCACTTGAAAGTAGTTATTAAATTTTAAATAATTACTTTTATCTTCCTAGTAATAAATTTGTCCAATTAGTTTCTTTTTTAGTTTTCGGTTTTGGTACATTTTTATGTACTTTCTGCTCAACTTTAGTTTCTTCTGTTTGTTTTTCTTCAATTTTTATTGATTTTGGTTGTTCATGATCCATTTCGTCAGTATCTAAACTGCCGTTTAATTCATCTCTATACATCATTACAAATTTCTGAAATATTTCAAACTCAACATATTTCTCATATTTGCCAGGGTATTTCAAATATTTATCATCTAAAAGTTGAGCATAAAGTAAAGTCAAATCAAACTCATTTTGATAATGCTTTGCAATTATATTTGAATCTCTTACTAAAATATTTAAAGATACAAATTCATTATATTCATCTGGTAATAATTTTGTCAGAATTCTAGTATAATTTCTTTTTTGAAATTGTATATCAGCTTTATCTTGAAGGTATTGAATTTGTTGTTGAAGAGGGATAAGGTTCTCAAGCCAATTAATTATTTCTGATTTAAAATTATTGACAACAGCTTCAAAAGCACCTTTTCCCGTGTATGAAAATGTATTATTTTTAATTTGATTACTAATATTTTGAAGTTTCTTCACTATAAATCCTTTAGTTTTCACAATAATACATTATAATTCCTTAATAATTCTTATATAATTACCAATATTTATAAATGTATAATAGTAAATTATCTACAATGATTATACTATTATTATTTTACAGTTTTTGCAAATTGTGAAAATATATATTTACTTTCATGCGGTCCAGGACTAGCTTCTGGATGATGTTGTACTGAGAATATATTTTTATCATTATATTCTACACCTTCAATTGTATTATCGAATAAGTTTTTATGTGTAACAGAAGCTATATTCATAATACTGTCAGGTACATTGTAATTATGGTTTTGTGCTGTTATTTCGACTACATTTGAGGTATTTGCAACCGGATGATTTCCTCCATGTTGACCAAACTTTAATTTGTAAGTATCATGACCGTGTGCAATACTTAACATTTGATGACCTAAACAAATAGCAAAAATTGGAATATTTGTTGCTATTAGTTTTTTCACCTGTTCTTTCTCTTCTATTAAAGTTAATGGGTCACCCGGTCCATTTGATAAAAATACTCCGCCGATTTCACCATCTTCAAATCTAGCTATTAAATCATCAGCTTTGAATGTACTTGGAATTACTTCAACTTCAAGTCCAGACTCAACTAATTCATTTAAAATATTTCTTTTAATTCCGAAGTCAATAGCTACAATCTTTTTATCACTCATCACGGCTTTATTATATTTGCCGGTTTCACAATTCCATGCACCGCTTTTATGCATATAAGTTTCTTTAGTACTAACTTCTTTGATATAATTAATATCTTCAATTCGTGAACTTGATTCTAATTTAGCTTTTAATTCATTTTTATTACTAATTTCAGTTGATGCTATCATCATCATAGCACCTTCATCTCTTAACATTTTTGTTAAATATCTTGTATCAATATCACAAATTCCTAAAACATCATTTGCTTTTAATAAAGCATTTAAAGTTTTTTCACCTCTAAAGTTAGAATATTTATCATTATAACTTCTAACAAATACACCTTTACAGTGAGCAGTTTTACTTTCCATATCATCAGCATTAATACCAACATTACCAATTTCAGGCATAGTAAATGTTATAAATTGTCCTGCATAACTAGGATCTGTAATAATCTCTTGGTAACCGGTTAAAGAAGTATTGAATACTATTTCTCCTACTTTAGTTCCTGTAGCTCCAAAACTATTCGCTTCTAGGAAAGTTCCATTTTCCAAATATATATAAACTTTATTCATTATTGTTCTCCATTATATTAGGCCTTTTTTTACTAACTCTTCTTCATATAGTCTATTGAAAATAATATCATAATCTTCAGTACCTGGGATAAGCTTTCTTTTGTAGTTTTTAATTTTTTCATAAGCTAATGTGTCAGCTTCATCAAAACCTTTCATAAATTCGTCAATAGCCCTAAAAATCACATTTTTTACTTGATTGTCAGATACTTCAAAGTGGATAAAATCTTCTTCATATAAATAATCCATAATCTGATGAGAAATATCACTAAATCTATCTTCAAAATTAACAATCACATTGAATTCATTTGCAAGTCTTTTTTTAGTCATCCAAAATAGTTGTCTATAATCTGCATGGTAAAACTCTATATCATCTTCTTGATTCTCTAAAAGATCAGCAACATGATCATCAAGTTTAGTTTCTTTGGCAATATCATCAATAATAATTCTTTCAATCTCAGCAGTTATTGCTGCATTGTCTTTTCTAATCTCTATAAAATCACAATTTATTAAATCTTTTGTTATTTTTCTTGATATATATTGTGCGTGTTGTTTTTTTAATCTCATAAATTTCCTTTATCTTATAATTGTATCTTCTCTCTCAGGACTAGTTGAGATGATACCTACTTTTGTTTTTGTTAATTCTTCTATTCGCTCAATATATTGTTTAGCAGTTTGAGGTAATTTTTCATAATCTCTACAACCTACAACACTATCCCATCCTGCAATATCTTCATACACAGGAGTTATATTATTCATATTTGATGGTACATAATCTATGATTTTTCCATTAACTTCATAAGCTGTACATATTTTAATAGTTTTAAAACCATCTAAAACATCAAGTTTCATTAAAGATAATTGATCACAACCATTTAATCTGCTTGCATGTCTGACTGCAACTGCATCAAACCAACCACATCTTCTACCTCGTCCTGTAGTAGTTCCTACTTCTTTACCAACATCTGCCATAGTTTCACCAGCATCACCAAAGTCTTCTGTAGGAAATGGTCCATTACCAACTCTAGTAGTATATGCTTTAACTATTCCAGTAACCACACCTATATCTCGCGGTGCAATTCCTAAACCTGTACAAGCACCAGCACTGACAGTTGCCGATGAAGTTACATATGGATAAGTTCCGTGGTCAATATCTAGCATAGTACCTTGCGCACCCTCTAATAATATTTTTTTATCTGCATCTAGTGCATCCCAAATCATATTTGTAGTATTTGTAATAAATAAACCTAATTTTTCATTATAATTTTCAAGTTCAGCTAAAAGTTCTTTCTTTTTTGGAACTTCCACTTTTAAAGCATCAAAGATAACTTTATTTTCAGTAAAATAATTCATAATATCTTCACATAATTGTGTTGGATTTAAAAGTGCATCTGCTCTATGACCAATTCTATTTATTTTATCAGCATACGCAGGTCCAATCCCTTTTCCAGTAGTTCCAATAGCATTGTCACCTTTTAGTTTTTCACGAGCAATATCGATTAAACTATGGTATGGAAGATTTAAGTGTGCTTTATCTGAGATAAATAATCTACCTTTTAAAGCATCGAATTGTTTCATCTCTTTAATTATAGATTCTGGATTTACAACAACACCATTTCCTATTATATTTATTGCCTTTGGATTTAAAATACCTGATGGTATAAGGTGTAAAGCATATCTGGTTCCATTTACCCAAATTGTATGACCGGCATTGTGACCACCTTGACTTCTACATACCATATCATACTCTTGAGCAAGTTTATCTACTATCTTACCTTTACCTTCATCACCCCATTGAATTCCAACAATTACGTCTGCTTTACTCATCTTTAAACCCTTCTTCCTAATCTTCTAATATTTTTAATAAATTATCTGTATATAATGCAAATCCAAGTGAGCTGATCCCATCACTTTTATATCCGCCGCCTTTAGCAATTGTTAAATTATCTTTAATTACACGATAATAAACATCATCATAATATTTCATAGCACTATAATAAAGTGGTGAAACTATTACATTTTCATATTTTATATTTAACACAATTTGCTGTAGTTTTTCTAATTCAACTTTAATTGATGTTGGTACTTCATTAATAACATCTTTTAAATCTTCAATAGTTTTAACATAAATCAATGAAGTCAGCCAGTCGATATTTAGTGCAAACAATGCGCCAATCTCTCCATTTTTAAAAAGATTTAAATCAATATTCAGCTCACTGCTTACTAATTTTGGGATATTTATATTTGCTACTTGAATAATTGGCTTAATATTAAGTAAATTTAAAATATCTGCATTTAAGTTAATAACATCACTTACATTATCATGCTCAATCCATTCACAACCTATCTGATATGTTTCAGATGAGGGATATGTGAAAGTTGGCTGAATATAAAACCACTTTTTATGACTTGTCGTTCTCCCTAATCTTTTAGTGATAATTCTAACAACATCAAGAGTACTGTCAGCTCTTAAAGCAACTTGATTATTTGATTCATCACTTATTGTAATTAGTTGTTTATCATCATCAATACTTTGGTGTTGTGAATATGAAAAGTTTGGAGTAATTATCTCGTCAAAACCAAGTTTTGAAAAAAATGCTGAAACCTTAGACTCTAAATATCTTTTTTGTTTGGCCAATGCACCGAAATAAAGTCGACTGCCATTTGGTATTTCATGTTCAAATATCATTTTGTAACTCCGTAAGTTTAATAATATTAAGCAAAATAATTCTCCATAAAAATTTTATTTGCAGTACCGTCAAATTCTCTAAGACCTAAATCAGCCATAGCTTTTTCTATTGCATTTACTACCCAAGCAGCTTCAAAATCTTCAACTAATCCCATATGATTAATTCTAAAGATTTTACCTTTTAAATGATCTTGCCCACCTGCGATGTTTACATTGTATTTTTCTTTTAAAAGTTTTCGCAAAGCATTTGAATCCTCTGTGTAAATAGTAGTCATGGCATTTGCAGGAGTTTTTGGATAAATTCCAAGCCCAATAGACTCTAATGCTTTTCTTGTAGCATCTGCTCGAACCGCTGTTCTATAATACAGATGATTAAAACCATCTTCTTTGATTTTCTCTAAAATTGCACCAAGTCCAATGATTAAAGTTGTAGCTGCCGTGTATGCTGTTGTATTTTGTTTTTGCTTTTTAATTTCACTTAAAAGATTAAAATAATAACCGGCTGGCTTCTTTTGGATTTTTAATATCGCTTCTTCACTAAATCCAATCATAGAAAGACCTGGAGGAAGCATTAAAGCTTTTTGACTTCCGGTAATTAAAGCATCGATATTTGTTGTATCAATTTTTTCCACACCAACTGCTGTTATACCATCTGCAACAATCATAATATTTGGATTGATATTTTTAACTTCCCAAGCAATTTGCTCAACAGGATGTCGCAATCCTCCTGCACTTTCGCAAACTTGAATAAATATAGCATCTATTTTATCATCAGCTTTAATAGTACTGATAACATCTTCAATACTTGCAGGTGTATTCCACTCATATTTTAATTCAGTATATTCTATATTGTGTGCATCACATATTTTTCCAAATCTCTCACCAAATTTACCGGCATTTATTGTAAGTGCTTTTGAGTGAGTTAAATTCGTAACACAAGCTTCCATAGCGCCTGTTCCACTCGAAGCTATCATAACACACTCAGGCATATCTAAAAGTTCTAAAAGTAAATTTCTAGTATTAGCAAAAATTGTTTCAAATTCCGGTGTTCTGTGATGTAATGTCAAATCTGCCATAGCAGTTCGTACAAATTCCGGTACTGGAGTTGGTCCTGGTGTTAATAACATAAACAAATCCTAAAAATTTTATTCATAGCGAAGGGCATATCTAAAATAAAACTTTTAGACACACCCTTTCATATTTATACATTTTATCTAAAAAATAGTTAAAAAACAGTTAAATAAATTATAAATATCTTTGACTTCATTAGAAAATAGAATACTTTTTAAACTAATATAAAGTTTTTTTAGGATAAACTCCGAGTCCTAAAATACAAAATTTATGAAAGGAGATTCAAGATAATGCCAAAGATGAAGTCTAACAGTGGTGCACTAAAAAGATTTAAAGTTAAGAAAAATGGTTCTATTAAAAGAGGAAGTGCTTTTAGAAGCCATATTTTAACTAAAAAGTCTCAAGAGAGAAAAGTTGATCTTAGAGGACCACAAACTGTAAAAGCTTGTGATACTACACGAGTAAAAAGAATGTTGTGTAAAGCTTAATAGCTTTACATTTTGTCCCTCCATATAAACATGGACAAGTTTGGTGCAAAAAGCACTAACACCAAAATATCTAATAATAGTATATTTATGGTAAAGAAAGGAAAATAATATGCCTAGAGTAAAAACTGGTACGGTAAGAAGAGCGAGACACAAAAAAATCCTTAAAATGGCTAAGGGTTTCTACAGTGGTCGAAGAAAACATTTTAGAAAAGCAAAAGAAGCAGTTGAACATGCTTTAGTATATGCATACAGAGATAGAAGACAGAAAAAAAGAGAATTTAGAAAACTTTGGATTATCAGAATCAATGCAGCTTGTAGATTAAATAATTTAAGTTATTCAAGATTTATGAATGGTCTTAAATTAGCTGAGATTGAATTAGATAGAAAAATTTTAGCTGATATGGCTATGAATGATGCTGAATCATTTGCAAGCATAGTAGAAAGTGCTAAAAAAGCTTTAGCATAATTTATTAAAGTAATTAATAGTAAAAAGGCTAGTCAATTTTGACTAGCCTTTTTTAATTTCAAATTTTTGAGGTCGTATAGTTAAATCTGTAATTACACCTTTTGCTTGAAGAACTTGTATCACAGCTGTTGCAATAGTTTGTGGTAAAAGATAAGTATCTTGTTTTGAAGATGGTTTAAATTGTAAATCATTAAAAAAATCAGTATCAGTAATGTCAGGATTAATTGAAGTTACCCTAACACCGCTTTTTCGTAACTCTTCAAATAAACACAATCCAAAATCTCTAAGTCCGCTTTTTGTTGCTGTATAAAGTGCTGAAAATTTTGAATGCTTTGTAGCTTCTACTGAAGTTATATTTATAATAGACCCATGTGTTTTTTTTAAACTTCTAAGGCAAAGATTTGATAAAATGATCGGAGCCGTTAAATTTATATCTATTAATTCTTTTATTTTTACCAAACTTATCTCTTCATGTGGTTGAAATATACCAAGTCCCGCACAATTTACAAGTAAATTTATATCACAATCTTTTAATACTTCTTGAATCTCTTTTTCTACAGCTTGTAAATCTTCAAGTCGTGAAACAAGCTTAATGATATGGTAATTATTTTGTTCTAACTCTTCACAAACAGCTTTTCCAATACCACTGCTATATCCTGTAACAATTGCCTTTAACATTATATTTCCTTTTTCTTTTACCTTAAATATTTACATTTAAATCATGTAACTCTTTAAATAAAAATGCTTCAACAATATCTTCTACAGATCTTTGAAGAGGAGCTACAAGTACTGCAATATTTTCTTCCATAAAAGGCCAGACATATTCTTTGTCATTTTTTACTATTACCACATCAATCCATTGTGTAATCTCTTCTCTTGTTTTATAAAAGTTATATTCTAAAACTCTACCCTCTTCAAGATTAATTAAAATCCAATGTTTTACATCATCTAATAATGTGATCTTTGCTTCTTCAAAATCAATATCGTCCACAGGTATCAATATTTGCATTTTAGTTCCTTTTCATTGTTTGTTTGATTGGTTTAAATACTATTAATAAAACCGGTAATAAAAGTAAATCAGCAACTATTGCCATAAACATAGCAAGCAAAGTTAACAATCCAAAATAAATAGTAGGGATAAAATTTGATAAGACTAAAACAGAAAATCCAATCATAATGATAACAGAGGTATAAAACATCGCTGTACCAATACTTTTATGAGTATTAAACATTGCTTTTTTATATTTATTTGTTTTTGCAAATTCTTGTTTAAATCTATGAATATAATGAATAGTATCATCAACCGCAATCCCTATACTAATAGCAGCAATCGTAATTGTCATCATATCAAGAGGTATACCCATCCATCCCATAAAACCAAATATCATCCCTACAGGAATTATATTGGCAATAAGTGCAATAATCGCAATAGGCAGGCTTCTAAAAAGAATTAGGAACATAATAAATAAAATAGCTATAACAAACCCAAGTGTGCTGATTTGAGAATCAAAAAGTGATTGAAGCATATTATTATACAGTATTAAAAGATTTGATAATTTAAACTCTTCATTTTTAGAATTTAACATCTCATTTAAATCTCTGTTTATTTTCTTAATTAAATCATCTCTTCTTAAATCTGGCAGAGAATCAATTATTCTCATTGTGATTCTTGCCTGATTTTGTTCAATATTTACATAAGGACTCAGTAAAATATCTTTATATTCTTGTGGTAATTTTTTATTTAACAAAGCTAATTCAAAACTATCTAAATATTTGCCGTTGTTTAATATTTTACCAATTTCACCCATAGTTGATAAGGATAAAACTTTTCCTATTTGAGGTAAAGATTCTAAATAGTTATGTACTTGTCTTACTTTTTCCATTTTAGCAGCTGTAAACCAATATGTTTCATCATTTTCATCTTCGGCATACTCATCATCGAAACTATCAAGCTCTTCATCTTCTATTTCTTTTGTATTTGAAGTTTGTACAGACAGATCAACTTTATCTTCATCTTTGAATGTAAGTATCACATCAAGGGGAGTTGTTCCTCCTAGATTCTGATCAATTTCTTTCATCCCTTTATAAATTTCAGTATCTTTTTTAAAATAATCTATAAAGCTATTTTCAACAAAGAGTTTGCTCGCTCCGGTTAAAGAAAAAATAATAGTTAAAACAGCACCGATTATTATAAGCTTTTGGTTGTTATATGCCACATTGGCTATTCGTGAAGTAAACGGCTTATGTTTCGACTTTTTTATTTTCATTGTACTTTTGTTAAGCAATACCATAATAGCTGGGAAAACTAAAAATGTTATAAATAAAGATATTGCAATCCCAACACTCATCATCCAACCAAAATTTATAACCGGTAAAATTCCACTGAATACTAAAGAGCTAAATCCCGCTATAGTTGTAACAATTACAAAAAATGATGGTTTTGCCATAGATACAACTGTGTGTAAAGCTAATTGTTTTTGCGAAAAGTTAGGTTTTGTTGTTAAAAGTTCTTTATATTTTATAGTTAAATGAATAACCAATGACATAGTCATAATGAGTTGTAAAGATATAAAGTTTGAAGAGATTACAGTGATCTCCCAACTAAATAATCCAAGTATTCCACTTGTAGAAACAATTGAAATAATACAGATTAAAATAGGTATTAAGACCCATCTTAATTCTTTTAATAAAATAAATAAAACAATAACTAATAAAAGAATAACTACGACGCTGAATGTTTCTAAGTCATATTTAACAAAGCTAACCATATCATCAGCTATCATACTTACTCCACCTAAGTTGAGTTCAGCTTGATTTTTATATTTTTCTAGTACCTGTCGTACTTTTATAATATTTTGATGAGTTTCTTCTCTGCTTTTATCTCGATAAGCTTTAAACTCTTTTTTTGTAATTTTAAGTTGAGCTGACTCTTCGGGAGATATGGTTTTATTTCGTTTCTTTAAAACAAGTTCATCTCTGGCATTAAGAAGTTGTGTATAAGTTTTATCATCTTTTAAATTAACCAAAAGTGCAGTAGTTTTAAAATCAGAACTTACAAGATGATTTTTATATATAGGACTGGTTAGAAATTCTTTTTTTGCCAATTCTTTGCTGGTACCGTTAGATAACAAAGTAGGAATATCTTTTAAAAATTCTTTTACAGGTTTTGGAGGGCTTTGTAAAAGCGGCACATTAATGATAGATGTAACAGATTCTGTCAGCTCTAGTTTTAATAAATCATCACTTATATTTTGAATTGTATTTATAGATTGTGTAGATAATAATTCATCTTTAGGTTTAAAAGTAACTACCAAGAAATTTTGCATTTTGTACTGTTTGCTTATTTGTCTGGAAAATTCTAAATCTTTATCACCTTCTAATAAAAGTGTTTCAGCACTTGCATCTATCTCTAGCTTTAAAGCAAAACTTCCTAAAATAACAATACATATCGTTACTAAAAAAAGTACTGTTTTTGGAAATGGAATTATATATTTTGAATAAAAATTCTCAAGCACTATCTTATTTTATCCATCAAAGTTTCTATGGAACTTTCTCGTAATACAGCTTTGAACTGTGCTTTATCCGTTTTAACGATACTAACTCCGGCAATGATTACATCATATACAAGCCATTTGTCTTTATTCTCAATTTGTTTTTTTGGTTTGTGATATTTATATATTACTTCTACCTTCTCATCTTTACTAATCAAGCTGCTATTTAGAACTATTCTTGTTTTTTTAATTTGAGTGATTTTATTAATAATAATTGTTTCATCGGTATATTTATCAATTTTAGCTGAATATGATTTTTTCATTCGATGTACATACAGCTTTATAAATTCTGCTTGTTTTGTTTCATTCAGACTTTTCCATTTTTTACCAAGACTGAGTTTTGCCATAAGTTGAAAGTCAAACATAGGTGTAATAGCTTCAATTATCTTATCATTTCTCTCTTCTGATGTAAAAAGTTTACATTTTACTATATCTACAACTGTGTTAGTTTTGTTTGTAAAAGTTAAATTTAAATCATCAACTTCTGTTGCATTTAGATTAAATATTAATGCTGCTAATATCAGTATTTTTTTTATCATTTTTATTGTCCTCGTTCCTGTGGAATTTATTCCTTAATTAATTTTGCTCTATGTTGTTCATATATATCTTTTAAGAATGGATATAACTCAACCGCATCTTTTTTTAACTCTTCATAATCGCCTAATTTCAACGAACCGTCATTAAGTCTTTGATAAGCTGTCAGCATAAGAGATTCGTCTGTACTATTAGTAAGGTTAATACTATTATTTTCATTATTATAAACTATTGGATTTACATAAGAATCAGGATACATACTTAACATATCTCTCATATTTGAAGGTCCAAAAAATGGTAATACAATATGGTACCCGCTTCCAACTCCCCAATATCCCAATGTTTGTCCAAAATCTTCATTATGAGGTTTTAACTTGAAGTGTTCTTTTGCAGGATCAAAAAAGCCAAGTATTCCGACAGTTGTATTTACAATAAATCTACCGGTCTCTTCTCCTGCATTTTCAAATTTACCTTGTAAAATATTATTTACCATTCTAACCGGATACGTCAAATTATGAAAGAAGTTTTTAATACTTTTTCTTGCACCTTCAGGCAGTACATAGTCATACCCTTTGGCAACCGGGTCAAAAACATGGATATAAAAACCATCATTGAAGTTGGTCATAAATACATTATAACCTCTAAAAGGGTCACTTTCCTCTTCAATATCCTCATCTTCAAACTCATCAGAGAATTCATCTAATTCATCATCTTGTGTAATTGATTGTTCGGTGTTTGCACTTGGTTTATCTATGTATGAGTTATTGGTACAACCAGTAAACAATATGCTTATAGTTAAAATAAAATAGATTGCTCTTATTATCATTTATTAATCAAACCTTTCTAAATGATTTTGAACTATTATTGTAGCTAATATTCTTGTATATTCTTCTTTCTTCTGTGAATATTTTATTAATGTTTTCGATAAAGCCAGTCCAGACAGCGGTGCACCATATTTTCTGATTTTGGCTCTAATGGCTCTTAAATCTTCATATGCCCATCCAATATTAAGATTAATCATATAGCCGTTGACAGAAGAATCGATAGATGAAAAAATCTTGATTTTATGTTTTTTTCCTGCCTCTCTACCGTTTGGTATCAAACCTTTTCCACTCCAAGTCCATTGACCAAATACATTATTTGCTTCTTTGATAAATCGACTTTTTCCCCAAGCACTTTCAACTGCTGCTTGTGCAATTACCAAAGATACCGGGATGATGTCAATATAAAGTAAATATTTTGAAAGTTTATCATCTGGTTTTAGTTTGTATCTTTTTTGTATTTTTTCAAATTTTTTATAATCATCATGTGCTTTATTTATTGTATTTCTTTTATGATAAAAAGATTTTATAAAGTTTCTATCATTTAAAATATATCTATTTTGGGTATTTGCTATTTTACTCATATAAGTAAAAAAGTATTTTTTCATAGAAGTAGAATTTTCTATTTTATAGTATGTTGACGGCATACCCATACTATTTAATGTGGTTAAAAATAAAATAACGGCTGCAATATATTTAATCATATGCTTTTTGTATCTCCTCTTATAACTTTTCCTTTGAATAGTAAAGTATCATCATTTTTAGAAATAGTTAACTCTTCACCACTTTTTGGATATACATTGACTTCCTTGCCAATAAGCTTTAAATTATTAGCTCTTAAAAAGCAAGCAACCATACCGGTACCACAAGCAAGAGTTTCATTTTCAACACCTCTTTCATAGGTTCTTACCATCAGTTTTTCATTTTCTACTTTGGCAAAGTTTACATTGGCATTGTATTCATATCTCATTTTTGAACAAGTTTCCAAGTTAAATTTATCTAGATTATCAACTATGGTCACAAGATGAGGAACACCGGTATCAACCATCCACCAAGTTAAATTTAATTCTTCAAAAGGCTCTTTTAATATTTTTGGTTTAGTCATTGATGTTTCTACAATATCACCATCAACTTTACAGTTAATTTCACCAGCTCCCGTTAAAAATTTCATATAACTTCCGGCTATTTTATTGAAATATGCATAGTGTGCAACAGCTCTCGTACCATTTCCGCACATTGAAGCACTTGAGCCATCATTGTTATAAAATAACCATTCAAAATCATAAACGATATGAGGCACTATTACAATTAATCCGTCAACTTCTTCTTTTTTACATAAATCAATTGCTAGTTGTGTATAATCTTTTTTCTTATTTGTATGAAAAATCACAAATGTATTTCCACTTGCATCATATTTTGTGTAGGTCATTTTAAAAGCTCCATTTTTACTCTTTCAACTTCATTTTGAAGATTTTTTAAATCTTTTGTATTATCTATGATATATGTTGAGAGTTTTTTCTTCTTTTCTATATCCATTTGATTGTTTATTTTTAAAAGTGCTTCATCTTCACTGCAATTATCTCTAAGTATCAATCTTTTGACTTGTAAATCTTTTGTAGTATATACAACAATAGAATTCTTAATATCATAATTTTGATTTTCAAAAAATAATGGTATATCTATGAGATACGGTTTTTTCTTTTCTTCAAACAGTTTTGCTTCTTTTATAATTTCTGCTTTGATTAAAGGATGCAAAAAGTTTTCTAATTTTTTCTTTTCACTTTCATCATTAAAGATTAAATTTCCAAGTTTTTTTCTAATAACTTTTTTATTTTCAACATACTTGGTTCCAAATATATCCGAAATTGCCAAATGATTTTCATCAAGCAGTCTATGGGTAATCTTATCGGCATCAATAGTTAAAAAACCATGAAGCATAAAAAGTGATGTAACTGTACTTTTACCCGTAGCAATACCGCCGGTTAAAGCAATAGCATAGTTGAAGTCTTTTTTAGCGTTTTCGAGGAAACTAACGTTTTGCAATACCGGTTATCTCTTTAGTAATATAGTTTGGATGTACAAAAGCTGCATTTTGCATCTCTGTATTATAATATTGGCAATCTGGAAGTAAATCAGAAGTTTGAAGTACGATCTCTGCTTGCGGATGATACTTTTTAGAAGCAAAGATTAAAGTATTGTGACCAAAACTATAAGGCATACAAATCCAAAAGTTTTTTCCTACAGTTGCCAATTCCTCTTTTACTTTTTCTAAATCTTTAAATATAAAAGATCCTTTCGCACAAAAAATTCCAAAATCTTGTTCTAAACATCTATCAACATTTGCCATCTCTAATTCATCAGGTATATCTTTGTTGTAAAGAATGATGTCGAACTTATCATCAATATTTAAATCTTCGCTATAAACTACATTTTCGATTTTGTGCTTGGCAATCTCATTCTTAAAATCATCATTCACATCACCTACAACCAAAATTTTTTTAATATTTTTATGAGAACAAAGCGGTACATGTACCATCATCTCTTCGTAACCAAATCTCTTTTTAAACATTTTATTAAACCTTTTACAATAATTTAGATATAATACCCAAAAATCGATAATAAGGATATAAATAATGAATTTTAATAAAATAAGATCATTTTGTAAAAGATTTAGGATAGCACTTGGATTAATATTAATCGCAATAGGATTTTTATTTAATAATTCTTGGTTTTATCTAGGGGTAATACCTTTAATAGCTGGTCTTGCTGATTTTTGTCCACTTTGTATTATCTCAAAAAAATGCGATATTAAGGAAAAATAATGAGTACAATTTCATATAAAGATGCAGGTGTAGATATAGATGCCGGTAACAGCTTCGTAGAAAATATAAAACCTTATGTAAAATCAACTATGATTCCAGGTGTTTTAGGTGGTATCGGTTCATTTGCCGGTGCTTTTGAACTGCCAAAGGGATATAATGAGCCTGTAATATTAGCAGGAACTGATGGTGTTGGTACAAAATTAAAACTGGCAATTGACAGCCAAAAGTTTGATACGGTTGGTATTGATTTGGTTGCTATGTGTTCAAATGATTTAATTTGTAACTTTGGCGAGCCGCTGTTTTTCTTAGATTATTATGCAACTGCTAAACTTGAAGTTGAAGAAGCAAGTGCAGTTGTAAAAGGTATTGCAGAAGGTTGTATCAGAAGTCAATGTGCTTTAATTGGCGGTGAAACTGCTGAGATGCCTGGTATGTACAAAGAGGGTGATTTTGATTTAGCCGGTTTTTGTGTTGGAATTGCAGAAAAATCTGAGATGGATAGAGTTTCAAGAGTTGAAGAGGGTGATGTGTTAATTGCACTTCCAAGTTCTGGAGTTCATTCAAATGGATTTAGCTTGGTGCGAAAACTGCTTTTAGAAAAATTAGGTATGAAATTTGAAGATAATTTTAATGGTAGAACTTTAATCGATACTTTACTTGAACCAACTAGAATTTATGTAAAAGAATTTAAAGAAAATAAAGACAATATTAATGCTTTAGCTCATATAACCGGTGGTGGAATTGTTGAAAACTTGCCGCGAGTTTTACCTGACAATTTAAGAGCAATTGTTCAAAAAGACAAAGTTCAAGTTCTTCCTATTTTTCAATTAATGGGTGAGCATGTAGAGGAATCTGAAATGTACCGAGCATTTAATATGGGTGTTGGTATGATTTTTGTAGTAAATCCGGCAAATGTAGATGCAGTATTAAAAAATACAGATGGGTATGTTATTGGACATATTGAATCAGGTGAAAAAGGTTGTGATTTAGTTTAAAGTCATAATCTTTAGCTAAGCGGTATTTCTATATTAAATACCGCCCAGCCATTTTCATTATTTGCTGACAATTTCCCGCCAATCTTTGATTCTATGATAGTTTTTGACATATCAAGACCAATCCCGGTACCTTTATTATCACTTTTTGTTGTAAATTTTTTATCAAATATATAAGGTAAAATATCTTCAGGTATCCCACCTCCATTATCAAAAATTCGTATCATACAAGTATCGTCACCAACATATGTTTTAAATTTGATTTGTGGATTTACAATACCTTTTTCTATAAGTATATCAACGGCATTTTTTACAATATTTAAAATAACCTGCATCATTAATCCTACAGGTATAAAAACTTGGATATCTTGATTAAAGTCTTTTGTAATTGTCATATTTTCTTGTTTTATAAGTGGTTCTATAATAGTTAAAGCTTTATTTATACAATCAGATAATAAAATATTTGAATTTTCATGATTAATTTTAAATAATTCTCTAAAATCCTCAATTGTAGTATTTAGATGATTTGAATATGATAAGGCTTTTTCTAAGCTATCCTTTAACATATCATCTGTCAGCATATTAGATTCTTGATAAAGTTGAGTAGCAGAGATAGTAGATGTAATAGCACTTAACGGTTGTCTCCATTGATGTAAAATCATCTCAATCATATCTCCCAATTGTGCTTGAGTTTGTTTTACTTGGAGGATTGCATCTTTTTCTAAATTTTTTGCTATCTCCTCTTCTACTTTTTTCTCTAAATTTTGATTTAATGATTCCAGTTCTTTAGTTGTTTTTTCAATTAGTACGGAAAGTGCCTGTGCTCTGTATAGAGCTTCATCATGTGATTGAGAACGGCTATTGGAAAATATATTTGGTGAAATCGTATCGGTAGTTTCAATATTTTCAGATATACCAACTATTGTCATAGTTTGATTTAAAAGTTTAGTATTGCACTCTTCCTCTTTACAATCATGATAAAACTCACCATAAGTAAAAAAACCGCTGATTGGTGCTATCTCTTTTAAAGGTAATAATTCTAAGTTAATATCTTCTTGAAGCAATGATTTTCTTGCCATACAAGAATATATAAAAATTGATTCAACCGGATTCTCGATAATATTTTTAACACTGTCAATCCCTTTGTTAATAATCATTTGTACATCACCATGTCCAAACTGTACAATACTGCCCTCATCGATATTTCCGGCAAAGCTTAAACTTCCGTCATCATGTTTGCTCAACACAGCTCTTGCTATATTTATTCCATCTTTTTTTATAACAAGGGGAAATTCAATACCAATTGCAGGAAGTAACTGTTCCATATCGTCGCCTAAATAATGTTTATAAAATTCAACAGGTGTCATACCGTTAATTGTATAAACTCTGTTTTGGGCAGATTTTTCAATTATATGTTTTTTACCAACAGTTTCCCAATCAAAACTATAGTCGGTATATACATTTAAATCTTTATTGTAAAATGCAGCTGCGACAGCTCCTTTGGAAGTTATATTAGTTTCATTAAATACAAATGTTTCTTCAAATTTAGCATTATCACCTGCCATACCACCTGATATAATTATATTTTTATTCATTGATGATATTCCATTTAAGTATTCTTCACCGTTTGTATTTAATCCATCTGTAAAAGTGATAACAAATTTTAATTCATTTCCGAGATAGTTGTCAAATGATTTAATTATATTTTGACCGCTAATGAAACTTGTCGTATCATATTCTTTCAAGCTGGTTTCAATTTTAGTTTTTTCAAATAAACTAAATGAGATGATAGTGGAATTGGTTAATGCGCCGTTATTTGAAATCTCACCGCAGGTTGTTGCACCAATAATCTTAGCAGTCGGTAATTGTTTTAAGATATTATTTCGCAGATTTAAAATAAATTCTTTATTGTTTTGTGACGTAAAAATTTGGATGAGAATATTATCTTCATCCAATATATTATTTAAGCTAATATATTCTTTTAAGTGTTCTGCTGATTTAAATTCAATTGTCAGTGTATGCATATAGTACTTTTAATAATTTTTTTTTACATTAAAATTATATGCAAGTTTAACTTAACTTTATCTTTAAGCTTAAATTAATAATAGGACTATAATCCTTATACAAACCAAACTAGCAGGATTATACCAAAAACAATTCTATAGATACCAAAAGCTACAAAGGTAAAATTCTCTAGAAATTTTAAGAACAATTTAATGGTAAGATATGCAACTATAAAAGCAACTACAAATCCAACTGCCAAAACTATTAGATTTGCGTCGCTAAAGTCTTTATAGTGTTTAAGTAAATCATACCCGGTAGTTGCGCACATAACCGGAAAAGCTAAAAGAAAACTAAATTCTGCACTGGCTTTCCTGTTAAGTCCAACCAGCATAGCTCCTATTATTGTACTTCCTGCTCGACTGGTTCCTGGAATCAGGGCAAAGATCTGGGCAAGCCCTATGTATAAAGCTTGTTTGTAAGTTACTTTTTCTATATCATCTATATGTCTGTCGGTTTCTTTGTAAAACCTCTCAACAATTAAAAATACAATTCCCCCAACTATAAACATAATTGCTACAATTTCTATATTAAACATAGCTTTTATTTGACTTGAAAAGATAAATCCAACTGCACCAATAGGTATAAAAGCTAAAATTAATTTTTTCCACAGTTCTATTTTGCTTGGGCTGAATTTATCTTTATAGTTTAATACTACAGCTAAAATAGCTGCAAATTGGATGATAACTTCATATGCTTTTGTAACATGATTTTGATCAATATTTAAAAATTTGCTTGCAATTATTAAATGACCTGTAGAACTGATAGGTAAAAATTCAGTAAAGCCTTCTATGATACCTAAAAGTATAGATTGAAATATATCCATTGGAGTGTAATATCTAGTTGCTATTTACTTTTTGAAGTGTTTCTAATATAGCTCTATGAAGTAGTTTTGTATCAAAAGGTTTTACCATCCAAGATGTTGCTCCGACTTCTCTGCCTTTTTTCTTCATCTCATTACTTCTTTCTGTTGTAAGAACCAGTATAGGAGTTGATATATAATCTAGTTTATTTCTAAGATTTCTTATGAGTGTTAATCCGTCCATATTTGGCATATTAATATCTGTAATTATAAAATCGTATTCATCTTGACTACTTAAAGCAAGAGCCTCTACACCATCATCAGCAGATTGAATGTTTAAATATCCCAGTTCAAGTAAAGAACTTTCCACCATATCTCTGATTAATCTACTGTCATCAACAAAAAGTATTTTTATATTTCTATTATAATCCATTAATTAATTCCTTTTATATTGTGGTATTATATCTAAATCCTAAGACTTTTTTCTATCTTATAGACTTTTTATGCAGCAATTTAAAGAATAGTTTTAAGCTTTGTTTCTCTTTATGAGATATTTTATATGAAATCTTTGTCAAATATTGTTTAATTTGTTTATTTGTTAAATTGGATCTTTGCGAATATTGATTTAAAATATATTGTGGAATTTTTACTTTTTCTTTTAAAAATTGTTTTGCTATGTTTTCAAGATATTTTTTTTCTTTATTAAAACACAATCTTGCAAACACAAAAGGCAAATTATATTTGCTTTTCCAAAGTTGTGCCAAATCTACAAAATCTTTATCTTGGCTATTATGATAGTGATATAAAGCCTTGTCTCCAATCAAAACTTTTCCTTCTATCTCTAAAATCTTTGCTAAGGCATTTGATGTATCTGATTGATAATCTTTTTCATATTTACCTTTTAATGCTAAAACAGATAATACTTCATTTTTGGCAACTATTCCTAAATCTAAACATTTACATCTTTTAGATGCAATTGATGATATAAAAGCTGCATCAATTTGCCGCTTTTTAAATTGTTTATTTATTTTTGACGGGTATGATTTTTTATAATTGATAATTTGTTTGATTTGTGATGACTTGATATTCTTTTTGATAAATATATAAAATGGTAATAAATTTATAAAATCAATTTTTGCAAATATCATATATGATATAGTCCTTATTTCATTTTGATTTGGTATAATAATATAATTTTAGTAAAAAAAGGGTTAAAATGGTTACTGTTGAATTTTTAGGACCAATTGGTAAAGATCCATTAAAAGTAGATATTACAAATTTAAATCAGTTAAGTGCTATTCTCAAAGAAGATAAAAGTTTAAATAATTGGTTAGAAAATAGTGCTGTTGCAATTAATGATATGTTGGTAAAAGATGCAAATCATGAACTAAAAAATGGGGATAAAGTATCTTTATTACCTCCTGTTTGCGGAGGTTGAGAAATGCCGAGTGTACAACTTTTTGATGGCAGTTTGCCTGTAGAACAAATTACTAATAAATGGTATGAAGAGTTTAAGAATTCCAATTATGGTGCAATTATTACTTTTGTCGGAGTAGTGCGGGATGAAGATGGGATTGATGGGTTGAGTTTTGATATATATGAACCTATTTTGAATTCTTGGTTTGATGCCTGGCAAGAAAAAGCAAAAGAAAGAAATGCAATTGTTTTAATGGCTCACAGTCGTGGAGATGTTTTAAATCATACAAGCAGTTATATTGCCGGTGTTTGTTCCCCGAAAAGACGAGTCGCTTTAGAGTTAATAGATGAGTTTGTCGAAGATTTTAAAGCATCAGCTCCAATTTGGAAATATGATATTATTGCCGGTTGCAGAGAATATGCACTTGACAGAAGTACTGCAATTGAAGGTGCTGGAATTTTAGATTAAATGAGAGTAGATTTACATAATCACACAACACTTTGTAACCACGCAACGGGTAGTATGGAAGATTATGTAAAAAGAGCTATTGAATTAAAAATTGACATTTTTGGATTTAGTTGTCATGCGCCTATGGATTTTGAACCTGAATATAGGATGAGCTTGGATCAAAGCAAAGTTTATGAAAAAGATGTTTTAGATTTAAAAGAAAAATATAAAGATGATATAAAAATTTTACTAGCTTATGAAGTTGATTTTATGTCAAATTCCCAATTTATAGAGAAAAATATACTAGATGGCAATGTTGATTATTTAATAGGTTCAGTTCATTTTATTGATAAATGGGGCTTTGACAATCCAGAATTTATCGGACAATATGAAGAAAAAGATATTGATAAAATTTGGGAAGAGTATTTTAGTGCAGTATCTGACATGGTAAAAACCAAATATTTTGATATAGTCGGGCATTTAGACTTGATTAAAGTTTTTAAATTCTTACCGACAAAGAATATTAAAATAATAGCAATGCAGGCAATGAACGATATTAAAAATTCAGGAATGGTTCTAGAGATAAACAGTGCCGGTTTGAGAAAACCAATATCAGAACAATATCCTTCCTATGAACTTATAGAGTTAGCTTTTGAACTTGATATCCCAATTACTTTTGGAAGCGATGCTCATTCAGTCGAGCAGGTTGGTTTTGGATATGATGAGGTGATGACTTTGGCAAAAAAAGTTGGATATACCCAATGTATAACTTTTGAAAATAAGAAAAGGAAATCTTTAATATTTTAGTCTAAGTCCCTCAGAGGTTTGGCTGATGAATTTCTTTGTTTTTTGAGTTCCATATCTATATATTTATAACCACTAGGTTCTATTGTAAATTTATTTTTCATTGCAATTGTAATTCTATTTGTGAAATCATTTTTATATTCATAAATGAATAGGTTATTCTCATACATAGACAATCTTATAGGTGTAGCTATTGAGTATGTGGTAATAATCGCATCTTTATCTAATAATTTATAAATATCATTAAAATACTCTTTTGTCCATAACGACTTATTTACATCACTGCTAAAAGCATCTTGATACACAATATGTATATTTGATAATGTTTTGATATATTCTCTTGCATCGCCGTTAAAAACTTCTATATTAATATTTTTATCTTGATATCTGAAAGTTTGAGATATCTTATCTATAATATATTTGAATTCTAAAAATTCCTTGGGATATTGAAAGTTTGGAAGAGAGTGTAAAAGTTCTGTATCAAATTCCGGTGAGTAAATATTAAGTTTAATATTAATATTATTTTTTTTAATATAATAAATGGTGGCTAATGTATTGTACCCAAGACCAAAACAAATATCTAAGATATTTAACTCATTTTTGTTTTTATGATGTTGTAATGCGGGAACAATATGTTTATAAAGTGATTCGTTTAATGCGCCTTCTTTTACACTGTGAAAATATTGTTCAAACCTTTGCGAATAAAGAGTATTTGAACCATCTTTAGTTTGTATAAATTCTATAGTCCAGCTCCCCACATATGCATTTTTTTTGCTACAATTAAATCGTAGTCTTCAAAGATATCTACTTCATTTGCAGCGAGATAATGGGTATCATCCAATAACTGTTTAATGTTATCAATATTCATATTGTCTTTTTTATCTAATATTAGAATTTGAGCAGAATTTTCCAAGCTATGATAAATTCTAGTTAGAAATTGTTTTTTATTTTGAATATACTCTAAACAATTGGAGATTATTACATATTCAAAATCTCTTGCACCAATTCTAAAATTCTTTTCATCTATGGTACTTAATTCAATATTTTTAAAAGTACCGCAAGAATCTTGAGCTATTTGTTTTGTAATCTTTTTTATAGTATTACAATCATTATTGATATGTAAAATAGCAAGATTAGGAGAGCTGTCAAAAATAGACTTAAAAAATCCTAATGATTTTTTATTCATTTAGAACTTTTTAACTATTTTTAACATACCATAATTATTGTTATTAACTTGTGTTTCATACTCTTTTGAGTTAAAAATCATCTCTGCAACTATAGTATAATCTTCTATATAAGTTGTTTCCAAACCTAGAGTAAAAGTATTTTTATGGTCAAGTTTTTTTACAGCATATTGAGTGCTGCCATTTTTATTTTCACCATCAAGAAAAATATTTTTATCTATATACTTTATTTCTCCACTTGCGTAAAGTTTTAAAGAATTATTTATGTTGGTATCAACTCTTAACCCCAATCCAATATCCGTAAGAATATTACCTGCATTTGCAACAAGATAAGGTTTTACAGTATAGTTATTATATTGTGAAGATGCTGGATTATAATATGACTTAAGATTTATATTATAAGCAAGGCTTTTATGAACTTGTGTATCCCATCCATTTTCATCAGATGCACCAATAATATCATGTGCAGCATTGGCTATTGATTTTCCTTTGGCATTCTTACCTATGGTTCCTACTGTAACTTTAATATTATTTGTTATATCTTCATTAAAGTCTATTTTTTTTGAAGCTCCTATATAAAGCCAAGCAGCATACGGATGTTCACCACTTAACGGTTCTGTGGTTCTTTTATCTTGCGGTGTATAAATATCTTGACCCAAATAATAAGTTAAATCACAATCTGCACTTTTGTATGATAATTCAAACCCCGCAGTATAATCTTGATCTTCATTAAATAGAGCATCATTTTTAAAAGATATTGACATCTCGTCATATGTGTTTGCTATTGATACTTGTTGCAGTAATAGCAAATATACCACTGTATATAAAATCTTATTCATGTTATTAACTCCTTATATCCCTAACTTTGCCATTTTCTTTTCACTTAAAAATAACTTTTTATTATCCATAACACCTACACCTTTTTTAACTACATATTCGGCAGTTTTTTTTGCCTGTTTTAATGAGTGCATTTTATATGTACCGCATTGATAAACATTAAGCTCAGGTATTTCACTCTCTTTTTTTACTTTTAAAACATCTTTCATAGCTTTTTTAACAGCTTTTGCAACCAACTTTTCAGATGGGCTTCCCAATAAACTCATATAAAATCCGGTTCTGCAACCCATAGGAGAGCAGTCAATAATCTCTACATCTTTACTGTTTAAATGTTCTCTTATAAATCCTGCAAATAAGTGTTCTAAAGTATGAATTCCCCGTCCTGTCATTTTGGCTTTATTTGGTTTATAAAGTCTTAAATCAAATACTGAGATAATCTCACCTCTTTTTGTTTTCATAGTTTTTGCAACTCTAACTGCCGGTGCTGTCATTTTTGTGTGATCTACTCTAAAGCTGTCTAATAATGGCATATTAATTCCTTTTTTATTTTTTATAAGGTTAATTATAGCATAAAAAAACCTAAGCCATTTAAGACTTAGGTTTAATTTCTTAATTTACGAAAATTATTTCAATTTATCAGATCTTGGATAAATAAATACAGCTTTTCTAATTACACTTATATGCTCAGGATTTTCTTCAGCATACGCTCTAAGGGTAATTGTAATTGGAGTATCTTTTGTTGCGTCATCAACTAGTTTGTGTGTTGTTGATAATTGAATAACTTTTTTAGCTAATTTACCACGACTAAGTTTAAATGGTTTAAATCTTTTAATTTCTATTTTGTCTGCATACTCCCCTAATACTTCTAAATGATAAGTATATGATTCTTTTTGAGTATTTTGGAATAACATTATAAAATTATTTACAACTCTTTTCCCATCATCTTTAATAGAATATAATTTTGTAGTTTTATTTATATTAAGCAGCATATATTCTTTTTTGCCGCCCATTACAAACAGCATAGCAACAATACCAAGTAAAACAACTATATACATAATAGTTTTCTTTCTAAAAAATGATACTTTTTGATCATTAAAAACTTCACTGGTGCTTGACCATTGAATTAAACTTTCTTTTCCTAGTTTACCCATAACGGTAGTACATGCATCAACACATTCTAAACAGTTAATACATTCTAGCTGCATCCCTTTTCTAATATCAATATGCGTCGGACATACTGTTACACAACTTTGACAAGCTGTACAATCCATACCGTCCGGCACATTTTTTTGTTTGAAAATAACTTTTTCTTTATTTTCATTGTAAATCTTTCCACCTCTTTTTTCAGAGTAGATTGCTTGAAAAGTATCATCATCATATAAAACTGTTTGAACTCTTGAATATGGACATACATAGACACAAAAATTTTCTTGCATCCAGACAACATCATATACTAAAAATACAGCAACACTTAAAACAAAACCAACCATAGTAGTATGATTAGAAAAATCAGCCAAATATGCAAAGAAATCAGCAGGAGGGATAAAATACCACATAAAATCTGCAGCTGCAAGAAGTGATAATACAAACCAAATTAAAATACCAACAACTCTTTTTGAAGCATTTTCAGGCTTACTCCAATCAGGCTCTTTTTGTTTATTTTTAATTCTTCTAAGACCTAAAAGTTTCCCCTCTATTAAATCTCTGTAAATTACTCTAAAAATAGTTTGAGGACAAGCCCAGCCACACCAAGCACGACCACCTATTGCAGTAACAGCAAAAATACCAATAAACATAAACATCAGTAAAAACGGCATCATGTAAAGTTCTTGCATATCAAAAACTATTCCCATAAGATGTAATTGTTTTTTATCAAATGATAATAAAAATATCTGATTTCCGCCAATTTGAATAAATGGTGTAACTAACGCAACAACTGTTGCCGCAATATAAGCCCAGTATCGTTTAATACGAAAAGGCGAAGAGTTTGTTTGTTCAGCCATATTTGCATCCTTTTTAAGTTATAGTGACAGTATAGTGACACTTTTCATAAACTTAGCTTATAATAAACATAAATATATATAATTGTTAGTTAAATTTAACTAAAATCATACCTGCAAACTTGTTCTTTTTATAAAACTCTATCCTATATATTTTTTCATTTTTCTCAACAGAATATCTTTTTATAAACATATTTTGTTTAATTATTTTATCGGTTTCTATTCCAGATTTATTTTTGTAACCAATTACATTTACTCTAAATTGTTTTTCATCTACCACTAAAAAATTATCATTTACATTAATAGTATCACCAAACTTAACTTTTGTTTTTTTCCCATCAATAATAAATTTAATTTTTGTATCAAAATTAAGATGTTCTGCATAATCAGCTTCAAGTTTTGTCAATCTTCTATTTCCATAATATATTGTATATGTATTTTTTTGCTTAATTATTTTAATCAATGGATTGCTTGGTAAATATTCCACAATACCATTTTTGTTAATTGGAAAATATTTTTGACTGTTTCTAATATCTTTTAGCGGCATGTTTATGTGAGTATCATTAAATTTTATACTTATATCATCATTTAAAATACTTTTTATACCTGCTATGGTCATAGAAAATTTTCTTTTATATTCTATCCCCATAATATCCATAAATTTTTCAATTGCTAATAATTTATAATATACTCTTTGTGGTATCGTTAAGCTTTTGCTTGTTTCATGTCCAAAGGCAGATTTACCGTTATTAATGGCATAATATGTAAGTGTTTTTGCCATCTCTTGCTCTTCATATGTTTTTTCGAATCTTGTATGTGTATTTTTTGTTCGGTATATATCTTCTTCTTTTAACAGATATTTATTTAGATGATTTACAATTTGTTCCGAGATAGTAAATGTGTCTGCATATTCTTTTACATTTTGTAAAATTTCTTGGTCTATCACCATAGATTGTCCCCATTTTCTTGGCTGATGCATCTTATCAATATACATTGGTCTATAAAAACCACTGCCGTCATGCAAGTTTAAAATTAACTTTACTTTTGGGTCAGTAATATATTTTTTAATTCTTTGTATAATTTCATACTCCGGATCAGTTTTTGGTAAATATGCAAATTTTCTATTCATATCTCCAAATGGACCTCTTGATCTTTTAATAATACTGTAAAAATTTAAATTTGGAACAATCCAAATAGAACCTTTAGTTATATCATAATGTGTAGACATTAATGAGGCAGCCATAAAGCCGCCCGGCTCATCCCCTTGAATACCACCAACAATTAGTAATGTGTTATTGTCAGATTTTCCTTTTTTTATTAAATCAAATGCAAAATCATTTAAATGTCTTTTATTTAATTCCGTGCTGCTTTTTAACATGTCATTTGATTTTTCAATTTCAACTTTTTTTTCTTTTACTATAGTCGGTTTTTTTGTTTCAACTTGAGGTTTATCTACAATAGGTTCTTTTATTTTAACTTTAGGCTTAACTATAATAAGTTTTTCTTCTTGAACTTTTTTAGTAATCTCAGGTTTAACCACAACGGGTTTTTCATCTATTTGCTTAGGAGCGGTACATCCATAAAAGAAGATAAAAATACCTAAAATTAAAATTGTTTTATATAACTTTAATATGCCATGGTTCATATCTAACTCCATCTTGATTATTTATAGTGTATCTCATACTAATATAGTTTAGTTTTCTTATTTTACGAAACTCTTTAGTTTGTGCAAATTGGGCTGTGAAATTTTTATGTCCCCAACCTTTTCTACCGACATCAAAATCACTAGTGGTATGGTAAGAATAAGCAGGTGGAGCTATACTGGTGGAAGCCCTGGTAATATTACCTTTATGTTTATAAATTTTATCACAATACAAGCTTAATTGTTTCATAGTATTTCTAATACCTGAAGTTAAGATAAGGCTACTTCCAACATCTTGTTTCAGTCTTTTGTAATCTTCTAGAGGCTTCCCTCTAAATAAGTAGTGTCCTGTGCGAGGTATCTTTTTAATATCTTTTTTTGATATTTTATTATTAAGATTAAAACATGTTTTTATACCATAAAAACCATATTCTTGCGGGTCTTCATAAAATAATTTATCTATTAAAGTAAGCTCATCTTTTGTAAATTTACCAATAGCGGAATAATTTCTGGCATAAAATAAAGAATCATTAAATGAAAGTATATTAAAGTTCGCAAAGCCCACATATTTCTTAAGGGCACGAATTCTATTTCTTAACATAACTAATGTATTCCATTCTTTTTGTGGAAGATATACAGAATTAGTTATTTCATTATTTAAGTTTATATTATCTTCTACTGCCATTAGATCACGAGCAAAAAGAGGAGTAAGTGCTGTAAAGGTTAAAAAGTTTCTTCTGTTCATAACAGCGATTATAGCTTATTTAGCATTAATTTGCACTTTTCATAAAAAGTTTCAATAGAAGGTAAATTTAATGAGGCATCTCTTTTTTTTGTTCCCCAAGTGGGTTCCGGGAAAAAACTGTCATTTTCAAATCTGGCTTGTATATGAAAATGCACATGGGGCACATAGTTTCCAAATGATGCAATATTTATTTTTGCCGGCTTAAAATATGATAACATCTCTTTTTCAATAATATCTAAAGCTTTCCAGACAGCTATTTTAGTTTCAGTATCACACTGACTGAATTCTTTAATCTTTTTTTGTGTAAAAATTTTTAACCAAGGTATCTCAAATGGTTCAATTTCTATTTTAATTAAATCGTTTTCATAAATTACCGTATCCATTAAACTACCATTTTAATATGTTCGTGATCCATTAAAATTTTATATAATTCTGTTCTATCATCTTCATTATGAACTAACATCTCTAAAGTGTAACTTTTAAATTTGCCGCCGCTGCTTTGTTTAGATGGTTTAATATTATGCTCTCGTTCATTTAAAACTTCTTTTATAATATCGTCAATTGTTTGTTCATGACGAATTACAATTTTATATTCCCAACTGCAAGGATAATCAAGTTCTAAAGTATGCCTACTTAAATCGATCATCTCGCATACTCTCCACTTTTCCCACCACTCTTTTTTTCTAATTGTACATTTTGGATTACCATACCTTTATCAATAGCTTTAACCATATCATAAATAGTAAGCAAACCAATACTAACTCCTGTAAGTGCCTCCATCTCAACACCAGTCTGACCTCTTAATTTTGCAGTAACAGTTAATTTAAAACCTGGAAGTTCATCTAACTGCTCCACATCACAATTTATTCCTGTAAGAAGTAAAGGATGGCACATTGGGATTAAATCAGGTGTTTTTTTAGTACCTTGAATTGCTGCTATTACAGCTGTTTGAAGTACCGGACCTTTTTTGTTTTCATTATTCACTACATTATCAAATGCGTCTTGATTCATAGATATTGTTCCGCTGGCAATTGCTACTCTTGTTGTATTGTCTTTGTCAGATACATCTACCATTTTTGGTCTGTTTTGTTCATCTAAGTGTGTTAAGTCCACTTGAAATCCTTTAGTTATTATAATTGTGAGATTATACTTAAAGTAACATTAAGACTATTTTATATATAATCGCAAACTTAAAAAAGCAATGACTAGTCCAAGAACAGTCAAATCTATGCAAGAAAGTGGGTGATATACAATGCCTGGTATAAAAACTAAAGAAGGTGAATCGTTTGATGAAGCTTACAGAAGATTTAAAAAACAATGTGATAGAAGTTTAATCGTTACAGAAACGAGAGCAAGAAGATATTTTGAATCTAATCCTGAGATTAAAAAGAAACAAAAAATCAATGCTAGAAAAAAAGCACTAAAAAAACTTTATATGTTAAGAAGATATGAGTCTAGACTGTAATCTTTAAAATAGCATTTTACAAAAAAGGGAAGAGCATTTTTACTCTTCCCTTTTTTATTATCTAATTTTAAATCACATTTTTATTGAAATTATTATAAAATAACAATATAAAAAATTAAGGAATTTAAAATATGCAATTTCCAGCACCATTAAAAGCAAACAGTATAAAAATTCTACTTCTAGGAAGTGGAGAGTTAGGAAAAGAAGTTATCATTGAAGCTCAAAGACTAGGGGTAGAAACTGTAGCCGTTGATAGTTATGCAAATGCTCCGGCACATCTTGTAGCAAATACATCTTATGTAATTGATATGAAAAATGAAAATGAAGTTTTAGATGTAATAAGAAGAGAAAAACCTAATTTTATTTTACCTGAAGTTGAAGCTATTAGTATATCTGCGCTTTTTGAGGCTGAAAAAGAAGGTTTTCATGTGATTCCAAATGCTGAGGCTGTAAATAAAACTATGAATAGAAAAAATATTCGAGTTTTTGCCTGTGAAGAGTTAAAACTTCCGGCATCAAAATATGAATTTGTTAAAACCTTTGATGAGTTAGAAAATTCTGCAAATAAGATAGGTTTCCCTTGTGTGATAAAACCGGTTATGAGTAGTAGCGGTCATGGTCAAAGTATAGCTTATAGTGATGATGATTTAGAAAAATCTTGGGAGATAGCAAAAGAGGCCAGAGGAGATGCCAGTGAATTAATTGTTGAAGAGTTTATAACTTTTGATTATGAAATCACTTTATTAACAGTAAGAAATGAAACGGGTACGATTTTTTGTGAGCCTATTGGTCATATCCAAAAAGACGGTGATTATATTTTTTCATGGCAGCCAATGGAGATGTCTGAATTAGCAAAACAACGATCAATTGATGTAGCACAAAAAATTACAGATGGTTTGGGGGGTCGTGGTTTATTTGGTGTTGAACTTTTTATAAAAGGCGATGAGGTTTATTTTAGTGAAGTAAGTCCGCGACCTCATGATACCGGAATGGTAACTATGATTACACAATCTCAAAGTGAATTTGCTTTACATGTAAGAGCTGTTCTTGGGTTGCCGTTAGATTATATTGATTATGGTGCAGGTGCAAGTGCCGCATATAAAGCCAAGAACGATACTTTTACACCTGTAGTAGAAGCCCACTCATCTATATTCACTAAAAATTCATATTTAAGAGTTTTTGGAAAACCTCAATCTCATGTAGGCAGAAGAATGGCAGTTGCATTATCTTTTGATAAAAACAGCAGTGAAACAGCCTTGGAAAATGCAAAAGAATTAATTAAAAAAGTAAGCGATAAATAAGTTTTTATTGTCTTACAGCATTATCTTCTAATGCTATTTGTATAGTTATCTTTTTTGAATTTGATAGTTTGATATGGTATTTATCTCCAATTTTACTATCAAACTTAACTAAAAGAGTATTTTTATCAATAGATTTAATGGAAGCTTTAGCTTCTATTTTACGAGTACACTTCCATGATTTAAAAATATCATTGTTATGTAGAGGTTCCATATAAAGTATATAATAGGTGTTTGTTTTAAGTTTTATTGTAGAGTTTATCTCTTTAATTGTATAGTATGGATAATTTAATTTTTTAGTTAAAAAATTCCATGTTATTGTTTTTAAATTGTTGTCTACATAATAATTAATCAACACCTTATATTTTTGATTCCAATGTAGTCTTTTGTTTGGAAAGAGGGTAAATTGAAATCTAGTGTGTTTATCATTTGGATCATTTGAATAATCCATTAATAAAGTATCTAAAATTTCATTATTATTAGAATCAAATAATTTAAAATCTTTAATCTCTATATCTTGATTGTCATAATAGTAACCGTTAAACTCTATAGATATTGGATAACCGGAAACGGAAATTTCAGGTAAAGGATCTGGGAACTCTTCAAAAAATACAGTAGGGATATTTTTACCATTTTTAGGAGGCCAGATCACATATTGAGGTGAGTTTTGAGATAAATGATCTTTTGTGTTTAAATAAAGTGTTTTTTCAAGTCTTAACTTTTCTTTTGCGCAGGCTTTATAAATATATTTGCCTTTCCCACCGAAGCTGTCCCCTTGACAAAGTATGTTAAGAATAGAGTTACCCATATTATAAGTATAAACCAGATAACCTTTTTTAGATTTATTTATCCCTATACCAATCTCATCAATATTATTCCTTAGAAATTCATATCTATGATAAATTGCTCCCATCAAGCTGTCAATAGAAGCATAAATATTTTTGTGACCTGCTGATAAGTTTTCAAAATAATATAAAGATTTATACCCACTGTAAACTCCTCTTTTTTTAGAAGTTTTTCCCGTATAATAAGAACTTGGATATTTATCTTTATCTTCTTTATGCATTAAGTTTATAGAGAATCTAGTCCATATATCATTAATATAATTTGAATGATTTTGAGAAGCTTCTTCTAATATTTTATTATTATTCAAACTTGACAAGCCGGCACTATTTCTTAATGAATTTAGATATGAAAGTGCATCACTTTTTTGTGATGCTGTCAGATTAAGCAAAAGTAAAATTAAAACAATAAAAAACTTCAAGTTACTCTCCCTTAGTTAGTTTGATATTATAAGTTATAAATCATTAATATTCACAATAAATTATGTTATTATTTTACATTAAATTTTAAAGGTAAAGTATGAAAATGGTATTTTTAGATAGAAAAACATTGGGTGATGATATTAATTTAGATATATTTAATAAATTTGGAGATGTGGTTAGCTTTCCTAGTACAAAAAAGACCCAAACATTACAAAGAGTTCAAGATGCTCAAATAATTATAACAAATAAAGTGATTATTGATAAAGAGATTATGGATAATAGTGATATAAAACTTATTTGTGTAGCAGCTACTGGAATGAATAATATAGATTTGGAATATGCAAAACAAAAAGGTATTGTTGTAAAAAATGTTGCCGGGTATTCAACTTCAAGTGTTGCTCAACTAACATTTTCATTTGCATTACAATTTATTCAACAAATAAATTTTTACGATAATTTTGTTAAAAGCGGCGGTTGGGAAAATAGTGATATTTTTACAAATATAGATAAACCATTTTATGAACTTGACGGTAAAAGATGGGGAATTATAGCGCTTGGAAATATTGGTAAAAAAGTGGCTTCTATAGCTTCAAGTTTTGGATGTAATGTTTGTTATTATTCAACAAGCGGCAAGAATAATGATTCACAATATTCTCAAGTTAGTTTAGAAGAATTACTTAAAACCTGCGATATTATCTCAATACACGCACCGCTTAATGATACAACTTTAAATTTAATAAATAAAACAAATTTACAACTTTTAAAAGAGAAAGCTATTTTATTAAATCTTGGTCGTGGCGGAATTGTAAATGAGCAAGATATTACTGATGAATTAAATAAAAGAGAAATTTATTTTGCAACAGATGTTGTGACTTGTGAACCAATTGAAAAGACATCTCCTCTGTTAAAAATAGAAAATAAAAATAGAGTTTTATTTACACCCCATATAGCTTGGGCTTCAATTGAAGCTAGAGGAAGATTAATAGATGGAATCTTTAAAAATATAGAAGAATTTATTTAAAAATTTCATTAACCGTATTTATAGCTACTTTTTGCTAGTATGATGCAAATAATATTACACATAAAGGGTAGTTATGGCTTTAAAAGTAGCGATTAATGGATTAGGTAGAATAGGAAGATGTGTAGCTAGAATAGTTGCTTCTCGAGATGATGTTGAGTTAGTTGCTTGTAATGCAAGCGGTACTGAAGATATGATTCAATATGGACTACGATATGATTCTGTACATGGGAAAAGAGATGATATTCGTGTAGAAGATGGATATATTTATATAGGGAAAGATAAAGCTAAACTTTTAAGTGAGAGAGACCCTGCTAAACTTAACTTTGCCGAACTTGGTGTTGATGTAGTTTTAGAGTGTACGGGTGCATTTTTAACACAAGAATCTGTGCAGCCATATTTAGATAATGGGATTAAAAAAATTGTATTTTCTGCACCTGCAAAAGATGATACGGCAACTTTTGTAATGGGTGTAAATGAAGATAAATATGATGGTCAAGCAGTTGTTTCAAATGCTTCTTGTACTACAAACGGCCTAGCACCTGTAGCAAAAGTTTTAGATGATGCTTTTGGAATAGAGTGTGGACTTATGACTACAATCCACTCTTACACCGGCAGCCAGCCAATCTTAGATGCAAAAGATAAAAAAGACCCACGAAAAGCCAGAGCAGGAGCTGTTAACTTAATACCTACAACAACAGGTGCTGCAAAAGCAATTGCTAAAGTTTTACCACACTTAAAGGGTAAAATAAATGGACAAGCTATAAGAGTTCCAACTCCAAATGTATCAATGGTAGATTTAACAGTAACATTAAAAAATAATGTAACAGTAGAATCTGTAAATCAAGCTTTTATTGATGCGTCAAATGGTGCTATGAAAGGAATCTTGGGAGTTGATACTGAGAGAAGAGTTTCATCTGATTTTAATGGGGAAGAGACAAGTACAGTAGTTCCTCTTGATACTACACAAGTTGTGGGTGATAGAATGGTAAAAGTTTTAGCTTGGTATGACAATGAGTGGGGATACTCTTGCAGATTAGTTGATATGGCTGTACATATAGCTTCAAAAAAGGCGTAAGAATGCAACTTCAAGAAATAAATAAAATAGATATTGCAAATAAAAAAATTTTTATTAGATGTGACTTTAATGTACCGGTTGATGAATATCAAAATATCACTGATGATAGAAGAATAAGAAGTGCTTTAAATACTATTAGATACTGTATTGATAACGATTGTGCGGTTATAATTGCTTCACACTTTGGAAGACCTAAGAATGGTTTTGAAGATAAATTTAGTTTAAAACCAATAGCTAAAAGACTTCATACACTTTTAAAAACCCAGATTAAACTTGCTCCAAATGTTATTTGTTATGAAACAATTGCAATGGCAAATGAACTTAAAAGCGGCGAAATTATGCTGTTAGAAAATATGAGATTTGAAAGTGGTGAAACTAAAAATGACCCTGAATTATCAAAAACTTTAGCATCTTTAGCAGATGTATTTATCAATGATGCATTTGGTGTATCACATAGAGCACATGCTTCTGTTGAGGGTATTGCACAATATTTTGATATTGACTCAAAAGCAGCCGGATTTTTATTGGCAAAAGAGATTAAATTTTTCTACCATATTATAGAAGAGCCAAAAAGACCGTTTGTATCTATAGTTGGCGGTAGTAAAGTGTCTGGGAAACTTGAAGCACTTTACAATCTTGTACCAAAAGTTGATAAGATAATTATAGGCGGTGGTATGGCATTTACATTCTTAAAAGCCTTAGGTCACGAAATTGGAAATTCTTTGGTTGAGGAAGAGTTAGTACCTGAAGCACTTAAAATAATGGACGAAGCAAAAGAATTAGGTGTAAAATTTTATCTGCCTGTTGATGTAATTGCAGCGGAAGCTTTCGACAGCGAGGCATTTGCAAAAGCTGTTACGGTTCAAGAGATACCAAAAGGGTGGATGGGACTGGATATAGGACCTGCATCAGCCTTACTTTTTGCACAGGCACTTGAAGATGCACATACAATTCTATGGAATGGACCAATGGGTGTTTATGAGATGGATAAATTTGCAAAAGGAAGTACCAAGCTTTCTCATGCAGTAGCTTCTAGTTATGCTACAACAGTTGTAGGTGGCGGAGATACAGCTGATTTAGTAAGAAGAACCGGTGATGAAGATGAGATGACATTTATAAGTACCGGAGGAGGAGCTTCTTTAGAACTTATTGAAGGTAAAGTTTTACCCGGTGTTAAAGCACTAATTGTTTAAGACTAAAATATAATTTAATGCGAGTATTATTAAACGGAGTTGGTAGAATTGGTAAAGCAATTTTACGAATTGCTTTAGAAAATAAAGCACTTGATATTATTGCTATCAATGAGTTAAATTCAAATATTGAAAATATCGCTTACTCTATAAATTATGATTCTACTTACGGGAGATTAGATGATAAGTTTGGGGTAGTTGATGATTTTATAGAAAATAAAAATTCTAAAATAAAAATTTTAAACAAATCCAGTCTTTTTAATATTGATTTAAAAGCTCTTGATATTGATTTTATTATTGATGCAAGCGGCAGCAAAGTGGATACCGATGAACTTAAAAAATTAGCGGTAAAAGCTATTTTCTTAACCCACCCAAAAAAAGATGCTGATATAAATGTAATTTTAGGGGTAAATGAAGATAAACTAAATTTAGATACTCATAAAATTATCTCGACCAGTTCATGTAATGCTACGGCTATACTACCTATTTTAAAGATTATTGATGATAATTATAAAATAGAATACGGAGATGTTACAACTATACATCCGCTTCTTAACCATCAAAAAGTTTTAGACAGCGCTTGTATAGGAAATTATGATAGAGATGTTGAGTGTAACTTTGAGTTTGGACGAAGTGCAACACAAAATATAATACCAAGTCATACCACTACTATTGAAGCTTGCTCATATATAATGCCAAATATCAATTCCAATATTATCGCATCGAGTTCATTGCGGGTACCAACTGATACTGTTGGAGTTATAAATGTTACTTTATTTATAAAAAAAGAGTGTTCAAAAGATGAGCTTATAAATTTATGTAAAACTTATGCTCTCAAGCAGAAATTTGAGATTTTATTGAACAATGAACAATCTTTAGTTTCCAGTGATTTTAAAGCCCAAAATTATACTACGATACTTGACCATAGATTTACAGATATAAAACAAGGAAAGATGATAAAGTTAGTTATTTGGTATGATAATGAATGGGGATATGCTTCGAAAGTTGTAGATATAATATCTCAAATAAAATATTAAGTTTTGTGATTTGTCCTCTTTTGAAATAAAAGTAAAAATAATATCCCGGCAACCCCTATAACAGCAGTTATCCCTATAGAGAATAAAGAGTTAATACCACTGATTACCAATACCCCAAATCCGGCAAATGTAGAAATCAGAGAAAATATAATAGCCAATGTTGTATTGTGTGATAAAGTTGGTTCATTCATATAAATTCCATAATCAATACCAATAGCCATAATAACAAATGCCATAAAAATATGCATAATATTAAGCGGTATAAACCAACCGTAACAAAGTATCAGTGATGCGGGGAAAAGAATATAAGTAAATGCTTGTAAAAATCTTTTTTTAGTAACCATTGTTAGAATAGATATGATAAGCAGTAAGGTTAAGCCTCCAAAAAGAACCAACTCATTATAAACTTTTTTCAAAGAATTCTCAAAAAGTACTTTTGACTGGGCACTTCTTGTAAACTCTAAAGCCAATATCTCATCTATTTTGTTTGGACTAATCATTGCATAGGTGATATATTTGTTTTCATAATAAACTAAATCAAATCCAAAATCTTGAATCATTTTGGGTGTATATTTTGGATAAGGCGGGTAAAGCAGTTTGTCGTCGTAACTGTTTTTAAAATAATCATTTTTAAAGCCAATATTAGAATCCAATAGGTTCAACTCATCTTTTAATTTTATGAAATTAAATTCCTTAATTTTTTGAAGTTTATTGATATATTCCTTTTGTGAAAGAAGTGAAGATATAGGTACAGTACTATGTTTATCCATAGATTTAATTATTTTTGCATGTGCTATCACTTCATCACAGCTGCTTCCTGTGATTAGAATTGAAGCTTTTTCATCTTGGTTTAGGTTTGATTTAAAAAACTTTTCTGTAGATATCAAGTCTTTATTTTGATAATCCAAGTTCTTTATATTAAAATCAAATTTAGTATAAAACAGTGATATAACAACGATTATAATAGAAAAAACAAGAATCTTATAACCTTTGACAGTAAAAGGACTTTTATAATTTTCTTTAGAATAAGGTTCTTTATGTTTAATCTTTAAATGAGGATATACAAAAGCAAAATGAACATATGCAACAATAAGTGAAACAATCGTAAATATAGATATTTGTTCAATAAGCGGGAAGTTGATAAATGATATTAATATAAAAGCTGTTACGGTTGTTAAAAAACCATAAAATACAGCTTTGTTAAAACCAAGTTTTTTATTATAATAGTTATGTAAATAATGATGAAACATATAATCAATAGATACAGAGGTAATAGCGGTACTAAATACTAAAGCTATGACCGAAGTTTGCGGGAAAATATAGGTAACTACAATCTGTCCAATTATCACTGAAGTTACCAAAGTAACAGCAATATTAACAAACAGATAAATATTTCGTAAAAATACAAGATAAAGAATACCCAGCAGCACCATTGATGCCATTATTATTTTTTTTACATCTGCTTGGATCTCTTTTGAATTTTCTACATAAAAAAAGATTGAACTGAAGAATTTGATATTATCATATTTGGCCAAAATTGTGTGAATATCATTATATATTTTTATTCTAGATTTCTCATCAGTTTTTGATTCTATTGAAAAAATTGCAAGATAACCATAATCTCCCAAGAGTAAATTGCCATTTTTGAATTTAATATCTTTAGGGATGCCGTCTTTTTTAATAATACCAAGCGGATCATTGAGATTTAGATTAAAATAAAATGGAGATGCGACCATCTTTTTATAAATTTTTTCAAGTTCTTTTTTTGTATTAAGTTGATCACTACTTTCATAGTTTAGGTCATTTAAATATAAATTATAAGTTTTTTTAAATTGTTGAAATTGTTTATTGTTTATCTGGTTATTAATAGTTATTTCCGGATGCTTAGATAACTCTTTTTTAATCTTTTTTAATCTCTTTAAATCTTTTTTCTCAAATCCTTCAACTGATACCAAAAAAGTTTTTACATAACTGAATTTTTCTGATAGTTGATAAAATTTTTTATCTTCTCCTGTAAGCATAGAAGATAATTCTAAAGATATTTTATTGTGCGGCTGTATGATAAAAAATAAAACTAAGGCAACCCCGAAGAGGAAGAAATTGGAAAATTTAATTAATGATTTCAATTGTAATAAGGTCTTTATTTGACATATCTATAATAATTTTTGTTACATTGTTCTTATCATCTTTATCAATTGTAATATAGGTTATAGTACTATAAAGAGAGGCTTTAGCATCAAGTATTACTTGTTTGTTTTCTTTTTTAATTTCAAAAAATTCATCTAATGAAGTGTAATTGTTTTGAAGAATTGCTTTTAAAATCAAGCCCATGTATTGTGCCTGGGGATATTCTTCAAATGAATATTCTTTTGTATTGTCATCATTTGTAATTGTCAGTTTATCATCATAATAACTAATCGTTTCTAAAGTGGGTTTTGTATAAGTAATAATCATATTGTCATCTTGGAATTTTAGACTGCCAAGCATCGGTCTGTCTAAATTAAGTGCAGCCATATATCTGGTTTCTTTAAAGTGAATATCGGCAAAAACAGCAGAATATAAAATAGATATAAATAGTAAGTATCTCATGGGCTGCATTATACATTTAATTAAGTTAAGTATAACTTTTATAAATCACACATGATGGCAGTTGATTTATAAATTATACTAAAAGCATAATGTGTGTATAATTGGATTTATAATATAAAATAAATATAGGACAATATATGCTGGATATAATAAATACAAGTAGCACAAGAATAAAAACAGGTCTTGCTTTACTAGTAGCATTTTTAGTTATGGGGATGGTTGATTCATTTTTGCTTACATGGTTTATGTTAGGTGTATTAATGATTATAGCTGTATATGAAGCTATGCAGCTATTTAATATTGAGGATAGTAAAGTTTATATTTTCGCTTCTCTTATTTGGCTGGCAGCAAGTTTTTATCCACAGCCTGAAGATTTGGTTTTTGTGGTTGGTGTTATTTTAGCTTCGGTTTTAGCTTATACTAAAGAGTTAAATAAACAATTATTTATACCGCTTATGTACCCTATTGTGTCATTTCTTTTTCTACTTTCACTTTATATCTCTTTTGGAATGGGAGCATTACTTTGGCTTGTAGCAGTAGTTGCAGGTGCTGATATTGGAGCATATTTTGTAGGTAGAAGTCAGGGGAAAACACCATTTTGTCCAACAAGTCCAAATAAAACTTTAGAAGGTGTATTTGGCGGTATAATAACTGCTTCTGTTTTAGGGTTGATTTTTGCTCCAGAGCAATTGGGGATATTTTTAAGTTTATTAATATCTGCAACCGTAGCATTAGCTTCTGTGTTTGGTGATCTGTTTGAAAGTTATTTAAAAAGAGAAGCCGATGTTAAAGACAGTGGAAATATTTTACCGGGTCATGGTGGTATTTTAGATAGAACGGATGGATATTTATTTGGTGGAATAATTATGCTTGTGCTTCTTAGGTTATTTGTTTGATAGTATTGGGATGTACAGGTTCAATAGGGGTTAATACTCTTGAAATTGCAAAAAAATTTGATTTAACGATTGAAGTATTAGTTGCAGGATACAATATTGAACTTTTAAATAAACAGTTAAAAGAATTTAATCCTTTAGTTGTAATTGTCGCAGAAGAAAAAGATATTCATAAAGTAAATCATAAAAATGTTCAATCTGGTCAAAAAGCTATATTAGATGCTATTGAAAATTCAAACTCAAACTTAGTAGTAAATGCACTTGTCGGTTTTTTTGGTTTACAACCAACTTTAAAAGCTATTGAATGTAAGAAAAAAGTTGCACTTGCAAATAAAGAAAGTTTGGTAGTTGCAGGAAAGTTTATAGATACTTCATATATTACGCCAATAGACAGCGAGCATTTTGGGCTTTGGTACTTAATGGATAAAACCAAAAAAGTTGATAGCTTAACTATCACTGCAAGCGGTGGGAGCTTTAGAGATTATCCTCTTGATAAGTTAAAAGATGTAAGCATCAAAGAAGCTTTAAATCATCCAAACTGGTCAATGGGAAATAAAATCACAATAGACAGTGCAACTATGACAAATAAGCTTTTTGAACTTATTGAAGCAAAGTGGTTATTTAATACAACTGCCTGTGATGCTATAATTGAAACAAAATCTATCATTCATGCTATGGTTAATTTTACCGATGGAAGTACAACAGCACATTTGGCACATGCAAATATGCAACTTCCAATATCCTATGCAATTTTACCCACCGTTGAAGAACAAATCTTAGAACCGGTTGATTTATTGAAACTGCAAAATTTAGAATTTAAAAAGATTGAATGCAACCGATATAATATTTGGGAAGTTAAAGATGAACTTTTGCATAATGAAAATTTAGGTGTTGTTCTAAATGCGGCAAATGAAGTAGGTGTTGAAAAGTTTTTAAAAGGGGAAATCGGCTTTTTAGATATTGCGCAACTCTCAATAAAAGCTTTAAATAAATTTAATAATACAAGGCTTGCAAATATAGATGATATTTTTGCACAAGATAAAGAGGTAAGGAGATTTTGTTATGGGTGATATGATGATACCGTTTATAATGCTTTTAATTGTTACAATTGCGTTGGTGTTGGAGAGAAGATTTCAAGAAGAGAAAATAGTTGAAATTTATGAAAAAAAGTTTGAAGATTGGAAAGAACATACACCGACAATGGAAAATGAAAAAAAATGTAAAGAATTGGTTGGGCTTGTGTTTTTAGAAGAGGATAAGTTAAATATTGAAATTCTTGATATAAAAATACAAGATAGACTTGAGAGAAAGAAGTTTACCATAAAGGTTTAATGTGAAAGTTTTATCTCTTTTATTCATAAGTTATTTTTATTTACTGGGTGCTGGTTTATTGAAAGATGGTTCTTATGTTATAGATAAAACCAATAATCTAATGTGGCAGGATACTAGAGCTAATACTGTTATGATTGGGTCCCAAGAAGAAGCGACTGAATATTGTGAAGAACTTGATCTTGGTGGTTACACAAACTGGAGATTGCCTGAAAAAGAAGAATGTGAATATATTGTTGATAAGACAAGAGATGATGAAATTATGATTAATAAAGCCTTTAGACATATTAAGCAAGAGGGATACTGGACATCTAGCCGTACATGGAGAACTTTTTATAGGTATGGTTATTATTTATATATTAAAAGTGGTACATTTTATTATGAAAATAGAAGTTATCCAAAATTTTTTAGATGTGTGAGGGATACTGATTAATGAGTAAAAAAGTTTTAATATTGTACGGATTGGGTGGTAGTGATTATCCACATTGGCAAGCTTGGACAGCAACTGAATTAATTAAAAAGAACTATACAGTATCTTTTCCTCAACTTCCAAATAAAGATATGCCAAAACTTGATGAGTGGCTAGAATTTTTAGAAAAAGAGTTTAACCATTTTAATCCTGATATTGTCATTTGTCATTCTGTGGCAAATATATTATGGTTTCATTTCGTAAACAAGTATAAAATTCAAACTATAGAAAAACTTATGTTAGTGTCTCCTGTAAGTCAAAATTGTGATATAGAAGAGATAAAAACTTTTTTCCCTTATCCTATAGTTGAAGATTTAAAAGCAAAAGAGATTATTATGGTTGGAAGTACAAATGACCCATATATGACAACTGAGGAGGTTATGGATTTACAAAGCGAACTTAATATTGGGCTTAAAATATTAGATGATGCAGGGCATATAAATACTGATAGTGGGTATGGAGAGTTGAGTTGTGCTGTTGAGTGGGTAGAGAGGGAAGTAGACTAATGATTTTAAGCATTGTCCTCGGAACTACGTTCCTGCGAAATAAATCGCAAGCGATGTATGAAATCAAGGAGTTAACATGCTGTTAAGTATTGAATCAAGCTGTGATGACAGCAGTATCGCAATTACTAAAATAGATACAAATGAATTAATTTATCATAAAAAGATATCGCAAGAGTTAGAACATAGTGTATATGGTGGTGTTGTTCCAGAGCTCGCTGCAAGATTACATATAGAAGCACTTCCTAAAATTTTGGAAGAATGTAAAGAATATTTTAAAGACTTAAAAGCAATAGCAGTCACCTCTACTCCCGGACTGTCTGTAACCTTAATGGAAGGTGTTACAATGGCAAAGGCACTAAGCCTTAGCTTAGATATTCCATTAATTGCAGTTAATCATTTAAAGGGTCATATCTATTCCCTTTTTATTGAAGAAGATACAAAAATGCCAATTACAGTTTTATTAGTGTCAGGCGGACACACTCAGATAATTGAAGTAAAAAGTTTAAATGATATGAAAATAGTCGGAAGTACAAGTGACGACAGTTTTGGCGAAAGTTTTGATAAAGTAGCTAAAATGTTAGAACTTGGATACCCGGGTGGTCCAATAGTGCAAGAGTACTCGTCAGCAGGTGATGAAAATAGATTTGATTTTCCTATACCTTTACGACAGTCACCAAATATAGAGTTTAGTTATTCTGGACTTAAAAATGCCGTTCGGGTACAGATTTTAAAGTTAGGTGAATTATCATTACAAGACAAGAAAGATATATGTGCAAGTTTTCAAAAAACTGCTGTGGCACATTTAATAATGAAATTAAAAAAATACTTCAAGCAACAATCGCCTGTTAGATTTGCAATAGTAGGTGGTGCTAGTGCAAACTTACATTTGCGAAAACAAATAGATATATTGTTAAAACAATTTAATTGTGATGAATTATTGTTAGCTGATTTAAAATATTGTAGTGATAATGCAGCTATGATTGGACGTGTGGCAATTGAACAATATAAACAAAACGACTTTGTAGGAATTGATGAAATTGATATTGCACCTAGAGTAAAAGAACTCTAGGTTAGAATATAAAATTTACTCTATATATGTACAACAATAATCAGTAACAGTATTAACTTTTATAGCAAATTCACTGTTTGCAGGTACTTCAAAATACTCTCCACCTTTAATAATTTCTACATTACTGTCATCTGGTAAAGTTACTTCAACTTCCCCAGCTAAAATTTCCATATGCTCTGCAAGTTCAGTACCAAATGTGTAATGCCCTGGATTCATAATACCAAGAGTCTTTTTACTGCCATCAGCTTGGATTACAGTACGACTTGTAACTTGACCATCAAAATATACATTTGCTTTTTTGATAATTGTTGCGTTTCCAAATTCACTATTTTCAACCTTCTTTTCAATCTCATAATCTACAACTTTAGATTCTAATGCTAATGCTTTTATAAAGTTAACCACAGGTATATGTTTCTCGTGTATTGCATAAGCATTTAAAGCCTCTTTATTATCAACAATTACCGTTAAAGACAAATCAAATGCTCTATCTTCTTGTGCAAAGTTTACACCAACTTCCAATGCTCTAATGAAATCAATCTCATTTTTAAGATTGTTTAACTTTAAAACTATCTCATCTTGCTGTTGTTTACCTTCAGGTGATAGTTTAAAAAATACTATATGTTTAATCATTATTTATCCTTGAATTTTATTTAATGTAATTTTATCTAATTATTCATTTAATATAACAATATTGACATCTTTTAATTATTGTTATATAATAGGTAACAGTTGTTATCTATTATATAACAACTGTTACCTATTATAAAAAGGATAAAAATGTTAAAAGTATTATTAGGAAGTAAAACGGTAGAACAGGTTCTTCAATATCTTTTAGCCAAAGAGGAAGGGTATATTAGAGGTATCTCTAAATTTTATAATATCCCTGCACCAACAATAAAAAAACAAATAGATAAATTAGAAAATGGTAATGTTATTGTAGGTAAGGATATTGGTAATATAAGAATGTACAGACTTAATAAAAGATATCCTTTTTTAAAAGAACTAGTGGCACTATTGGAAAGAGCTAGAGAAGCCTATCCAGAAAATGAACTTAATTTATTACTTAAAAAAGAAAGAATAAGACCAAGAAGAAAAGATAAAACTTTAAATGTTAAATCAGATGATTAATCAAGATACAACTATTGAAGAATTGGCTGCTTTAGTCTGTGAAGAACTAAAGAAATATAATATTGAAGTAGTGTTATCTGGGGGAAGCTGTATGGAGCTCTATTCAAATTCAGAATTTTCATCTTATGATATGGACCTAATTATGCGGTATAGTTCAAAACAGCATGATGTTAATAAAGCTATGGAAGACTTAGGCTTTAAACAAGAAAAAATATCTAGATATTTTAAACATCCTAGTAACGCATATTTTGTGGAATTTCCAGATGGACCAGTAGCAGTAGGAGATGAATTTATAAAAGAATTTGATACTAGAACTACAAAATTTGGAGAACTAAAACTTTTAAAAGTTGAAGATTGTATCAAAGATAGGCTATGTGCTTATGTATATCATTATGATAATATTTGTTTTGATCAAGCAGTATCTGTAGCAAAGAATAATGATATTGATTATGAAGAATTAAAAAGATGGGCTGAAGCAGAAAGTGGTAACGATATGGTAAATGCTGTTAATGAACTTATTAATAGATAATAAGTATATTTTTGTAAATACATCTAAAAGACATTTTTATTCACATGATATTATAAATCTTCATTTTAAAAAACTTTTAGAGTTAAATAATATTGAAATAAGAACATTGTATAATCTACGATAAAAAGGGCTTTAAGAGATGCAAATAAGAGTATATTACGAGTGTCCTTACTTTGGAGACAACACCCCTTTATATAAGGGCTTTGTAGACTTTTGTTAGTATAGAAAAGTGCTAAATATGGCTAAAATGTAGCATTTTTAAGCATTTTTTGGCACAAATCTGGCACACAAAATTTATAAAAAATTATTATTAAGGAATAATATGTCATCACTTTCTTATAGAGTTTGGGATACATGGAAAAATTCATTATATTTTGAAGAAAACAAAATTTATAATGGTTACTATGAATGTATTATTGAACCAACATTAATGGCTCATCAAACAGTAGAATTTATCATAGAAAAATATGAGATTAGAGATTTTATTTTTCAGATTATATCTTCTTATCCAGCACAATTTAAAAATAGTATTATGTTTACTCAAGAAGGTGAATTATGTCTAAAAATTTATACAAATTTTAATACGTCTGATAATGTTAAAAATATAGTTACCAAAATTGAAGAATTTATTCATACTGTTTCTGTTTTAACTGACTTTCCTTTAATCTGTAATAAATTTAGATTTATTGATTCAAATATTGGTAAGTTATTAGTTGCAAATAGAAAGTCAATAGGTAGAGGATTATCCTTTGAAGTTGAAGAAAGAAATCAAGCTTCTAACAAAATTGAAAATGAAATAATAGAATATGAAAATTTAAATCAAAGTGATGATTATTTCAAAGCAGGATTAAAACACTATTTAAGTGGTATGAAACTTTTATCATTAGAAGACCAAGTTAATGGATTATTAGATGCATCTTTTATGCAATTTTATCAAGGTTGTGAAGTTTTATGTCAAGACCCAAGAGGGAATTTAGAAAATTCAAAAAAATATATAGCACGAAATATTGATAATAACTCTAGAGAATTACAGATTATTGCTCATCAGCTTTGGAGAGTAAGAAATAAATATTTTGGTCATGGTGATAAAGATTATAATATAATCGCCAATGCTAATATTCAATCAATTAAAAATATTTCAAATCAAATACTAGTTGCTAGATATTTATGTAGAGCATTATTAGACTCATATATTTCAACACAAAATATATTTTTAAGAGAAGTTAGATTATATACAATTAATCATAGTAGTAGCTATTTTAATGGTGATATTAATAGCTTTAATAATGGAAATGATTTTTATGCAAGTTATGATAGAAGAATGAGTAAAATATATAATAATCAAGGTCGTGAAGTAGAAGAATATAGAATATAGATTTTAGTTATCTATTTTAAAGACTTAGATATAATAAATAAAATTGAAAGTACGTATCTATATATTTTATTGGAAAAATGGCACATATATGGCACAAAAAGTGGTATTTTGAACTGAATTAAAGAATAAAAAGGCTTGTAATGCCGATAAACAAAGGGTTTATACTATGCAAATAAGAGTATATTACGAAGATACAGATTTAGGTGGGATTGTTTATCATGCAAACTATCTAAAGTTTTGTGAAAGAGCCAGAAGTGAGCTATTTTTTGAAAAAGGGTTGATTCCTTTAGATGGTAACCGTTCTTTTGTGGTTACTAAAATAGAAGCAAATTTTTTAGGCAGTGCAAATTTAGCAGATATGTTAAGTGTAACAACTAAAGTTTTGCAAACTAAAAGATTGTCTATTACACTTTTGCAAGAGGTATATAAAGATGAGACGAAGATATTCAGTGCAATTATAAAACTTGCATATCTTGATAATGGTAAACCTATAATAATACCACAAAATCAACTTGATATATTAAAAGGAGATAACTAATGTTTACAATGGGTTCAAATCTTAATGGGGATAGTTGGGAAACAAGTAAATTGAAAGCAAAACAAAAGTCTTTCGAGAAAATTTCAAAGCACGAACATCAACTTGTATTTACTTTTGAGAAAAGAAAAGCCAAGCCTGTGACTTTAGTCGGCAGATTTTATATGAGTGATAAAGAAAAAAAAGATATACTCAAACTGTTAAAGAAAAAGTTGGCTTGCGGGGGAGCAGTTAAAGATGAGTGGCTTGAACTGCAAGGTGATGTAAAAGATAAAATTATTACAGTTTTAGAAGCTGATGGGTGGAAGTTTAAAAAGAAATAGGAATAAATATGCAAAAAGTATTTGATGAGGTAACCACTTTAGATAAAAAATGTTATGAGAAATATGCATTAAGTGAAGATATACTTATGGAACATGCAGCAACTGCGATACTTGATTATATAAGTAAAAAATTTAAGAGAGATAAAACAGTATTTATAGTTAGCGGTGCTGGAAATAATGGGGCTGATGGGATAGCCCTGGCAAGATTGTTACACGGGTTTTATAAAGTGAAATTATATTTGCCGTATGGTGCTAAATCAAATATGGCAAAACTACAACTAAAAAGAGCAAATTTAGTCGGGGTAAGAATTTCTGATAAAATTTATAAAAGTGATATCATTGTCGATTGTCTTTTTGGTTCAGGATTAACAAGAGCTTTAGATGAAAAAAGTCAGAAAATCATTCAAAGGTTAAATAAAATAGATGGTTTTAAAATAGCTTGCGATATACCAAGCGGGATTAATAGCAACGGACAAATATCTCCAATATGCTTTAATGCGGATACTACTATTACTATGGGAGCATTAAAAAAATCATTATTTACAGATTTTTCTAAAGATTATGTAGGAAAAATAACAGTTGCCAATTTAGGAGTGCAAAGAGAACTTTATGAGGATAAAACAGATAAATTTTTACTTGATAAGCAAGATATAAAGCTTCCACTTAGAAAGAAAAAATCATCTCATAAAGGAAATTTTGGACACTTAGCAGTGGTTGTCGGTGATAAAAAAGGCGCAGGGCTTTTAGCATCTGAAGCAGGATTTATTTTTGGGTGCGGGCTAATTACGGTTATCAGTAAAAATGAAATCAAGAAAATTCCCAATCATATTATGCAAAATAAAACTTTGCCACAAAATACTACTGCTATTTGCTTAGGTATGGGGTTGGGGAAAACTTGCGATAAAAATCTTTTAAACAATAATATACCTAAAGTAATAGATGCAGACTTTTTTTATAATAAAGATATTGTTAACATATTAGATAATAAAAATATTGCCTTAACTCCACATCCAAAAGAATTTTGTTCTCTTTTAAAACTGTGTAATATAGCAGATATCTCAATTGATGAATTACAGAACAATAGATTCACATACTTAGAATATTTTAGTAAAAAATATCCAAAAGTAACCATTTTATTAAAAGGGGCAAATGTTTTAATAGCTCAAAATAAAAAGATTTATATAAATACCATGGGGACATCATTATTGAGTAAAGGCGGCAGTGGAGATGTGTTAAGTGGACTTATCGGTTCTCTTTTAGCTCAGGGATATGATACTTTGAATGCAACTATTAGCGGAAGTTTGGCTCATACGATGGCAGCTTTAAATTATGATGAGAATAATTATTCACTCACTCCGGAAGAATTAATTAAACAGATTAAAAAGTTATAAAGATAATTTAGATACTATCTCGAAAATGATTTAGTTTTAACTAAGAGTTTCTTTAGTAAATAAATTAAAAAATATAAGGAATATATAAATGAACGATAATATTTTAAAAATAGGTAATTATGAATTTAACAGTAGATTAATTGTAGGAAGTGGAAAATATGACAGTTTTCAAACTACAAGAGATGCAACGATTGCAAGTGGAAGTGAACTAATTACTGTTGCAATTAGAAGAGTAAATATTACAAATCCAAATGAAGAAAATTTATTGGATTATTTTAAAGACACAAATATAAAATTGCTTCCAAATAGTGCAGGGTGTTTTACAGCAGAAGAAGCAATCACTACTTTTAGGCTTATGAGAGAAGCAACGGGAATTGATATTATTAAATTAGAAGTAATTGGTGATGCTGCAAAAACTTTATATCCAGATGTAATTGAAACTATAAAAGCTTGTGAAGTTCTAAAAAAAGATGGTTTTACAATCATGGCATATACTTCAGATGATCCAATAATCGCAAAAAAATTAGAAGATGCAGGTGCAGATGCTATTATGCCTTTAGCCGCTCCTATTGGCTCTGGACTTGGAATTCAAAATCCATATAATATTGCATTTATTAAAGATGCTGTAAAAGTGCCAGTTATTGTTGATGCAGGTTTAGGTTGTGCTAGTGATGCTTCTGCTGCTATGGAATTAGGTGCTGAAGGAATTTTAGCAAATACAGCAATCGCACAAGCACAAAATCCAATGTTTATGGCAGAAGCTTTTAAACATGCTGTTATTGCAGGTAGATTAAGTTATAAAGCGGGAAGAATTCCTAAAAAACCATATGCAACAGCTAGCTCTCCAATTGATGGATTAATACAATTTTAAAAGAATTTAATAATTCATTAAAAAATGTCTTGACAGGAATTAAGTTTTAAGCTATAATTCCCGTCCAAGAATAAACGGAGTGTAGCGCAGCCTGGTTAGCGCACCTGGTTTGGGACCAGGGGGTCGGAGGTTCGAATCCTCTCACTCCGACCATGTTATTTAAAAACTTATAATAAATTATAAAATTCTGATGGTAGGTATAGCTCAGTCGGTTAGAGCGTCTGGTTGTGGTTCAGAAGGTCGCCGGTTCGATTCCGGTTACTTACCCCATTTATAATTTATTATCTTTAATGCTTCCATAGCTCAGCTGGATAGAGCAACGCCCTTCTAAGGCGTAGGTCGCACGTTCGAATCGTGCTGGGAGTACCATTAATTTAATATCAGTTAACTACATTTAATGCGGATGTGGTGAAATTGGTATACACGCCAGACTTAGGATCTGGTGCTTTACGGCGTGAAGGTTCAAGTCCTTTCATCCGCACCATTAACGTGTAGTTAATTGATATTAAATATGAAATTGCCCCTTGGTTAGGGGCTTTTTTTATGCCTAATTTTTCTTAAGGAGTGAATTTATTATGAAAATCCCTAATTATCTATTTTGGTCGATACTTGTTTTGATTGCTTTGTTTTATATAACTACTGGTAACGGTATGCATAAAGAAAGACTAAGTGTATTGAAGATTACTCCCAAAGATGTAAATATATCTAAAGATACTACAAAATAAAATATACTTATTTTTAATTGATCGTGTAACTCAGTTGGTAGAGTGCTACATTGACATTGTAGATGACGTTAGTTCAAGTCCTTTCATCCGCACCATTAACGTGTAGTTAATTGATATAAAATTACTATAAATTGTCACAAATTTGACATTGAAGAACGTGGACTATTTAGGGCGTATGTCTTATCAATTTAAGCACCAGAAAAATATATTAAATCATTGTGGTAGCTAATCTAGAGATATTTGATTTTTTTATTATCGTAACATCAGTTAATTAATTATAAAGAGGATAATAGTGAAAGTATTATATAAATTTTTATAAAAACTGTAAAAGCACACACTTTTACCATTAGTAGTCACTACAATAAAATAGTTTAAAAAAAGTGAGGGGTAGATTATGTATGAAAAGTTAAAAGCAAGATTAAAAAGATTATTTAATAAAGATGCAAATAAAGAGGAATATAAGGAGATTCTGAAAAAATTTAAGCAAAAAATGATAAAAGTTCAAGATAAAGAGGATCAAGAATCAAAAGAGGAAGTTGTAATTTTAGAAGAACTTATTAAAAAAATAAAAAATAAAATAGATAGTTAGTTATTGATTGTCTATAACTATTTTATAACGAGAGTGTAAATCTAACTGTGTAATTGTGATAGATGTAATAAAATAATTAAGCCAAATGTACAATATAGTGTAGAAACAGAAGGATATAATGTAAGAGTATATGAATTTACACCATTAACAGATTCAGGATCAACTTGTATTATGACTTTCACAAATGATAAAATGGGTATGTTCTGTTTTAATAAGTCAATTAAAACTTGTAAACTACACCTATTGATAATACAGGATACCATTTAAGTCCGTCAAGCTCATTTTTAAGTGCTTCTTCTTCATTTTCAACTGATGCTATAACTGAGGCATTATTGCTTGTAGTTGATAAATCTACTTTTGCATTACCTTGATATAATGCACCTAGTTCTGCAGTAAATGACCATCCTGTTGATTTAGTTGCACCACTATACCCTATACCAACATATGGAGAAACTCTATTGAACTTTACTTGACCTTTCAAGGTTCCAACTTGTGCTGCTGTATACACTGTACCATCAATATTATAAGTTGCAGATGACCTAGCATCAAAATTCAATTCATTGTTATTTAGCATTACTCCTGCACTTAATATAAAACCATTATTAAAAACATGGTAGTCTGCAATTGCAGCAACAGTTTGAAGTTTTAAATTAATATCATAATTGATATCACTTTTAGTACCACTATCTTTGTGTGAATAATAATTAACTCCCAATCGTAAATCTAATTTATCATTATATTTAGATGTGTACTCAACACCTGCACCTAATGTACCAATTTTTAATCCAGGTGCTCCGTCGGTTATAAAATTATCATTTGCCAATAATGATGCCGTTACTATACTTAATCCTAAAATTATTTTTTTCATAACATATCCTTTTTTTAAGCTTATTAAAAAAATAAATGTACGCAAAGCTGATGATTTTTAAGATTGATTAGTAAATTACAATAAAACTGTACATAAAAATATAACATTTAAGTGCAACCCGACTATCTTCATCAAAAGACTCGTAGCTTTCCGTCCCTACTTCACAGTAGGTTTGGCAATTATTTTTGATCTTTAAAATTGTCACATATCTAAACATAAAATAAACTTAAATTTATCAATTAGTATTTAAATGAGGATTCAATATTTTTATACAAAATTTGAATAATTTGAATTAATGATTATGTGATCAATTATAACAAAAGATAATAATATAGTTTAAATTATGTTATAATAAGTACGATATAATAATTTTCTATCATATTGTAATAAAGGGGGTTGTGACAAAATAGTGACATAAAATAATTTTTATTTTTTTGTGCTAAAATTGAATTTATTATGCTATAATTTTTTCAACAAGGAGAATGTTATGAATTTCTTAAATAAATTTAGTATCAAATATAAATTGATGCTTTTGGTTTTTATTCCGTTAGTTTGGCTGGCATATTTTTCAGCGATGCATACATACGACGCTTATAAAAAATCATCCCAGATGAATAAAATTGAAAAAGTTGCTATTTTGGCTACTAAAATTTCAGCTCTTGTTCATGAGACACAAAAAGAGAGAGGTATGACCGCGGGCTTTATAGGAAGTAAGGGTAAGAAATTTGCCGAAAAACTGCCAAAACAAAGAGAGTTGGCAAATTCTAAATTCAATGACCTTAAGAATTATGTAAATGCTATAGAATTTTCATCTTATCCTCAATCATTTAAGGCAAATATACAAAAGGCTATAAATAAATTTCAAGGATTAAAAAATATAAGACCAAAAGTTGACAAATTAAATATTAAAGCTGCTAAGGCAATTGGTTATTATACAAAGATGAACGAACTTTTTTTAGATGAAGTTGTTGTAATTGCAAAATTATCGGATGATGCAAAGATCACTCAAGAGATCACAGCATACTCAAGCTTTTTATTATCAAAAGAGAGAGCAGGAATAGAAAGAGCTGTTGGTACGAATACATTAGGAAGAGACAGTTTTGGTCCGGGAATGAGAATAAAATTAAATGATCTTATCTCCTCTCAGGCATCTTATATGAAAACATTTCTTTATTATGCTTCATCAAATAGTAAATCTTTTTATCAAGATACTTTACAAGGTAAATCAATAGATGAAGTGAACCGTATAAGAGATATAATGTCCAATGCTCACGAGATAGGCGGTTTTGGAGTAAATGCTGAATATTGGTTTGATACGATAACAAAAAAAATAAATTTATTAAAAAAAGTAGAAAATCATATTCGTGATAATTTAAGAATAAATAACGAAAAATTAAAAAATGCAACCGCAATAGCAAGTAGTATTTCAAACTTACTGCATGAAACTCAAAAAGAGAGAGGTGCAACTGCGGGATTTATAGGGAGTCGTGGAACAAAATTTGTTACAAAGCTTCCAAATCAGAGAAAACTTACCGATAAAAGAATCTTAAAACTGCTTAATAATCTTAAAGCAACAAATATAGGTATATATTCAAAAGAGTTTCAAAATAACTTAAATCTGTCATTGAAAAAACTAAAACAGATTCAAAGTATGAGAACTAATGTAACTGCATTAAAAATTGCTGCAAAAGATGCCATTGGATACTATACCTCAATGAACGCATCATTTTTAGATACTATTGCAACAGTCGTAAAAATGGCAGCCTCCTCAAATGCAACAAATGATCTTACCGCTTTTTATAATTTTTTAATGAGCAAGGAGAGAGCTGGTATTGAGCGTGCTGTTTTATCTAATGCATTTGCAAGAAATAAATTCTTGCCTGGTATGAAGAAAAAATTCATTGTACTTATGACGGAACAAAATTCATTTTTAAAATCATTTAAAGCAAATGCAAAAGACTCTTTTTTAAAGTTTTATGAAAAGACAGTGCAGGGTGTTGCCGTAAATGAAGTACAAAAGATGAGAGATACAGCGCTTGGACAGACAACAATAGGCGGGTTTGGAGTTGATGCCACTTATTGGTTTGATCAAATTACCAAAAAGATCAATAAATTAAAAGCAGTAGATGATCATCTTGCATTAGTACTTATTCAAAATGTTGAAGATGTGAAAGACAAAGCTAATGCGACGATGATATTTGATCTTTCGCTTGTAGCTGCAGGGATAATTTTTATACTTGTTATGGCGCGAATGATCAGTTTGGGAATATTAAACGCACTAAACGAATTCAAAACAGGACTTGGGTACTTTTTTCAATATGCAATCAGAGAAAAAGATTATTTAAAACCTATGGTAGTAAACGGCAGTGATGAGTTTGCCGAAATGACCAGAGATATGAATATCCAGATTAAGAAAACATCTTTTATTCTTGAACAAAATAAAAAAGTTGTAATTGAAATTGATGATGTAATGGGTAAAATTTCAAACGGCTTTTTTGGCTATACTATAAAAGCTGAAGGTGCTACAGGTGAAGTAGAGACTTTAAGACAAAATATAAATAAAATGCTAGAAGAGACTAAGCTTAAGTTTACCAACTTAACCAAAGTACTTGATAAGTTTGCTCACAATGAATTTAATTATACACTTACAAAGGAAGAGAGAGAAGGTATAAGCGGTGAGATGGGAACTTTGATGACAGCAAGTCAACTGCTTGGAGAAAATATTTCAGGACTTATGGCAATGATCTCAAATGCCGGTGAAGAACTAAGTCAAAGTACAGATAACCTTACCTCTTCTGCGCAAACTCTATCAAAATCATCCAATGAGCAAGCTGCATCTTTAGAAGAGACTGCCGCATCTGTTGAGGAGATAACAAGTAATATAAAAAGCAGCAGCCAAAATGTTGCACAAATGTCTAATTTGTCTCAAGAGGTTACTGATTCTGCGAACACAGGTAAAAATCTTGCTAATAAAACAGCAGTATCAATGGATGAGATAAATAAAAATGTAACTGCAATTAATGAAGCAATTTCAGTTATTGACCAAATAGCATTTCAAACTAATATTCTCTCTTTAAATGCCGCGGTTGAAGCAGCTACTGCAGGAGAAGCAGGCAAAGGGTTTGCCGTTGTTGCACAAGAGGTACGAAATCTTGCATCTCGTTCAGCTGAGGCTGCAAAAGAGATTAAGGATTTGGTTGAAAATGCAACAGTAAAAGCAGGTGAAGGTAAACAAATTGCAGATGAGATGATTAAAGAATATGAAGTACTTAATAGTAAAATCACACAGACTAAAGAGATGATTGATTCTGTTGCAACTGCGAGTAAAGAGCAAGAAGTGGGGATAATGCAAATTAATGATGCAATCAATTCTTTAGATCATATGACGCAGAAAAATGCAGCCACATCATCCCAAATTAACAGTATGGCCGGCAATGTGGCTACACTTTCAGAAAAATTGATACAAGTTACATCTACAGCAACTTTTAACAGTGATGTAAAAGAACAAGTTTGTGATATTGTTCTTGTTAATGAGATATCAAAATATAAAAACGATCATATTAACTTTAAGAAGAAAAATTTTGAAAATCTTGATGCATTTACAACTCATAAAGTTGTAGATTGTCACTCTTGTAATTTAGGTAAATGGATAGATGTACAAGAGAAAACAGGTGCTAACTTTGTAAGTTCTTCATCTTGGAATGAACTAAAAAAAGTTCATGAGCATGTTCATAACGGTGTTCAAGAGTATATTAATAAAAATGCAGCACATGCTTCAAATGAAGAGTTAAAAGAGGTTGCTGTTTTAATTGAGAATGATACAACTAAAGTATTTAGAGAACTGGACAATATCAGAAAAGTGCATTGTATGTACTTAAAAGAGAAATAAGGAGACAAAGGTCTTTAAAGAGGTTTATTTAAAGGCTTTTATGACATTGTTGTGACAAAATATCAATTTTGTTTTAATGATATTTATACTATACTCTCCGACTAAAAATAAAGGACAATAATAATAATTAGTTATGTATAATTTTTTTAATAAATTAGCAATCATTACAAAAGTAAATATAATATTTTTTATATCTATTTTTACTATTTTAGTATATACATTTATTCAAATAAATCATAATTATGAGATATATAAAAATAGCGATGAAGTTGAAAAAGCCTCTAATGTTTCAATAGTAATTTCATCTTTAATTCATGAGTTACAAAAAGAGAGAGGTTTAAGTAGCGGTTATATAGGCAGTGATGGTTTGAAATTTTCAAAAGAGTTGCAAATACAAACAGAAATAACTGATAAAAGAATTGTTGAATTAAAAAATAATATATTTTTTGTAAAAGATAAGTTTGCCAGTTTAAATTTAAGTCAAATAAATAAAATAAGAGAAGAAGTTAAAAAAAAACTAATTAAACATGATCAAGTTATAGATTTTTACAGCACTATTAATGAAAAGATGTTGCTTTTTATATTTGAAACACTTAATCACTCATTAGGTGAACACTTATTAAATGAAAAGATTTTTAAAGAATCATTGGCATATTTAAAATTTTTATATGTAAAAGAGTATCTAGGTATTCAAAGAGCAGTTACTGTTAATATTCTATCAAAAGACTATATTAGATATAAAGATAGATCGAATTTAATAAAGCTTATCACAAAACAGCAGCTTTATATAAAAAATTTTTTACGTCATGCAAATGATGAATCTAAAAACAGATACTATAAAATAGTAGAATCAAGCGTATTTAAAAATAGTGAATTGATTAGTCAAAAGCTTTTACAAATCAATAAAACTAATAAATTTCAAATAGATGCAGTATATGCATTTGATACATTTACAGCAAAAGTGAATCTGTTTAAAACAGTAGAGTCTTTTTTAGCTAATAAACTAATAAATGATGCAATTCAATTAAAAAGGGAGGCAAAATATAAATTCTTTTTGTATTCATCTCTTAGTGGTTTTATAGTATTGTTTTTAATAATTATAAAACATTTTACAGGTTTAAATATATATAGAACTATAAAAAGACTTGATAAAAGAACCTATCAACTAAATAAATCATTGGAATCTTTTGATAAAAATGTTATCTCTTCACACATAGATAAAAATGGTTTGATAACTTATGTAAGTGATGCATTTTGTAATATAACCGGTTATTTAAGGAAGGAACTTATAGGTCAACCTTGTAATATTATTTGGAATAAGGATATGTCTAAAAAACTATTTACCGATATTTCTAATATGATGAAAACGGATAATATATATACAGGTGAGATAAAAAATAGAAAAAAAGACGGTAATATTTTTTGGCTTGAGGTAATAATATCTCCAAAATTTGATAAGAAAAAGAACATTATAGGCTTTAATTCTATTGGGCAAGAGATAACCAATAAAAAAGCATTAGAGAATTTGAGCAATACACTTGAGTTAAAAGTAAAAGCAAGAACAGAAGAATTGGAAAAAGAGAGACATTTCATTGATACGGTTTTAAATACACAAGAACAAATAGTAATTACAACTGATGGAAAAGTAATAAAAAGTGCAAATAAAGCATTTATGAAATTTTTTAATATTAGTGAGCTAAAAGAGTTTACAGATGTTCATGAGTGTATATGTGAAACTTTTAATAAAAAGGCACCTAAAGGGTATCTTCAAATAATGATAGATGGAAAAAAATGGACTCAATATATACTGGATAATCCAAATATACACCATAAAGCTATGATTGTAAAAGAGGATATTGAATATATATTCAGTGTAACATTATCAGAAGTAGAGATAGAAGAAGAGATGCTTGAAATTGTTGTATTCAGTGATATAACGCAAATTGAAAATGCAAAGCAGGAGATTGAAAGAAAAGTTCAAGAGGGATTGGTAGAAATAAAAATATTGAATGAAGAGGTAACCGATACACAAAGAGAGATTGTATCTAAAATGGGTGCAATTTGTGAAACAAGAAGTAAAGAAACTGGAAATCACGTAAAAAGAGTAGCAACATATTCAGAATTATTTGCAGTAAAGTATGGTATTGATTCCAAAGAGGTAAAATTGTTAAAAGAAGCTTCTCCAATGCATGATATAGGTAAAGTTGCCATAACTGATGATATATTAAACAAGCCCGGCAAACTAACTGTTGAAGAGTTTGAGAGGATGAAAGAACACGCATTAATTGGATATGATATGTTAAAAGATTCTCAAAGAGCTATATTAAAAATAGCTGCAATAGTATCTTATGAGCATCATGAAAAATATGATGGGACTGGTTATCCAAACAGACTAAAGGGTGAAGATATACATATTTACGGAAGAATTACAGCTATTGCAGATGTATTTGATGCATTAGGAAGTGATAGATGTTATAAAAAAGCATGGAATGATGAGAAAATATTTCAGTTTTTTAAAGATGAACGAGGTAAACATTTTGATCCAAAACTTGTAGATATATTTTTTGCTAATGTTGATGAATTTTTACGAATCAGAGAAGACTATAGAGATAATTTTAATAGTTAAGGTTAAAGCAAAAAAACTGTATAATCTCCGACATACATTAGTGTCATAATCGATAAGTTATGATATTATATAAAATAAGGGATTTATAACCGTGCATTATTTAGTTGTTAGCTTTACACATAAAAATACAAATATTAGTACAAGAGAAAAATTAGCTTTTGGTAATGATTTAGAAAAAGAAACTTTTTTAAGTAAAGTTGTTGATTGTAATTATATCAATGAAGCAATATTAACATCTACTTGTAACAGAGTTGAAATTGTCGCAAGTGTCAGTAATATAAAAAATGCTACAAAAAGTATTTTAGAAGCTTTAGATGAGAAATCACATATTGGTATTGAAGAACTTGAAAATATTGTTGATACTTATGAAGATGAAAGTGCAGTTCATCATCTGTTTACCGTAGTATCATCTTTGGATAGCTTGGTTGTCGGGGAAACTCAAATTGCCGGTCAGTTTAAAGATGCCTTTAAATTTTCACGAGATAAGATTTTTATTAGTACTAAACTAACTCGTCTAGTAAATTATGCTTTTAAATGTGCTAAAAATGTAAGAAATGCTACAAGTTTAGGAACTGGCTCCGTTTCTGTTGCATCTACTGCAGTTGCACAGGCAAAAGAGATATTTGTCAATCCCAAAGAGGTAAAAGCTTTAGTAATTGGTGCAGGGGAGATGAGTGAATTAACTATTCGAACTTTCTTAAGAGACGGTTTTACAGTTGTACTAACCAGCAGAAATATCAAAAAGGCTCAATTGTTAGCTACTACAATCATAGCAAGTAATACATCATACCATTCAGATATGATTGAGATTGAACCTTATGAAAAATTATCTGTACTTTTAAACGAGATGAGATTATTAGTAACTGCTACATCAGCGCCATATCCTATTATTACCGAAGATTTAGTTGAAGAGGTTGATTTTCAAAGGTATTGGTTTGATATTGCAATTCCAAGAGATATAGAAACTATGGAACTAAAAAGTGTAAAAGTTTTTGCTGTTGATGATTTAAAAGATATCGTTCAAAAGAATTTAGATTCAAGAAGCGAGCAGGCAAAACATGCTTATTCTATAATTGGAAGTATGACTAAAGAGTTTTATATATGGCTTGGAAGTTTAGGTGTTGAGCCTATATTGAAAAAAATATATTTAAATTCCAATGAGATTATAAATAAAAAAATACAAAATGCAATAAGTAAAAAGTTTATAAGAGATGAAGACAAAGAAAATATCATAAAACTTTGTCAAACAGTAATGAGTGAATTTTTGCATACAACGACATCAAATTTACGAGAAGCTTCAAAAGACAGTGAAAGTGATAGATTGATAAATACAGTTCAAACACTTTACGGATTAGAGAATTTAGAAGATTTAGAAGAGAAAGAAAAATGCGAACAAGCATTAAGGAAAAATTAGAATGAGATTTAGCAGATTATTTATACCGACAACAAAAGAAAATCCAAGTGATGCGGTTTTGCCGTCACACCAATTTTTAGTACGAGGTGGTTTTGTAAATCAAGAAGGTGCCGGGCTTTATAATTTTATGCCTTTGGGAAAAATAGTATTAGATAAAATTCGCACAATTGTAAAAGAAGAGTTAGATAATGCAGGATGTAATGAAGTACAATTAAGTTTTGTGACACCTATGTCGCTTTGGGATAGAAGTGGTAGAGCTGAGGATATGGGCAAAGAGATGCTTCGAATACAAGATAGACATCAAAATGATTTTGTTTTATCTCCTACAAATGAAGAAGCTATGGTTGAGATGGTTAAAAATAGAGTTAAAAGTTATAAAGATTTACCTGTAAATTTATATCAAATAAATACTAAATTTAGAGATGAAGCAAGACCTCGATATGGAATTTTAAGAGGTCGTGAATTTTTGATGAAAGATGGATATTCTTTTCATGCTTCAAAAGAAGATATGGTAAGAGAATTTGATCTTATGGAGCAAACTTATAAAAAGATTTTTACAAGACTTGGACTTGATTTTAGAGTGGTTAATGCTGACTCTGGTGCTATTGGTGGAACTGGAAGTAAAGAGTTTCATGTATTGGCAGATAGTGGAGAAGATACTATTATAGTATGTCAAGATTGTGATTATGGTGATAATATTGAAATTATCTATTTTGATGAAGAAGAGGTTTTCAAGGTAAATGAATTAACTTATGAACAACTTCAAACTACAGAGGTAACACGAAAATGTGGATGCGGTGGAAAGCTTAGCTTTAAAAAAGGTATTGAAGTTGGGCATATTTTTCAGCTTGGAGATAAATACTCATCAGCACTTGAAGCACATTTTAGTGATGAAAATGGTAAGCCAAAACCATTTGAGATGGCAACCTTTGGAATTGGAGTTAGTAGGCTTGTAGCTTCAGTTATTGAACAAAATCATGATGAAGTTGGATGTATTTGGACAAAATCTACTGCTCCATATCTAGTAGATGTAATTGTTTCAAATGCTAAAAAAGAAGATGAACTTGAAGTTGGAATGAAAATTTATGAAAATTTAAAAAATGCTGGTATCAGTACAATTATTGATGATAGAAATGGGAAAAAAGACACTTATGGTTTTAAAATGGGTGACTTTAAACTTATTGGTTTCCCTTATGCCGTAGTAGTTGGTAAGCAGCTTAAAGATGGTTTAGTAGAAATTATTGATAGAAAAACTTTAGAAAAACAAGAAGTAGAAATTGATAAAGTAACCCAAACATTAGTGGAGTTAAATTCTTGATTTATTTTTTAATTTATCTATTTTTAGAGGTGATGATCTCATCTACAATTTCCGGGCAGATTGGCGGTTTGTTGACTTTTGTGGAAATTCTTTTAACTGTAGTTATTGGAACTACAATTTTAAAGAATTTTAAATTTTCACTTAGTGAAAAAATAAATGCCGTTAAGAATGGCGAGATCACACAAGATGAATTTGTTAAGTCCAGTGTGGGTAAAGCTATAGGGGCGATACTTTTAATAGTTCCGGGATTTTTTACTGATATTATAGGGATACTTTTGCAATTTGGATTATTTACTATAGTTTTTAGTAAAATATTTAAATTTAAACCACGGGCCTCAAATAATTCAAACTATTCGCAAACTAATTATAGTTATACAGAATTTAACAGTTACAATCAACCAAAACAAAAAGGAGAAGAAGATGTTATCGATGTTGAAATTATTGACGATAATAAGTCTATTAAGCATTAGTTTTAGTACTAATCTTTTTGCAAAAACATTTGAAGAAAAACTTATAAAATTTGAGAAGCAAAGAGTTGCCAGAAATCCAAGGATCAAAATCAATGAAGTAAAGCTATTTTTTAAAAAAGATTTAAAACAAGACGGCTGGGTTGGATATGTTTTTGATATAGCTTTAGAAGCTAAGGGAAAGAAGATAAATGTAAAAGATATGCTTTTTTCTAATAGGAAAATGATAGCACCGGATTTAATAAATATAAAAAATAACATATCTTTTAAAAGATTAATGTACCCAAAATTAGATTCCAAATATTATGATAAAAAGTTTTTAATTGCAGGAGATGCTAGTGCTAAACATAAGATGGTAGTATTTAGTGACCCTCTTTGTCCTAATTGTGTTAATACTATTCCTGAATTAATTCGTGATGTAAAAAAGAATCCTAAAAAGATAGCTTTATATTATATTCATATGCCGCTTAGTATGCATCCAACAGCAAAAACTTTGGTAAAAGCTTCAATTTTTGCACACAAAAAAGGTATAAAGAATGTAGATTATAAAGTATATACAGCTGAATTTGAGAAGGATTTTGATGCATATAAAGAAAAAGACAATAAAAAAGTTTTGGCTATTTTTAATAAGAAGTTAAAAACTAATTTCACTATGAAACAAATTAATTCAAAAGAGATAAAAGATGAACTGAAATATGGATTAAAACTTTCAGATGATGCTTTAGTTCAAGGAACACCAACAATTTTCTTTGATGGAGAGATTGACCCAATGAGAAATAAATATTTAAAATACATAAAATAGAAGGTAAATAATGGAAAAACTAATAATAGCAACAAGAGCAAGTAATTTAGCACTTTGGCAAGCATATCATATTAAGGATAGAATTGAAAAATCTTTTCCAAATATAGAAGTTGAATTAAATAAAATTGTAAGTAAGGGTGATAAGATTCTTGATAAGCCTTTAGCCTTAGTTGGAGGTAAGGGACACTTTACAAAAGAATTAGAAGATGAGATGTTAGCAGGAAATGCACACTTAGCAGTACATAGTTTAAAAGATGTACCTACTTATATTCCTGAAGGATTAGAATTAGTTGCTATCACACAAAGACAAGATCAAAGTGATGTGTTTTTATCTCATAAATATAAAAGTTTAAAAGCTTTACCTAAAGGTGCAGTTGTAGGAACTACAAGTTTGCGAAGAAGAATGCAGTTACTTAAAAAACGACCTGATTTAATAGTAAAAGATTTAAGAGGAAATGTAAATACAAGACTTCGAAAGCTTGCAGAGGGTCAATATGATGCTATTATTTTAGCTTGGATAGGGCTTCACAGATTGGATTTATTAAAAGATATTCCATATACAAAAAAATTAAAATTAAAAAATATGATACCACCTATGGGACAAGCCGCACTTGGTATTGAGATAGTTGCATCTAACGATAAAGTGCGGGAAATTGCAATGAGTTTAAATGATGAGCCAACATTTATTTGTACTAAAATTGAGCGGGATTTTATAAGTAAAATAGGTGCAGGGTGTTCTGCTCCAGTTGCTTGTAATGCTACAATAGATGGTGATGTTATTAATCTTGAAGCAATGATTGGTTATCCAGACGGTACAAATATCATGTGGAAAACTTCAACGGCACTTATATCACATTGTGATAATTTAGGGACAACTTTAGCAAATGATTTTATTTTAGATGGAGCTATGGAAGTTTTAGAAAAAGCAGAGAGTATTGCATTTAAAGATGAGATGCCTCAAAGATTGTAATATGAAGAGATTGACTCATTTTTAAGGAGATTAAAAAGATGATAGAGCAAAATAAAATAATCCAAATTTTAAAAGACAATGACTTATTAAAAATAATTGATGAACCGCTTGATATAAATCTTGAAATTCCTCATATTGCTTATATTGAAATAAAACAAGAGATTAGCAAAGCTTTACTTTTTACAAAGCCAATTGATAAAAAGAATGATAAAACTTTTGATACACCAATTTTGATGAATGTTTTTTGTTCACCAAAAGCAGTTGAATTATTTATTGGGGATGCAAATAAAATAGCAAATGAGATAGAGGGTTTACTTAAGATGAAGCCACCGCAAGGTTTCGCAGATAAAATTGCAATGTTTGGTAAACTTTTTAATCTTAAAAATGTGCCGCCAAAAAGATTAAATAAAAAAGGTGTTTGTCAAGAGATAATAAAAATAGATGAAGATGCCAAGCTAAGTGATTTGCCGGTTCTGACTACTTGGGAACAAGATGGTGGTCCTTTTATAACCATGGGGCAGGTATATACACAAAGTCTTGATGGAAAAATGCAAAACGTCGGGATGTATAGACTTCAAGTGTACAATGACGGAGAACTTGGAATGCATTGGCAAATACATAAAGACAGTAGCCACTTTTTTCATGAATATAAAAAAGCAGGTAAAAAAATGCCTGTTTCTATTGGTATTGGCGGGGATCCTATGTATATTTGGTGTGGACAAGCACCGTTACCTATTGGTGTATTTGAATTATTACTTTATGGATTTGTAAAAAAAGAAAATGCTAAATTGGTAAAATCAATTACAAATAATATTTATGTACCTCATGATGTTGATTTTGTCATTGAAGGATTTGTTGATCCAAATATCGTAAAAATCGAGGGTCCATTTGGTGACCATACCGGATATTATACTTTAGAAGAAGAATATCCGGTACTAGATGTTACTTGTATTACAAGTAAAAAGAACCCAATATTTGCAGCTACGGTTGTAGGAAAACCATTACTTGAAGATAAGTATATGGGATATGCAACGGAGCGAATATTTTTACCTCTACTTAAAACTACAGCGCCTGATTTGATTGATTATTATATGCCTGAAAATGGTGTATTTCATAATCTGATTTTAGCAAAAATAAATGTAAGCTACCCAGGACATGCTCAACAAATGATGCATGCTTTTTGGGGAGTAGGGCAGATGAGTTTTGTAAAACATGCTATTTTTGTAGGGGCTGATGCACCTGAACTTGATGATGATACAGCCATTACAAAATGGATTTTAAATAGACTAAATTCTGAAGAACTTTTAATTACAAAAGGTGTGGTTGATGCACTTGACCATGCAAGTCCAAGGTTTGCTTTGGGTGGGAAATTGGGAATTGACTGTACAGGAAATGAAATTGAAGAGTCTGGAATTACAATTTTAAATGATGGTGAATTATTAGTTCGTACAAGAGAAATTTGTAAAGATATTAAAGATTTAAAACAATATCATACCGATACAAAAAACCCGATAGCAATAGTTACTGTTGAAAAAAATAGATCTCAGCGATATTTATTTGAAGAGTTAAAACCGTTATTTAGTCATATTAAGATTTTAGTAATTGTTGATGAAAAAGATAATGATTTGGAAAATACCTATATGTTGGTTTGGCGAGTTGTAAACAATATTGATTCTAATCGAGATATTTTTATAGATGGAAATACAATTGGTATTGATGCAACAAATAAAAATGGATATGATAACTTTCAACGAAGATGGCCGGATGATGTGGTTTGTACAAAAAGTGTGATTGATGATTTAAGGCAAAGAAATATTATTGATTGTGATGATGACTTTATTAAACAGTGGGGAATTTTATAGTTATATTAGTAAATAATACGACTCAGATATAAACCATTTGCAGGAGCTAGTGTCCATGATATTAGCTCTTTTTTTTGTAGTTGATTTTTTAAATCATCAATAGAAACTTTACCGTCTGATATTTTAAGTAAAAAAGAAACTATCATTCTTATTTGACTTCTTAAATATGAATTTGCTTTAAATTTGAAAATATAAAAATCTTTATATTTATAAAATTTAATATCATAAATTTCTCTAATTGTGGATTTTGGTTCGCTACCACTTTTACTAAAATACTCAAAGTCATGAATACCAATAAAATATTTGGCAGCTTCTTGGATTTTATCTATATTGATATTTTTATGATAATGTAAATATTTATCATTGAAAGCAGTTATAGGTTTTGCAGATATAATATATCTGTATATTCTCTTTTTTGCACTAAATCGTGCATGGAAATTATCTTTTGCTTTAATTATTTTTTTAATATGAATAGAGTTTGGAATCTGTTTTGAAAGTGCAGTTTTGAGCTTTTCTAAATCTGTCCAAAAGTCTGGAATCTCACATGATATAACTTGCCCTGAAGCGTGTACATTTTTATCTGTTCTTCCACTAAAAGCTAATTTACTAGTGATACTCAATCGCCTAAATGCAATTTCCAATTCATCTTGTATGGTATTCTTTTTTGGTTGTTTTTGACTGCCGTTATATCTTGAACCATCATAGGAGAGTATTATTTTTATATACATTACAATAAAGCTTGTTAATAAAGTTTTTTAGTTGTCAAAGAATAATATATATAACTAATAAGAATCCAAAGGATGGGAAATGTATAGAGACTGGTATTTGGGTATCTAAGGGATAATTGATTTGCAATAATTACAAATATAACTATAACAGTAGATGATAGAAATGTAGTATAGTTAGAATTATATCGCGGGTTAAAATAACCAATAGCAATAATAAAAAGTAATGATATTAAAGGGAATAATGATATTAAAATGTTAAAAGTAAAACTTTTACTTTTCTTTAAATCTAATTTTCTATCACTCCAGTAAGCAATAATATCATTTAGTGATTTAATATTTCTTATTTTAGTACCTGGACTATTTAAAAACATCTCTTCAAAATCAATTTGTTGAAGAGTATCTGATATTATAAAACTTTTGCCTTGTTGCAGTTTAAGAATTAAATTATTATTATGATTTGCCATTGTAGCATATGCAGCAGAGGTTAAAGTATCTTTGTTATTATCTAATTGCAGCAATGTAATATCATAGAATTTATTGTCTTTTTCTTCATTTATATATATCAGCCAAGAACCTAACCGTTGACCATACTCACTGGCTTTTATATTAAATTGTGCCTCTTGCTTTTTATCATTTATAAATATCTCTTTTAAAGCATTTGCTTTTGGAATAAGACCTAGTGATATAATAAGTAAAAGAAGTGATATAGATATAGTGGTTGCCAAAAATAACTTAATAATTTTTAGTGGATTTAAACCAAAACTGGTTATAACAATCATTTCATATTCGCCGGATAACTTTGATACGGTCAAAGTCATACTTATAAAATATGATATTGGTAAAGTATAAAATAAAATAGTTGGCATAGAGTATGAATATAATTGCATAAGTTCTAAAAAGTTCATTTGTATTACAGATGTTAAAGCTGCCATTTTAACTAAAAATATAATTGATGTGATAATATATAAAGTTAAAAATATAGGAAAAAATGTATGAGATAATGTACTAAAAAGATATTTATTTAAAAGTCTCATTTTATAATCTCTCCTAAAAGTTGTAAAAAATAATTATTAGATATATATACTATAAATAAACCTAATGACAAAAATGGAATAAAAGGCGTTTCTATATCTTTTTTGATGATATTATTTAAAAGTGCAGGAATTATAGCTAAAACTGCTGCTAAAAAGATAGCAAATATGCCCAATTTTATTCCAAGTAATCCACCAATAATTGCAATTATAGGAATATCTCCTTCCCCCATTGCCCGTTGATTCTTTAAGGTATCATCTTTTAAAAGCTTTGCTTTGATATTTTGAATATAAAAAGTTACAAAAAGTTCAAGTAAGACAAAAGCACCGGCAAAAATAAAAGCATTTTGTATTGAAAAATTAAAAGTGAAAAATGAAATTATCAGTGCTAATATTAATAAATAGTCCGGCACAGCCTTGTATTTAAAGTCTATAAATGATAAAACTATAAAAGTATAAAAAAGAAGAGTGGTGATAATAAAATCTATATTCAGTCCTAATTTATAAAATAAAACTAAAGTAACAACTGAGGTTAGAAGTTCAACGATAGGATAAGTGATTGATATTTTTTCATTGCAGTATGAACATTGACCTTTTAAAAATATGTATGAAAGAATAGGTAAATTTTCATACCATTTTATTGTATGATTACAAGATGTACAAATTGAGCGTTTTGGATGAATTAAAGATACACCTAAAGGTAATCTATAAATTAACATATTAAGGAAAGACCCAAAAATAAGCCCAATCAAAAAGATACTAAATTCCACCAAATCGTCTTTCTCTTCTGTTAAAGTCTGAAATTATATCATCTAATTCATGTGTGGTAAATTCCGGCCAAAAAGTTTGAGTAAAAAACATCTCGGCATAAGCGCTTTGCCAAAGAAGATAATTTGATATTCTTACCTCTCCGCTAGTGCGAATTAGTAAATCAACATCGCTCATTTCCGCTGTATCAAGACAAGAGTTAATATTGTCTTGGGTTGGTTCCAAATTTTGTTCAATAAGTTTTTTAACTGCTCTAGTTATCTCATCACGACTGCCATAGTTAAGTGCAAGTACTTGAGTAAGTCCTGAACAATGTGCAGTTTTTTCTTCGGTATCTTTTATAACTTTTTGCAAGTTTCGTGAGAATTTACTTAAATCGCCAATAGCTTTAAACTTAACATTATTTTCTAAATAGATTGGTAGCTCACTTTTAAAATATCTTTCAAGCAGTTTCATTAAAAATTCAACTTCTAATCTTGGTCTGGTCCAATTTTCTGTACTAAAAGCATATAAAGTTAAATATTTAATTCCCAAATCGCTACAATGTATTGTGATATTTCGTACAACCTTAGCACCTTCTTCATGCCCTGCTGTTCTGTTTAGATTTCTTTCCTTTGCCCATCTGCCGTTACCATCCATAATAATAGCGATATGTGCGGGAAGTTTATTCTCAGTCATTAAACCCCTCTTTTAAATTATCTAATAATTTTAAACTAACTTCTAATTTTGAACCTTCTTGTTTCCACTGCAAAGAGTGAGAAGTAATTAATTCTATTTTATTTGTATCACTTCCAAAATTATTTTGCTCGTCAATTATATTCAAACAAACCCCATCAAGATTTTTATTTTTTAGCATAGAAGCTGCATTGTCTTTTGCTTTTTCTTTATCCATCTCAGCTTTAAATCCAATGGTATAAATTCCTTCTTTAGTAATTGACTCTAAAATATCAATATTCTTTTTAAGTTTTAAATCCCAACTATCGCCAATATCATCTTTTTTCATTTTACCATTTTGTGGATATTTGGGGGTATAATCACTAACAGCAGCCACTCCAAAAAAGTAAGGCTTTTTTTGTATTAGCTGTACACTTGAATTATCCATAAGTGTAGCCTCACTCATTTTACCTTTTTTAGCTACTCTTATACTGTCCTGTACATATTCAAACATCTCTGATGAACTTTGTACTTCTATTGTATGAATTTCATTTGGAATATTGACAGATGCAGAAGTTATCAAACATACATCAGCACCTTTATAATAAAGTGCTGTAGCCAAACTAGCCGCCATTTTGCCACTGCTAAAATTACTTATATATCGTACATCATCAATTTTTTCAATTGTACCGCCGCCATTTAGCACAACTTTTCTATCGCTCCAATATTCATCTTTAAGTAACTCTTTGCAAGTTGTATGAAAAATATCTTCAACCTCTGCCATTGCACCATCGCCGATATCTTTGCAGGCAAGTTCTTTAGTAATTGAATTGATAATTTTAAAGTTACAAAGTTTTAACATCTTCATACTTGCTTGCGTTAAAGGATTTTGTATCATATTTGTATTTGCAGCTGGACAAAGCAGTTTAACTTTTGGGTATGCAAGTGCTGTTTGTAAAAGTAAATTATCAGCAATACCATTTGACAGTTTGTTTATAGTGTTCGCAGTTGCGGGTGCTATTACAAAAATATCAGCCCATTTTCCAATGGCAATATGATTGTTAACTGTATCAGTACTCCAATCTTCGCTCGTCTCATCTAAAACTTTATTTTGACTAATTGTTTCAAAAGTAAGTGCAGATACAAATCTTTTAGCTGAATCTGTCATAATTACCCGTACATTTGCACCGGCTTTTTTATATAGTCTAATCAATTCTAAACTTTTATAAACTGCAATACTTCCCGTAACAGCCACTAAGATATTTTTATTTTCTAAAAGCTGCATTATTTAGTTCCGAAAAATTTATGAAAAAACCCGGCAATAACTCTGGATTTTGCTCTAGTGGTTACAAGTTCACCGCTTTTTACATCTTTTGTTATGGTAGTTCCCGCACCTATCATACAATTGTCTTCAAGTGTAACAGGAGCTACAAGCTGTGTGTTACTTCCTATAAATACATTTTTACCAATTATAGTTTTGCTTTTTTTCTTTCCATCATAGTTACAGGTAATAGTTCCTGCACCTATGTTTGTACCCTCATCAATATCGCTATCCCCAAGATAGGATAAATGACCGGCTTTTACACCCTTTAGGTGTGATTTTTTAACTTCTACAAAGTTTCCTATATGTGTATCTTTTAAAATACTAAGAGGTCTTATTCTTGCCATTGGACCAATGTCGGAATTTTCTAAAATACTATCTTCTACAATACTATTTGTTTTTATATGAGAGTTGATAATTTTCGTATTCCCAAGAAGTGTAACTCCATTTTCAAGAATACTTTCCCCTTGAATCTCTACACTGTCTTCTATATAAATAGTTTCAGGTAATCTCATAATCACACCGGCTTTACAAAATTCTTCTTTGATTCTGCTTTGATGAATAACTTCTGCATTTGCAAGGTCAAACTTAGAATTTACACCTTTAAAGTTTTCTTCTTTTACCATAACAGGCTTAATACATAAACCACTATTTACAGCAATCTCAACTAAATCTGTAATATAATACTCTTGTTGAGTGTTTTCATTTGATAGTTTCGGCAAGTTTTCAAGTAAAAAAGAGGTTTCAAAACAATATACACCGGCATTTGCAGTTTTAACTTCCAGTTCATAACTTGTACAATCTTTTTGTTCAACTATTTTAACTACCTTTTCTTTATCAATTATAACTCTACCATAACCTGTCGCATCATCAAATTGTAAAACTGACATTGTTAAAGGGTTATCACTAATTAAAGCCTTTAGTTCCTCCGCTTGAACCAAAGGCATATCTCCATTTAAAACTAAAACTTTTTTATTTTTAGGAGTTATTCCCATTATTGCCCCGCCGGTGCCCGGGTAGTTTTCATGGTCTTGAATATGAAAATTCAAACTGGAAAAATAGTTTTCCATAGTTTCTTGAACTTTTGAAGCTTGATGATATAAAACAATATGAATATCATCACTTAATTTCTTAGCTTCTTTAATTGAATAATAAAGCATCTCTTTCCCAGAAATCTTATGTAAAACTTTGGGTGTATTTGATTTCATGCGAGTACCTTGACCCGCTGCTAATATAATTATTGAAGTATCACTCATAAATAATCTCTTTTTATTAATATAGTATCAATTATAGCGAAAATTTATTTAATATCTTTTTCGGCGACTCTTATTTGATCTTCTATCCTCTTGATTGTCTTTTTGATCTCTTCTTTTACCTCTACGGCTTTGCTCTTTTATATCAAAATCAATCTTTCTTGATTTTAAGGAACTCTCACAATATTTATTGACAGCAACTCTTGTTGTCATAGCAAAAGAGGCATCTGGAAAAAGATTTGGAAGTTTGTATGCTATCCATAAATAAAGGCTTATTTTTTTAACTTCATCTTCTGCTTTAAGTAATTCTTTCTGCGTTCTTGCACTTCCTCTTACATTTACTGATGATTTATAATTTACTATTGTTTCATTCATAACTGAATTTATATAATGAAAATATGCACTTCGTATTAAAGGTGATTTTGTACTAACGGGAGCTTGGCTTAAAAGATATTTATCTTCTAGTTTCATATTGCTCTTTTGGTCTAATATTTTTGATAATTCAATCATAGTAGATAAATTAACAGCTTCAAAAGGTCCGTCAAATTTCATATGTTTTGAAAAGTATTTTAATATTTGTGATAAATTCTTAGTTTTTAAATGAGTTGACAGCTCTTGAATCTGTGAAGCAGTTGCTTTAACTTTAAAGGGTGGTTTAATAGTATGCAGCGGAGCATTAAATTCTTTTGCTATATGTTCTAATACATTTCTTGATGTAGCACCTATGTATCCAACTTCATGGTGACCATATCGACCTGCCCGACCTGCTATTTGGGTTATCTCATTTGAGATAAGTTTTCGTCTGCTAATTCCATCAAATTTGGTATCTGTGGTAAAAAGTATAGTTTTGATTGGTAAATTTAATCCCATAGCAATAGCATCAGTTGCTACTAATATATCAGTATCTCCATCTCTAAATCTTTTAGCCTCATCTTGTCTTACTTCTGGACTTAAGTTTCCATATAAAACAGAAACTTTATGATACTTTGAAAGCCTGCTTTTTATCTTTAAAACATCAGCACGACTGAAAGCAATTAATGCTGTACCACTTTGGATTTGTCTTAAACTCACAGGTTTTGACATAACTTCAAGTGGATTTATTCTTTTAAATTTAACTATCTCTAAATCTTCACCTAAATACATTGCAATTTTTTTAACAGCATCAAGTGCATTAACACTGCCTGTCATAATTACTTTTCTAGCAGGTGAGCCAACAATAGCATTTACCCAAGCCCAACCGCGATCTGGATCATCTAACATTTGAACTTCATCTATAACTGATACATCAACATCTAAATTAAAATCGATCATCTCAATGGTTGAGCAAATATGCCCGGCATCTTCATCAAATCTTTCCTCTTCACCAGTTACCAGTGAAACAGGAATATTTTTTGCTTTTAAGTTTTCATAATTTTCTAAAGCAAGAAGTCGCAGTGGTGCAAGGTAAGTTCCACAATCAGCAGACATTAACTGCTCCATTGCTTTATATGTTTTTCCACTATTTGTAGGTCCCACATAAAAATATAGTTTTCTATTTAAACCTCTAGCTACTGGATATAGTGTTTTTAAATCACAATTTAGTAAATTGTGCAGTTGTTCTTTTAAAGTTGAATTAATCATTTGGTATAATATCGAAATAATTAAAAAATTAAGGTTATTAATGAATTGTGAATATTTTGGAAAATGTGGAAGTTGTACTTTACATAGTATGAGTTATGAAGAACAGCTTGATATTAAAGTTAAAAGAGAAAAAGAAAGATTTGCTGATATTTATGATGGCAATGTAGATATTATTAAAAGTGAAGATGGTGCATTTAGAAATAGAGCAGAGTTTCGAGTATTTCATAAGATGGGTAAGCTTGACTATGCTATGAGTGATATTAATAAGAAGTTATTGACTATTGATAGTTGTAGTATGGTTAGTTTGGCTATTGCTTCTCTTATGAAAAAACTTCTTGATGAGGTTACGGATAATGAAATATTAAATAAGAAGTTCTTTTCTGTTGAGTTTTTGAGTTCGACAACAGGTGATTTGCTAATGACTATGATTTATCATAAAAAGTTAGATGATGAATGGAGTATTGAAGCTAAAAAGTTACAAGAAAAACTTGCTATTAAAATTATAGGAAGAAGCCGAAAACAAAAAGTAATTTTGACAGATGATTATATAAATGAAGAATTAAAAATTGTGCAACTCCGCAAGAATGAGGACCAAGATTTAACATTTAAAATTAAATATCAAGAGGGTGGATTTACTCAGCCAAATGCCAAAGTAAATGTACAAATGATTGAATGGGTACTTAATAATTGTGAGCCTAAAGATGATTTATGTGAACTTTATTGCGGCGGAGGTAACTTTACCTTACCGTTATCTAAACAGTTTAAAAAGATCTTAGCTACAGAGATAAGTAAAACTTCTATAAGAAGTGCAAAATTAAATTGTGAACTAAATGAGATACAAAATATTAAATTTATAAGAATGAGTAGTGAAGAATTTGTAGAAGCTAGAGCTGGAATTCGTGAGTTTAGAAGAATGAAACAAGAAGATGTAAAATTGAGTGATTACGATTTTAGTACAATATTTGTAGACCCGCCTCGTGCCGGACTTGATGTGACCACGACAAAGTTAGCTCAAGAGTTTGAACAGATTATCTATATATCTTGTAACCCTGAAACATTACATCGTGATTTATTAGAGCTTACAAAAACTCATACTATTAAAAACTTTGCCTTGTTTGATCAGTTTGCTTTTAGTTCACATATTGAGTGTGGTGTTATTTTAAATAAGAATTTGATATAATCATAATGTAAATAAATATATTAAAGGTGAAATATTGAGTAATACAGAAAATCCCATACCAGACGATATAATAAAAATACAAAAAAAACTTTCAACTTTTGAGGTTGGTTCGAGAAATCATATAAAATACAAAAAGATTTTAGCGAAGCATATTAAAAAGTATAATATGGAACAAAGATTGAAAAGTAATATAAAAACAATCGAAAATATTAAAGAATTGAGCGGATATTAATCTAACTTTAAGAAATGCCTACAACATCCGATAAATACACGGTTCATATTAGTTTTATAAGCTACATTTAAGATTTGTATCTGTATAATACTTCTAAATATGTTATACAAGATGTAAAAGGGATAGTAAATTATGAGAATTAATACAAATGT
>JAGLOP010000006.1 GCA_023138835.1 Arcobacteraceae bacterium
GGTGGGCGATTGAGCCAATCATTTCGCCCATGGATGCTAATTTACTTTGTTGTTGTAAGATTTGATCTCTTTTTTTTATTTGCTCTTGTTGTTCTTTATCTTTTGTAACATCTGACATATTGGCAACTATTAATATATTTTTATTTTCTATTTTTACACCCAAACCAATAAGAATCGGGAAGATTCCACCATCTTTTCTTTTCCCCTCCACTTCAAGTAAACTGGCCATATCTGATTTAAATTTTTTTGTTTTTATATAGTTTGACAGTGCATAATTATGTCTGTCTAAATAGTTTATAGGAATTATTTTATCAAGAGATTTTTTATACAACATCTCTTCTTTTGTATATCCAAACATATTTTCTGCTGCTTTATTAAATACCAATACCATCTGCTCCTCATCAATTACAATAATAGCATTAATATTTGATTCTATGACGGTATTAGAAAATTTTTCTCTTTGTTCTAATTGTACATTTAAATTATCTAACTCCTCTTTTAACCTTGCAGGAGTTTTGGCAAATAAATAGGCAAATGGCAGAGATAAAAATAGAACAGCAAACATAACAATAAGTAGATCATTGGTCTGCTTGTTAATTTGACTTTGTATATAAAATTTCTTTGGTTTGATTATCGCTTTTAAATTATCATCATTAGTAAAATTTAATTTTTTGGCATAAATATTTTCATCCTGATAAACATCATTATCTAAAATATTTTTAGCCGTTTTATTATACTCTTGCTCTAGAGTATAATCATTCTTAAGATACTTGTTCCAGCACATTTTATGATCAGAATGAGCAATAAAGTTTCCATCTTTATCTATTAAATGTATATCATAAAGCGATGCTTTTGAGAATTTTTTCAATAGCTCTTTCATAAAAATATTAATGATCAATATACCGACTTTTTTATCATCTTTAAATATAGGAGTACCAACTCTAAGCACTGGTTTTATTGGTTCTTCTATTTTCCCATGTTCTATATTTAAATCAATTCTTGAGTACCATATTTCATTTTTATTTTTATCTACAATATCTTTAAAATAGTATCTATTGGATTTATTTTGCAATTTGTTTAGAGGCACTATAAAAGGTTTGGAATCATACTCTTTTCTATCTATTCTAATTTTTTCAAAACCTGCTGCGTCAATATAACGAAGTTGCATAATATTAGATGCTGTTCCAGCAACCGCTAAAAAGAGATCACTCATGTGTACGCGTTCATCCATGTCAGTATTGATATATGTTTGAAATAATTCTGAATTTTTCAAGGTCTTTAGTTTTAATTCTATATTCTTAATCTGATAACTAAAAAAGTCATCTTTCTCTATATATTTTTGCATTGCATTATCAATATTTGCAATTTTTAAGTTTGTTTTATTGATATTGTAAATACTAAAAATAGCAACACTGATTAAAACTATTCCATAAATAACAAAACCAAGTAAAAGTTTATTTCTAAATGACATATTTTATTCTCCCAAATTGCAATAGTATATTAAAAAGTTATTTAAATGCTTCCATTTTCTTCATATTCTGGATGTGTTATGACAAAATAGTGTAATAAATAAGTTACATCCAAAGCAGACCAAGAAAAACTTTTTTCCAATTCTTCTTTCGTATCGTTTTCATTAATATGATCGTAACAATAAGATATTATACTATCAATCTTTGCTTTTAACGGTTTTGGATTATATGTAAATATAAACTTCGGAAAAAAATCTTTTTCATTCTCTATATCTATACTCCATTCGTTTTTATAAAACTTAATTAAAAGTAATAACTGTAAGTCGTCCCACTCTTTATATTTATCCAATTGCTCTCTGTCAAAATTTTTATAGTTTAAACTTTGATATTTTTCTACCATTTTAGAAATGACATTATGCATAGTATCATCACCGATATTATCTATATTAAGTGGAAGTTTTAAATTATTTGGATCAGTTTTATCGTAATGGTAAACACCTTTTTTTAATCGTCTACTGCGAAACAGTTTCTTCGCACGCCTGGCTATATTACACGACATATCTTTCTCCTTATGAATTCTTAAAACTTGGATTTAATTTCATTAAAACTAAATCAGCTAATATATTTCCAACCAAAGTTAAAAATGCTCCAATGATAAGTATTCCCATAATTACCGGATAATCCCTACTTAATGCACTTTGAAAAAACAATAACCCCATCCCGTCAATACCGAAAATAGTTTCTAAAATAACACTTCCGCCAATAATTCCCGGTAAACTAAGACCAAGTAAAGTTATCACAGGAGGATAAAGATTTGGCAAGATATAAAATCTCAAAATCTGTTTTTTAGTTAATCCTCGAGCTTTGGCAAAAAAGATATAATCACTTTTTAAAATCTCAATAGTAAGTGAACGAATATATAAAGTTAAACTGCCAATTCCTCCAAAAATTATAATAGAAATCGGTAAAATTAAATGCCAAGCAGTATCAAGATAATAAGAGATAGTCCCTTCAATCATATCACTGCTGTGAACTCCTGAAATTGGTAAAACTTCTAAATTTACCGAAAATATCAAAACACCCATCAGTGCTAAATAAAATGAGGGTGCTGAGAAACTTAGAATTGATAATTGTCCCACAAATTTATCAAAAATACCACCTTTGTTTAATGCTGATTTTATACCTAAAAATAAAGACAATATAAAAATAAAAAACATACCTGTAATATTTATGATTAATGTAATAGGAATCCTGTTGATTATCTCATCTTTAACCATCACACCACTACTAAATGAAATTCCGAAATCCAACTGCAATATATTGATAATCCATGAAAAAAATTGAATATACATAGGCTTGTCAAGTCCATATATTTGTTTTAAATGTTCAATGCTTTCTTGTGTAATGTTTGGATTAAGTTCACCACTGGCAAAAAAGCTGTTTGGAGCAAGATTTATAGCAATAAAAGATATTAAACTAATAATAAATAACATAACAATAAGGTATAATAATTTACTAAAGAATATTTTCATAAGGATATTATACCTAAAATGATTGGAATTGATATAACCGTAGTTTCTAGAATTGAAAAAATGTATAAAAAATTTGGACAAAAAGCATTAAAAAGATTTTTATCTAAAAAAGAGATTGCATTGATAAAAAGACCAGCTAGTTATGCAGGATTTTGGGCTGCAAAAGAAGCTGCAAGTAAAGCAATCGGCACTGGTATTGGTAGAGAATGTGGTTTTCATGATATTAAAATAACAAAATCAAAAAGTGGACAACCTCAAATAAAGTATAAAAAACACTTACGAAAAAAATTTAAAATTGAAAAATCAAGTTTGAGTATTACACATGATGGTGGTTTTGCTATTGCTGTTGTGGTAAATAAGTAAGGTATCTCTCTAAAATAATTTTAGCAGCAAGACTGTCTATTCTTCCATCTCTTTTATATTTAATATCGCCTTTCATAAGTTCTTCAGCTTCTACAGAGCTCATATCTTCATTTTGAAAGACAATCTCTTTGTCAAAATTTAAAAGCTTTACAAAGTGTTGAATTCGTCTTTGCATCTCATCACTTGATTTTGGATATCCTACAACTAAAGTATCTATCTCCCATTCATTTAAGAATTTATCTACCTCAGCGGCAGCTTGATTACGATTTTTTCTTAAAATCGCAGTTTTCGGCGTTACTATATTTGAAGCTAAACAAATAGCCGTACCAATTCGTTTAAGACCTATATCAATTGAAGCTAGTTTTTTATTCAACTTAATAATTCATTTGCAATATCAAATTTATTGGCGGTCATTAAGTGAATTTTAGGATGTATTTTTTGTATAGATTTTAATAGATTCTTACTTAAATCCATACCAACTTTTCTCTCCTCATCTTCTCCAATTCTAGAAGCTTTTGTTAAAGCATCTATCCAATTATCAGGTACATAAATACCCGGTACATGTGAAGATAAAAATTGTGCAGTTCGAAGACGCGTAATTGGAAATATTCCTAAGATTAATTGACTTTCTTTTCTTTCATCAGTAAATTCTTCTCTGGCTGTTTCAAAGTGTTCTAAAAGTTTTTTAGCATTAGAAACATCATAAACCGGCTGAGATATTATCCCTACCGCACCACTTTGAATCTTTCTATTCATTTTCTTTTCTAATGATTTAAAATTCTTTGCATAAGAGTTAATCACAGCAAACGGCAAAATTGTTTTTGGTGCTATTTTAAAAGGTTTTCCAGCATAATCCATACTATTGTTAAATGATTTAATTATTTGTAAAAGCATCTGACTGTTATCTTCAAATACACCTTTTGCATGTGGCTGGTCACTCATATGAGCTGGATCCCCGGTAAGTGCTAAGATTGTTCTTATATCAAAATCATTTGCACCTAAAAGGTCTGACTGTAAAGCTATTTTATTTCTATCTCTCATTGTCATAGTTGCAATTACAGGAAGGTTGAATTTTTGTTGTAATTTAATGGCAGCTAAAATAGAGTTATATTTTAGTTTAGCCAGTGGATTATCGGTTGTACTAAATCCATCAATTTTTGAGGCTAAATCATATTTTTCCAAATTTTGCAGAATATTATCAAAACTCGGCTCATGCGAGGGGGTAGTTTCTAAAGTTAAATAATTTTCATTTCTTAATTTTTCCAATAATGTATCAAACATTTATATTAAACCTTTTTTTAGTAAATCAAGTCGCTAAGGCAACGTGTGTTATAATTGCGAAATTATAGCATAAAAAAGGTATTTAAATAATGAAATTAGCAGTATTTGATTTTGATTCAACATTAATGGATGGGGAAACTATTGATTTTTTAGCAGATGAACTTGGCATTAGAGAACAAGTTGCAAAGATTACTGAAGAAGCAATGAGCGGTAGACTTGATTTTTTTGAAAGTTTAACTACAAGAGTAGCACTTTTAAAAGGTCTTGATTATAAAAGAGTTGAAGAGATTTGTATAAATCTTCCACTTATGCCAGGTGCAAAAGAGACAATTTTAGCACTTCAAGCAAAAGGATATAAAACAGTATGTTTTAGCGGCGGCTTTAGAATTGGAACTGAACCTGTCAAAGAAAAGCTTGGACTTGATGCAGATTTTGCAAATATTTTGCATCAAAAAGATGGAAAGCTTACTGGACTTATTGGCGGCGATATGATGTTTGATATTAGTAAAGGTGATATGATTCAAAGAATTCAAAGATTACTTGATATTACAAGAGAAGATACACTAGTAGTCGGTGATGGTGCCAATGATAGAAGTATGTTCAAATTTGCAGATAAAAGAGTTGCATTCTGCGCACATGATATTCTTAAAAAAGAAGCAAATATTATTATTGAGCAAAAAGATTTAACTTTAATTTTAGAGCATATCTAAATGACGCTTGTTGAGAAACTAAAGCAAAAGCAAAGACTGACCTTAGAAGACGGTATTGCATTATATGATATGGATTTACTTGAATTGGGTAAATATGCTTCTATCATTCGAGAAGAAAAGTTTGGCAAAAAAACATATTACAATATAAATAGACATATCAATCCTACAAATATTTGTAAAGATGTTTGTCAATTTTGTGCATATAGTTCAAGTCGAAAAAATCCAAATCCTTATGCAATGACACATGATGAGATTTTAAATACGGTTGAGCAAAGTGTAAAGAATGGAATTAAAGAAGTTCATATCGTCTCAGCTCATAATCCTGATACTGGATTAGAATGGTATTTAGAAGTATTTAGCAAAATAAAAGCAAAATATCCACAACTTCATGTTAAAGCTTTGACAGCTGCTGAGATTCATTTTTTAGCTACTGAATATAATTTAACACATCAAGATATTATTGATAAAATGGTTGAATATGGAGTTGATTCTATGCCGGGCGGTGGAGCTGAGATTTTTGATGAAGAGGTGCGAAAAAGAATTTGCGGTGGAAAAGTAAGTTCAGATGATTGGCTGGAAATCCATAAACTTTGGCATAAAGCAGGTAAAAAATCAAATGCAACAATGCTGTTTGGACATATTGAAAGTAGAGCAAACAGAATTGATCATATGATCAGACTTAGAAATTTACAAGATGAAACCGGTGGATTCAATGCTTTTATCCCTTTGGTTTATCAAAGAGAAAACAACTATTTAAAAGTTGAAAATGATTTGACAGCACAAGAGATTTTAAAAACTATGGCAATCAGCAGACTAATATTAGATAATATTCCAAATATAAAAGCATATTGGGTAACTTCAACTGTTAAACTTGCACTTTTATCACAAGAGTTTGGTGCAAATGATTTAGACGGAACTATTGAAAAAGAATCAATTAACAGCGCAGCTGGAGCTAAAAGTGCAAATGGGCTGGCTCAAAATGAATTTGTAAGTTTAATTAAAAACAGTGGATTTATCCCTGTTGAACGAGATAGTTTATATAACGAAGTTTGATATAATTAACCTATAGGTATAGATATTGTAAATAAAGCTCCACTATAGTTTTGACCATCATATTCATATTCTATAGTTTTAGCTTCAATAATTCCATTAAAGCTATCTTCAATTATTTTTTTAGTCATATACAGCCCTATTCCTGTACCGTCTTTTTCATCTTTTGTGGTAAAATGGGCATCAAATATATTGGGTAAAACTTCTTTTGGAATACCTCCGGCATTATCTTTAATCATTATTATTACAGTATCATTTTGTTTGACTATATCTACAAATATTAATCTTTTATAATCTTTTGTTTCCAATTCATCTCTTGCATTATTTAAAATATTCATAAATACTTGAATCAATTCATTTCTAAATCCACTTATTTCAACATCATCAATATTTTTAATTATCTCTATACTTCTATTTTTAAATTTAGAAATCAAAAGAGTTATGGTAGCTTCTAAAGTTTCTTTTATATTAAAAATTTTTTTTCTTTTATCTTGTTTAAAAAAATTTCTAAAGTCATCTATTGTTTGTGATAAATGTTCTGCACTATTTGTTATAGCATCACAAGATTCTAATAAAAATTTATCAGTTAATATTTCAAACTCTTTTTGCATTTGGATACCTGTAGAACTTGTAGTTATCACCGATAATGGCTGTCTCCATTGGTGTGCTATAGATTCTAACATCTCCCCCATTGCTGCCATTTTTGATTGCTGCATTAGAAGTTCTTGATTTATTTTATTTTTTTCAACCTCTTCATCTACTTTATTTTGAAGATTCATATTAAAATCATTTAGTTGTTTTTTATCATCTTTAATCAGCTTTACAAATATATCAAAAGAATATCTTATCTCATCAACTTCATCAAACTTATCTTCTATATTACCTTTAAACTTATTATCAATTTTAGTTGAAAGATTTTTTATATCATTGGTCAACTTTTTAAGAGGTTTCAACATATTGCTGGTAATAAGATATATAATAACCGAAGACAATATTATAAGAAGAGCCAATAACTGTAAATTTTTTATTAATGTAGATTCTATATGAGCAAAAAGATTACTCTCTTTTGTAAGTAAAAATAATTTAAGTTTTAATTTAATATTATTATATTCACTGGTAACCATCAAGAAATGTTGTCCATTTTCTTTAATAATTCTTATAAATGATTCAGAAGATAAAAAATATTTATCATTTATATCATTTGTATGACTGCTTTTATATAAAAATTCATTCGTTTCTTGATCTAACAAAGCAACACCGTCAAAATCGATTAGTTTATCACTTATCATCTCTTGAATAGAATCCATTGATACTTTGACAATCATAACGCCTACAGTCTTTTGAGTACTCATATCAAGTATTCTTTTTGATATATCTATCATCATTTTATTGTCTTTTGTTGTAAAATAGATACCGCTTATAAAAAATTCCTCTTTTAATGCTATTTTAAAACTGTCTTTATTTAAATAAGAATCTGTTTCTAGTCTATTTAAAATTGTTTCTCTGGAAATACTTATAAGTTCTTTCCCATCTATTGAGATATATTTTAATTCACGAATTTCAGGAATATTTTTCATATAAAATTCAAATCTCATTTTTTGCTTATGCAGCATATTTTTAGCTTCTAAATTTGTAGCAGAGACTACTGATAAGATATTTTTAGTTTTACTTAATAACATATCAATATTTTCTTTTAGCTGCTCTAAATCATTTTTGGATTTATTTATTATAAATTCTTTTTCAGATTGTATCAACTGTTGATGTATATTATTAAATAAAAAGAGCATAAACGCTATGGCTACGATAGATACACTTAAACTTATTTTTACAGGTAACTTCACAACTTCTCTCTTCTATGTACTATTTTATATAAGTTATAGTACTATATATATTATTTTGTTATTATTAAAAGGTTATTGAATGAATAAAAGAGTTTATATTTTTATTGTGATTTTTACAATACTTTTAGTTGGTATTTTTTTTAATACCAAATCTGGCAAAGATGAAATAAAAACTTATACGGTTGCATTTGTATCATTATCTAAAGTTGATGACAATACATTTAACGGCTTTAAAAAACAGATGCAAATATATGGCTGGGAAGAAAATAAAAATATAAAATATATAGTTCCCGGAGCTGCCAAAAAAGTCAAAAATCTAAAATCTATTGTAAAATCTGTTGTTGAAAAAAAGCCGGACATAATATTAGTATCTAGTACTCCTGCCACGCAGGAGGTGAAAAGAGCAACAAAAAATCTTAATATACCTGTAGTATTTTGTCCTGTAAATGATCCAATAAATTCAAATATATTGGTAAACCAAAATGCACCGGAAGGTCACATTACAGGCATTAGATTACCCATTGGAGATGCTAAAAGATTTGAATGGCTGCATACAATTGCTCCGGATATTAAGAAGGTATTAGTTCCATATACGCCAAATGACGGTGGTTCCATTGCTTCAAGAGCTGACATAAAAGAGGTCGCTGAATTTTTAAATATAAATATTATAGAAAAACCATTTCCTGAGAATATAACTATGAAAGAATTTCTCAAGCAATGTGCAAAGTGTCAGGCAGAGGCAATATTTTTACCTAGAGATTCTAGAATAGAGGTACGAATAAAAGATTTCTCTAAATATGCAATAGAAAATAAGTTACCATTATCAGCACCTAGCTATCAGCAAGTTCAACAAGGTGCATTGTTTACATACGGCTTTATACATACAGAACTAGGAAAACAAGCCGCAAGAATGGTTGATAGAATTTTAAAAGGGGTAAAACCAACTGATTTACCGGTAAAATTTGGAAATGCCTACCTTGTAATTAATAAGAAAACAGCAAAATCAATTGGGATAAAATTTCCAAAAAATGCAATAAGAAATGCCAAACTTATTATAAAATAATTAGCTCAAACTATAAATAAATCAAGAATATCTAAAATATTAGATATTCTCTTTTAAAAATTCCATAGCTTTTACTTTAGCTTCTTCCAATTTAGAAGCATCTTTCCCACCGGCTTGTGCAAAATCAGGTCTTCCACCTCCGCCTCCGCCAACAATCGGAGCTACTGCTTTAATCCAATCACCGGCTTTAACAGATGCATTTTTAACACCCGCAACTAGCATAACTTTATCGCCTTTAGCCTGTAAAAGTAAAATTGCTATTTTATCATGACCATTTTTCATATCATCAACCAGTTTTTTAAGGTCACCATTTTGAACAATATCAACTACAACTTTAACACCATTTATTTCAACCTCTTCAAGTGGAGTTGATACATTGTCATGAGCGTCATTTAATTCTTGTTTTAATTGTTTGATTTGCTCTTTTAATTTAGTAATACCTTGCAAGACATCTTTGTTTTTAACTTCGATTTCAAGTGTATTCATTTTATTTATAATATCTTTAGTATAGGCAATAGCACTTAATCCACAAACAGCCTCAATTCTTCTAACTCCTGCACTTACACCGCTCTCTTTTGTGATATAAAAACTTCCAATTTCAGCAGTGCTTTTAACATGCGTTCCTCCACAAAATTCAACACTGACATCTCCAAATTCTACTACTCTGACTGTATCACCATATTTTTCACCAAACATAGCAATAGCACCTTTTGTTTTAGCTTCTTCAATCGGCAATTCTTCAACAGAACCTTTTATACCATGAGCAATCATAGAATTAACTAAATCCTCTACCTCTTTCAGTTGTTCACTACTCACAGCTTTGGGATATGTAAAATCAAATCTTAATCTGCCAGTATCATTTAAACTTCCAGCTTGTGATACTGTTTCCCCTAATACCATTCGTAAAGCACTTTGCAGTAAATGTGTAGCACTGTGATGTTTTTCTATCTCTTCTCTTTGCACAACTATAGCTTCAACAGTTTCACCTACATTTAAAGTAGAACTAACAACTTCTACTTTAGATAAATTAATATCAAAGAATTTAGCAGTTTCAGTGATAATCACTATATGCTCGCCATCTTCTAATGCACCGGTATCTCCACTCTGCCCTCCGCTTGTAGCATAAAAAGGAGTTTTGTCAAGCATTACCCATCCAATACTATTCTTTTTTAAAATATTTACTTGTTTGAAATTTTCATCAAGAAGTGCTGCTATTGTACTTTGGCAAGCAGTTTTCTCGTATCCTACAAATTCATTTTTCCCAATAGTTTCAAGGATTTGTTTAAAATCTCCATCTTTGGCTTTATCTCCGCTGCCTTTCCAAGCCGCTTTTGCTTTTGTTTTTTGTTCATTCATGCAAGCTTCAAAAGTATTTGTATCGACCACTTTCCCCTGCTCTCTTAACATATCTTCAGTTAAATCTAATGGGAAACCAAAAGTATCATAAAGTTTAAAAGCAATTTCACCATCAAATTTATCTTTTGTATTTGGCAACTCTTCGTTAAACAAATTCATACCTTTTTCAATAGTCTTAAAAAATCTTTCCTCTTCAAGTGAGATTTGTTCTTTGATATAGTTTTGTTTCTCTTCTAAAAATTTATAATGCCCACCTAATCCTTCAACTAAAGTATCTACGATATCACCCATAAACGGCTTTCTGAATCCAAGTAAATATCCGTGTCGTACAGCTCGTCTTAAAATTCTTCTTAAAACATAACCTCGACCCTCTTTATCAAATAAAATACCATCACTTAACATAAATGAAACAGCCCGCACATGATCAGCAATTACTCTGTAACTACCTATATTTTCATCGGTTGGTTTAGCATTGCAAAGCTGGGCAATTTTATCAACCATAGGTTTAAATTGGCTGCTATCAAAGTTATTTAAAACACCCTCTTTAATTGCAATAACTCTCTCCAATCCCATACCCGTATCAATTGACGGTTTTGGAAGCGGATTTAATGTTCCATCTTTTTGTCTATCATACTGCATAAATACAAGGTTCCAAATCTCTAAAAATCTATCACCTTCACCACCCATTTTATCCTCAGGACCATTGAAGTTTTCTTCACCTTGGTCATAAAAAATCTCACTGCAAGGACCACAGGCACCAGTATCCCCCATAGACCAAAAATTATCTTTATCGCCAAATCGAATAATTCTATTAGGAGCAACTATTGTTTTCCAAATATCAAAAGCTTCATCGTCACTATCGTGAATTGTTACCCAAAGTTTTTCAACTGGAAGTTCTAAATTTACAGTTATAAATTCCCAGGCATAATTAATAGCATCAACTTTAAAATAATCTCCAAAAGAAAAATTTCCAAGCATCTCAAAAAGTGTATGATGTCGTGCAGTATAACCTACATTTTCAAGGTCATTGTGCTTTCCGCCTGCTCGTAAACATAACTGACAACTTGTAGCTTTTGGATTGCTTGGAGTTGGAATTGCGCCTGTAAAGATATCTTTAAATTGTACCATACCGGCGTTGACAAACATTAAAGTCGGATCATCAGGCACTAAAGGCATAGAACTAACTATATCATGTCCCTTTGATTTAAAGTATTCCAAAAATTCTTTTCTAATATCCATTTGTTTATCCATTTGTTTTATAATTTGTCGGATTCTATCCAAAATATGTTTTATAGCTTATAAATAGAATTAATAAAAACAATTTAATACATCTATAAAAGCTTATTTAAAGTAATTGTTTCGTATAATTTTTCAATTAAATTTAAAGGATATAATATGGGTAAATATATTGAATTAAACAACGATAATTTTGAAGCAACAATAAAAGAGGGTGTTTCTTTAGTAGATTTCTGGGCTCCTTGGTGTGGACCTTGTAGAATGATTGCTCCAGTGATTGAAGAATTAGCGGAAGAATTTGAAGGTAAAGCTTCAATTTGTAAAGTAAACACAGATGAAGAGCAAGATTTAGCTGTTAAGTTTGGAATCAGATCAATTCCTACAATTTTAATCATGAAAGATGGTGAAATTGTTGAAACTATGGTTGGAGCTTCTTCTAAACAAGCATTTGCTGATAAAATTAACGGTTTATTATAAAAAACTCTTAAACTTAAGCAAGAATTATTTAAAAAGGTTAGGTACTTTTGTATCTAACCTTTTTTATTTATATTATACTATCATATATAAAATTTTTAAAAGGTAAAAAATATGTTAGATTTAGCAATAATTGGTGGTGGACCAGCAGGATTAACAGCAGGAATGTATGCTACTCGTGGTGGATTAAAAGATGTTACTATGTTTGAAAAAGGCTTACCTGGTGGACAAATTACTCAAAGTAGTGAGATAGAAAATTATCCAGGACAAATAGAAGTAGTTACAGGTATGGAACTTATGGATAAATGGCCGGATCAATGTAAAAGATTTGGGTTAAAACATGAAATGAGTGAAGTAAAACAAGTTGTAAAAAATGGTGAGATTTTTACTTTAACATTAAGTGGAGATAGTCAAATTAATGCAAAATCAGTTTTAATAGCAACAGGAAGTGTACCTAGACCAGCTGGTATTAAAGGTGAAGCTGAATTTTTCGGTCGTGGTGTAAGTACTTGTGCCACTTGTGACGGATTTTTTTACAAAAATAAAGATGTAGTTGTGATTGGTGGCGGAGATACTGCTATTGAAGAAGCTATATATTTAGCAAATATTTGTAAAATAGTTTATATTGTACATAGAAGAGATGAATTTAGAGCTTCTCCGCATGAGGTGGAAAAACTAGCTAAATTTGACAATATCATACCAGTATTAAGCCATACAACAGAAGAGATTGTTGGTGATAATATGGGTGTAACTGGTGTAGTTGTGAAATCAAAAGAGACTGGTGAAACAAAAACTTTAGATGCTCTTGGAGCATTTATATTTGTAGGTCGTGATGTTTTAAATCAAACTTTAATCCAAGATGATGGAAGCTTTTTATGTGATGTAAATGAGTCTGGCGAAGTAAAAGTAGATTTAAAAATGAAAACATCAGTTGAAGGACTATTTGCAGCAGGTGATATTAGAATTGATGCACCAAAACAAGTGGTATGTGCAGCAGGCGACGGGGCAGCAGCAGGTATTTCTGCTATTACATATTTACAATAAGGTCACCCTAGTTCCCACTCAGGAGAGTTGGAACGAGCGAAACTATCAAAGTCACCAAATCAATCGTTGTCTGCGGAACGAACGCAACGAACATAAAAGGTATCAGTCGTCTTAGGATCCGGATAGCTTTCGCCGAGATCGAAGTTGACAACCCAAGCATTGGCAGGAATATTCTCATTTGTAGTAGACGACCAGTAATGGGAACTAACTACATTTATAAATGCACTACTTATAGAAGGATTATATGTACTTCTGTCTACTAACATATGAAGTTCATTAAAATTTGCTAAATGCCAATCACTATAATCACCTAAAGTTAAAGCTTCACAATGAGTTATTGCATCTTCCCAATCTTTTGTAACACTGGCATCATCTTGCCACATAAGTCGTGTAGCAGTATCTATTACTACGCTTTTTTCATCATCTCTTATAAAATCTGCATTTGCCAGATTAACCAGCAACAATAAGCTTAATATATTTTTCTTCATCTATTTTCCCTACCTTTTTTATTAAGTTGTAGCTATTTGCATAGCTACAGTGTCCTTCAAAGGTCGCACAATGATTGTTGTACTCTCTCTAAATTTTTCAAATTATCAATCTGCGGAACGAACGCAACGAGCATAAACGGCAAAAGAATTAATAGTCATACCTACACGGCTATCAACGAAGTGGATATTCCAAACATCGTTATTATTACTAGCACTTATAGTAGAAGACCGGTAATAGGAAATATTTGTATTAGTAAACACAGCATTAATTGCAGGCGAAGAAGTACCTTTATCTGCAAGCTGAACAAACTCCTCAATAGTAGGCAATCTCCAAGCCGTACTTCCCCCTAAATTTAAATTATCACAATAAGCAATAGCATCAGTCCAATTATATGTATTGTTATCATCCTCTTTTTGCCAGATTAATGTTGTGGCATTATCAGTTACTGTACCATTAGCGTTATCTGTGTAGCTTCTAGTTATTCCACGACTTAAAGTACCATCATCTTGTGTACCTGTTCCAGAAGTTCCGTCATTATCATATCCTTCCGTTATTTGCCCCGTTTTTAGAATAGTTCTATTCCCATCAACCAATGAAGATATAATTGAGTTTTTATAATTTTTAACAAAATCTTCCATTCCTGAAGCAGTTCCGGTGTAAGAGTTAACTTTATTTAGAAAAATCCTAATTTTAAATTTACCATTTGAAGCAGAAGCATTTGAATCTGTATGGGCTCTTAAAAAAAGATTATCCAAACTTCCTTCATTTGCATTTATATTTGTTTTAAAAGTGGTTAGTAAAGTATCATCTTTTATCATCACATATAAAAGTTGAGATAGTTTTGATAGATTTAAATCATTTGAATTTATATAATCTACTGTAAACTCATCAATTGTAGATATTCCTAATCCTAAATTAGCAAACTTAGATAATAATGTTGAATTATTTTCTAAAAATGTAGCAATAGGAGATAAGACACTACTACCACTTTGAGCAGTCATATTTATATCAAAAGAGGCATTTGTATCTTCCAGTTGACCGCCTGTTAAAGATAAAGGATATGTCGGACTACTTGCAAAAGTATATTTTCCACTTGAACTATAAGTTGCTGTTTGTCCTAAAGCATCTTTTACTGTTGCATTTTTTATATATCCATCTACACCTGTTACAACTGTACCGCTTGTTGAAGATGATCCACCTCCACTTCCACCACCACAACCTGTGAAAGTGATAGTTGATATTATTGTGGAAAGAAGTAGTAGAACCAGTTTCTGCTTAAGCACTCGCTTTTTTTTCCGAGAGTTTTTGATAATAGTTATCATTTTAGTGTCCTTATGTAAATAATTTATTTTGTTATAATGGAACTATATCATTAAAAAATAGCCAAAAAGTTTCATTTTGAATATTTTTTAATTAAGCCTATATTTACAATAAGTATCTTATCAATGATTGGGTATAATTCATTTTATTTTTAAAAAAAGGTTTTTATATGTTAAAAGTTGGAATTTTAGGAAGTACGGGTAGAGTTGGTTCTTTACTTATCGATGATTTAGATATTGATGAAGAGTTAAGTGTAGGTTCAGTGCATGTATTTGATGAATTAAAAAAAGTTTTGCCTGAGGGTACTGTTGTAACAAATGATATGCTTACATTGCTAGACGCTTGTGATGTTGCTATTGATTTTAGTGCTCCTACAGCTACTGAAGATTTATTATCTACGATTGTAAAAGCAGGTGCAGGAAAACCACTTGTAATTGCAACAACTGGATTTAATGAGCATCAAAAAAATCTTTTAATAGAAGCTTCTAAAGTGGTACCGATTCTTTATGCTACAAATATGAGTTTGGGTGTGGCAGTATTAAATAAACTAGTCGCTCTTGCTTCAAAAGCTTTAGCTGAATTCGATTGCGAAATTGTTGAACAGCATCATAGACATAAAGTTGACTCTCCAAGCGGAACAGCTTTAACTTTGGCAGAACATGCAGCAGATGCAAGAGGACTTAACCTTGATGATGTAAGAGTATCTGGAAGAGATGGGATAATTGGTGCTAGAACTAAAGATGAGATAGCTGTTATGAGCCTAAGAGGTGGAGATATAGTAGGTCGCCATACTGCAGGATTTTATAATGATGGTGAATTTATAGAATTAAATCATACAGCAACAAGCAGAAATACTTTTAGTAAAGGTGCTATCAAAGCAGCTAAATGGATAATAAATCAAGATGCTGGATTATATAGTATAAATGATTGTTTAGGATTATAATATGTGTGCAATAGTTGGAATTTATGGAAATGAGGATGCTGCAAAGTTGGCATCTGCAGCACTTTTTGCGATGCAGCATCGTGGGCATGAGGCTACTGGAATTAGCAGTGGTGGTGATGATAGCAAAAAGATTTTCACTATTAAAGGTAGAGGTTTTGTTAGAGATGTTTTTAATGAAAAAGCTTTTAATGTTTTAAAAGGGAATATGGCTATTGGTCATAATCGTTATTCAACTGCGGGAAGTGATTCTGTATTAGATGCACAGCCTATTCATGCAAAATATAAACTTGGTGAAATCTCAATTGTTCATAATGGTAACTTAATCAATAAAGATGAAGTAAGACAAAGACTTATTGATGAAGGTTCTATATTCCAAACAGGAATGGATACTGAAAATTTAATTCATTTAATTGCAAAATCCTCTCAAGATAAATTAAAAGATAGAATTATAAAATCATTAACAAAAGTAAAAGGTGCTTATAATTTTATTATTCAAAGTAGAAGTAAACTTTTTGTTGTACGTGACCCGAATGGAATTAGACCTCTTAGTATTGGAAAATTAAGAAGCGGTGGTTGGATTGTTGCCAGCGAAACTTGTTGTTTTGACTTGGTTGATGCTACATTTGTAAGAGATGTAAAACCTGGAGAGATGTTAATTTTCAATAAATATAGTGAAGATCCAGAGTCAATTATGCTAGATGATACAAAAGAATTTAGACCTTGTGCTTTTGAATATATTTATTTTGCTCGACCAGATAGTGATATAGATGGTAAAAATGTTTATGCAACAAGAGAAAACATGGGTAGAGCTTTGGCTAGAAATGACAAAAATTTACTTAATGCTGATATGGTTATACCAGTTCCAGACAGTGGAGTACCTTCTGCTTTGGGATATGCAAAAGAATCAGGTATCCCTTTTGAACTGGGAATCATACGAAATCATTATGTTGGTAGAACTTTTATTGAACCGACTCAAGCCATGAGAAATATGAAAGTAAAAATGAAATTAAGTCCTATGAAATCATTAATCGATGGTAAATCTTTGATTGTAATTGATGATTCAATTGTTAGAGGAACTACAAGCAAAAGAATAGTTAAAATGTTAAAAGATGCAGGGGCAAAAGAAGTTCACTTTAGAGTTGCAAGTCCTATGATCAAATATCCTTGTTTTTATGGAATTGATACTCCTACAAAAGAGGAATTAATAAATGCCATGAAAACTAAAAAAGAAGTACAAGAATATATTGAAGCTGATAGTTTAGAATATTTATCTCTTGATGACTTAAAAGGTGCATTAGGAAGAGATAGAAATTACTCGCTTGTAAGTTTTGACGGCGATTATTTCGTAATTTAGAAATAGAAGAGTATCGGTGAAAGAATTAAACACAATAGGTAGGTATTGGAGAAAAAAATATGGGGAAAAAGTTTATAAAATTCCCATTAGTATCTCTGGATTTACTTGTCCTAATATAGATGGAACCGTAGCAAAAGGTGGTTGTACCTTTTGTGAAAATGATTCTTTTGCTCCAAATTTAGAAAAAGAAAAAAAGTCTGATTTTAAACTGCATCCTGACAATCCAGATAATCCACTTTTAGAAAATCAACTTTTACAACTTCAAACACAATTTGAAACTACAAAAGCTAATCTTACTAAAAAATTTGGTGCTAAAAAATTTATAGTTTATTTTCAATCATTTACAAATACCTATGCCCCAATAGAAACTTTAAAAGCTTTGTATGAAAAAGCATTAAGCTTTGATGATGTTATAGGTCTTAGCATTGGAACAAGAACTGACAGTATCACAGAAGAGATTTTGGATTATTTACAGGTGTTGCGTAGCTTCGCAGGCACGAGGACAAATCAAACTAAAGAGATATGGGTAGAATATGGTATTCAAACTGTATATGATGAAATTTTAGATAAAATAAACCGTGGACACGATTTTGCAAATATAAAAGAGTGGATATTTAAAACCAAACAAAGAGGTCTGTTAGTTTGTGGTCATATGATTTTTGGACTTCCCGGTGAAACTCAGGAAATGATGCTGCATAGCGTAGAAGAGTCACTTAAGTTAGGTATAGATTCTATAAAGTTTCATCCTCTTTATGTAGTAGAAAATACAATCCTTACAAAAGATTATAAAAATGGAACTTTTATTCCAATAGATGAAAAACTTTATATAGATACATTAGTAAAATCTATAAAAATGTTACCGAAAAATGTTTCTATATCAAGAGTTACTGCCGGTATTAGCGATGATTCATTATTATCGCCTATGTGGTGTAATGATAAACATAAACAAATGTTTAATATAAAACAAGCACTTTTAAAAGAGGGTTTGATTTATTAAGGAGAGTTTCAAATGTTACTGCTTTTTACAATACTTTTAATTTTTATTCTACTTTCAAGAATAGTAGAAACTTCAACAAAAATACCGACAACTTTAACTCTTATAGTTTTATCTTTTTTATTATCTTACTTTTTACCTGATGTTTTAACAGTATCACATGAAGAATTTGATGAGATTTTATATCTTATGTTGCCGGTTATACTTTTACCTGATATTCTCAATATTTCAGCATCTGAATTAAAAAAGCATTATAAAGAGATATTATATTTAGCTGTTGTCGCTGTTATATTATCTATAGCTATAGCAATTTTTGTTACACCACTGATATTACCGGAACATCATTTTACTGTGGGTATGTTAGTAGCACTTTTTTCTATGTTAATGGCTACAGATGCAATTACAGTTGCCAGTATTATGTCAAAATTCAAACTTCCTGAAAACCTAAAGATATATGCTGAATCAGAATCACTTTTTAATGATGTTACTGCTTTAATCATTTTTTATTTTATTGCATTGCCTATGATTAGCGGTGGAGATTTAACTATATTAGATGTCAATACGACACTATTGAAAGTTTTATTTTTATCTACAACTATAGGTATTGTTATAGCTTATATCGGATACTTTTTTATTAAAATTCTAAAAAATTCATTTGATCAGTTTTTGGTAATATATCTAATTGTAATTGTATCTTTTATGCTTGCTGAAAATTTTCATATTGCCGGTATTTTATCAATTGTGACATCTGTATTGACTTTTAAATATTTAATACAAAAAGAGTTAAAAACAAATAAACTTCAAAATTTCAATGAAGAAGACAGTGATATAGAATCATCATTGATGAGACTGTTAAGGAGTGTTCCTGCTCTAACAAAAAAAGGGTTTAGAGAATATAAAAAAGAGGCTGAATTTATAGGTATCTTTGCAAATGCTATTGTATTTATGATTGTTGCAAATATAATAGATATAAACTTATTGTTTATTTATTCAAAAGAAATTTTAATTATATTTGTACTTACAACAATTATAAGATTTATAGCTATTGGTGCCATGGTCAAAAAATTAGAATTACCTTTTAGATGGACAAAAGCACTAACTTATTCAGGAGCAAAAGGTGCGTTGGCAATTATTATGGTTCATTCACTGCCAAGTGATTTTATATATAAAGAGATGTTTGATTCAATAATTGTTGGAAATGTTTTATTAACAACATTTATATATACAATATCTCTTATGATACATATAAACAATAATGAACTGGAATATAAAAATGATATAACAAATGCAAACAATGGCAAAGATGGACATAATCTAGCAATAAATATAGTTGATCTAATTGAAAAAGATATCTTAACAGGTGCATATACACAAAGCTTTATGGAAGAGATTATAGAAAAAGAACTCTCACGGTCACAAAGGTATAAAACCGATTTTTCTTGCATAATGATAAATTTTAATGTAAAAGAAAGAGATGATGATATCTATAAATCATTTGGCAATATAATAAATGAGAAAATTAGAGCAAATGATTATTTTGGTAAATTCAATGATGAGAAATTTATAATTTTAACAGCAAGCACCTCATTAAGCGGTGCTATGATGTTAGCTGAAAAATTTGAACTTCTTTTAAAAGAAGATAAACAAATAGAAAATAAAGCTGATATCTCATTTGGGATTACACAATCTAGCGATATAGACACTTATAATTCTGTTGTAGAAAAATTAAATGATGCTATAAGCAGAGCCAAAAATACTAACAGTCTGAGTAATATTGAAATTGAAACTTAAAATAGTTTTAATTTTTGACACAAGTCATTTAATTTTAAGTTAAATAATACTATACTTATCCGATTTTGAATCTCAATACAAAGGAAAAATATGTCTAACGAAACAAATAGACGAGATTTTCTTGGTATGTCATTTGCAGCTGTAGCTGCAGTTGGAGGAGCTTACTCGCTTGTTGGTATGAAACAAGCGTGGGATCCGCTTCCATCTGTATTATCAGCAGGGTTTACTACAATAGACCTTTCAGCAATTGACCTTAAACCAGGAAAACCGCAAACATTTAAATGGAGAGGGAACCCTATCTTTGTTCTTGAAAAAACAGCAGATATGGAACAATTCGACGGAGACCTAGTAATAGGTGACAAAAGATACACTATAGCAGTTGGACTTTGTACGCATCTTGGTTGTATTCCAGCTTGGAAAAAAGATGTATGGAAATGTGCATGTCACGGTGGAGAATTCAACGCAAACGGTCAACAAACTTTTGGTCCACCACCAAAACCACTTGTTACACCGCCATTTAGTGTTGAAGGTACGGTGCTTACTCTTGGTAACGAGGGTGAACAATCTAAAGCTATGATGGCTGCAAGAGCATAAGGGAGGAATGAATAATGGCACTAATTACTGAATCATTTTTCAGCGCTGAAGGTCTTGAGAAAAGATTAGCAGGTAAAAAATTCTGGAAAACTATGATGACAGAATATTGGATTCCAAAAGATATTAACTTCTTATGGGCTCTTGGAGTTGTGTTAGCAATAACATTTACAATTTTAATTATCAGTGGGATTTTCCTAATGATGTATTACAAACCAGATGTAAACTTAGCATTTGATAGTGTAAACTATACAATTATGCAAGAGGTTGCTTATGGTTGGTTATTTAGACATATGCATGGTGTTGCGGCATCTGTTATCTTCTTAATCATTTATATCCATATGTTTACTGGTATCTACTATGGTTCTTATAAAAAAGGTAGAGAGATGATTTGGATCTCTGGTATGCTTTTATTTGTAACTTTTAGTGCTGCTGGTTTCTCTGGATATATGCTTCCATGGGGACAAATGTCTTACTGGGCAGCTGCGGTTATTACAAACTTATTTGCTGGTGGATCATTAGAAGCTTGGGGACTTGTTGAGTGGATTAGAGGTGGTTTTACTGTTGGTGATGCTACTTTAACTAGATTCTTTATGTTACATGTATTTTTACTACCAATCGTTATTTTAATGGTTATTGTATTACATTTCTATACATTAAGAATTCCACATGTTAACAATCAAGAATCAGATGATATTGATTATGATGCTGAAGCTGAAAAATATTTAGCTGGTAATAAAAAAGAATCTAAAGTAATTCCTTTCTGGCCTGTATTTCTTTCAAAAGATTTTGCAGTAGTGAGTGTATTCTTAATATTCTATTTCTACTTAGTATTCTTTAACTATAACTTTGCAATGGATCCAGTTAACTTTGACCCTGCAAATGCGATGGTTACACCTGCACATATTTACCCTGAGTGGTATTTCTTATGGTCTTATGAAACATTAAGAGGACCATTTTTTGATATGTTAGGTATGAAAGCCGGAGATATTGGTCTTATGATATTTGGTTTAGCACAAATAATTTTTCTTGTGTTCCCATTCTTAGATAGAGACCCTGATGTTAATCCTGCACATAGAAGACCTAAATTCTTTATTTGGTTCTGGATTATGATTATAGATTTACTTGTACTTTCAGTTTATGGTAAATTACCTCCAACTGGTGCAAATGCATGGGTAGGATTTGGTGCAACTGCAGTGTTCTTAGCACTATGGATTGCATTACCGTTTATTACAAAAGCTGATGCAAAAGCAAGAGGAGCGTTATAATGAGAGAATTAAAAATATTAGCAGTAGTTGTATTTTTTACAGGTGCATTATATTGGGGTGTTGAACCATTTGCTCACTCTCAATTACATAAACATGTATCTACTCCTGAATATACATTCAGTGATGTAGATGGTTTAAAAGGTATGACAGGTGATGCAACTAAAGGTGCTGAATTAGTAACTGCAAACTGTATTGCATGTCATGCAATCGAAAAAGCTGGTTTCCCTCCAATGATGGATGATGAAACATCTGCAGCATCTTATGGTGTGGTTCCACCCGATTTAAGTACATCAGGACACTTATATAATGCTGACTATTTAGCTGCATTTATTAAAAATCCTGCAAAAGCTGCTAAAGTTGAACATAAATTTACAGACGGTGCGGTTCATCCTATGCCTAATTATGATTGGATGCAGCCACAAGAGATAGCTGATATGGTAGCATACTTACAATCAATTGCTCCAGCAGCGATGACAAACAAAGAAGTATTTGTTGATGCTTGTCAAAGATGTCACAGTATTAAATATGGTGACTTTAGATTTGACGGTACAAAAAGCTCAATGTTATCTAAAACACCGGATGCAAATATAAAAGCATACATGGGTACAATTCCTCCTGATTTATCTCAATATATCAGAAGTAGAAGTGTAAGTTATTTACATGAATTTATTAATGAACCAGGTAAACACCTTGAAGGTACAGCGATGCCTAGAGTTGGTTTAACTGAAGATGTAGAAAATCAAGTTGTTACATATATGCAAGAAGTTGGTGATAGTTCAAAAGATGAAAGAGAAGCACTTGCTGGACCATTTTTAGGTTATCTTGTAATCTTTGCAATATTTGCATGGTTATGGAAAGCTAAAATTTGGCGAGAAGTACACTAAAAGGATAAAATGATGAAATTAACTAAAATTTTAATGGCTGGTATCCTTAGTGTAAGTTTTGCCAGTGCAGGTGAAATAATGCAAAAATCAATGACTACCATGGATAATGGTATGAATTTAATTCAAAAAGGTTTTATGCATAACAATGTAGACCTTATTAAAGATGGTATGGCTATGGTAAAAAAGGGAAATAAAGATTTCTCAAATCCTAAGCTTATTAAGAAATATTTACCTGAGCATAAAAAGCATATGGTAAATGTTGCTGAAAATCAATCAAAAAGAATTGCTTTGAACTTAAATGTTCTTGAGATAAGACTTGATGATAAATCTTATATAAATGCTGCGCATGCTTATTCTGATATGTTAACTGCATGTTCTAGATGTCATGGATTAGTAAGAAACTGGTAATACAGTTTCTAATGTAAAAAAGGGGAAGCTTTAATTAGCTTCCCCTTTTTTTATTTATTTGATATTAAAGTATAATTTTAGAAGCTACACTTAAAACAGCAGTTTCACTTCTAAGAATTAAATTAGAATCTATCCCTACAATTTTTTCTTCTTTTATTTTACCTGTTTCATTAGGAGAAAAACCACCCTCGCAACCAATCACTATAGTATTAATTTTTTCTTTTTTAGTATCTATATGATTATTAGAAAAATTAAACATAAAAGTATCAGGATATGCTTTTAAAAAATCATCTAAACTATCAAAAAGAGCTAAACTCATTAAATTGCTTCTACCACATTGTTGAGATGAATTTATAAGTATTTTATTTAACTTATCAAAGTTAAGTTTAAACTGTTTTTGAGAGTATTGACAATATATAAATGATATTTTTTCAATACCCAGTTCATTTAAACTTGAAAGTGCTTTTTCTATAGTTTTAGGATCAACTACACACCATCCAATATGCAAAGATTTATTTTGTTTGATAATCTTTTTTTCAGAAGATATCAGATTTAATTGAGTTTGTCTTTTTTCACAATTGACAATCTCATATTCATATAAATTATCATCATTTAAATTTCGTAAAAAAAGATTAGTATCAATTTTTACTCTTCTTACTTTAAATAAATATTTATGCAAGTCTCCATCTATAGTTAAAGTTGATTGTCCACTATCTTTATGATATGTAAACTGCATATTTTAGAATATTTTGGATACTACAAATGTAAAAACAAGTGCACTTATCTCCATAGTATAAATCTTTTTTGCAAATATTTTAAACTCTTCTTGTTTATCAATATCTGTTGATCTTATTACTCTCATCTTTTTATATCTTTTTATCTCTAAAACCATAAGAAAAATTGTAGTTATACTCATAAGTATAACTGTAACACTTAAATCATGAGAGTAAGCAGCTACTATCATACCGGTATATGCTGTACAAGCATTCAAAAAATGATAAAAAGGTGTCATAAATCTTAATTGTTTTGCCAAAGCAAGATAATTTGTTGATTTTGAAATACTGTTATAATTAAAAACCATAACACCTAGTAATAAAAATATTGTTAACACATGTGTGAAAATTGAAGTTTCTACGAAATCCATATAATAAGCCTCTATAAATTTTTTGGGTATTATATCCAAACAATTATAAATTAGGAAGCATTATGGCAGTATTAGTAAAAGAGGCATTAAATTTAATAGAACAACATATATCTAATACCGGTTATGAAATTGTAACTATTGAACAATCAGTGGGAAGAATATCTGCCCAAGAAATACTTGCAACCTATTTAATGCCGCGATTTAATAATTCAGCTATGGACGGTTATGGAGTTAAACTTGACGATGCCGGTAAAAGTATTACAGTTATTGAAACAATTTTAGCCGGAAGTGAGAAACTTATAAATATTCAAAATGGACAATGTATAAAAATTATGACAGGTGCCAGAGTACCTAAAAGTGTAAATGCAATTGTACCTCAAGAATTAATAGATATTTTAGATGACGGTAATATAAAATTACCTACGGATATTAAACTAAATTCACATATTAGATTTATTGGAGAAGATATTCAAGATGGTGAGCTTTTAATAAATATTGGAGATGAAATAAATTCTGCAAAAATAACTTTGCTATCTTCTCAAGGTATCACACATATAAAAGTTTATAAAAAACCTAAAGTTGTCGTATTTGCCAGTGGTGAAGAGTTGAAATTACACTATGATAAATATATAGAAGAGTATCAACTATTTAATTCGAACACACCAACTTTAATAGCACGAGCACAAGAACTTGGCTGTGATGTAACTTTTGTTGGTATGGCAAAAGATTGTGTTGAGAGCTTAAAAGAACTTATTGTCAACTCTTTAGATGCTGATTTAATTATTACCAGCGGCGGGGTTAGTGTTGGGGAGGCTGATTTTACAAAAGAAGCTTTTGATGCTCTAGATATGAAAACTATTTTCAACGGCATTGTTATTAAACCTGGAAAACCAACTATTTTAGGAAAAATTAAAAACACTACTATTTTAAATTTACCTGGAAATCCACTGGCATCTTCACTTATATTTGAACTATTTGGGAAAATAGTGGTTCAAAAATTAAGTGGCAGTAAAAATATTTATCATAATATAATCAAAACAAAACTGTCACAGAATCTCAACAATAAAAAAGGTAGAATTACTATCATACCTGGAGATTTTGATGGAGAATTTTTTATACCCTCACGTAAAAGAAGTCCCGGAATGGTAAGTGTATTAGGTCATTGTAACAGTATGATTGTACTTGATGAGAATGTTGAACTTTTAAACGACAATCAAGCAGTTAATATTTTACCGATTAACTGGAAATTTTTTACACAAAATGAAAGAGATTTTTTAACTTATGATAAATAATAAAAAAGCAGTATCTATCTTAAGCGGTGGTATGGACTCAACTTTAGCATCATTTATAGCAAAGAATGACGGCTATGAGATTGTAGCGGTTCATTTTAATTATGGACAAAGAACACAACAAAAAGAGCTAGAAGCTTTTAGAAATATTTGTAAAGCTTTAGATGTAAAAGAAAAATATGAGATAGATATACCATTCTTTACTGATATTGGAGCAAGTGCTTTAACTGATAAAACTATTCAAGTGCCAACTTCCGGCATAGAAGATGGAGTACCTGTTACTTATGTACCGTTTAGAAATGGAATATTTTTAAGTATTGCTACTGCTGTTGCAGAGAAAGAAGGTGCCGAAGCTGTTTTTATAGGTGTTGTTGAAGAAGACAGCAGTGGATATCCTGATTGTACTGATACATTTATAAATAAAATGCAAGATGCAATGAACCAAGGGACAAAAGAAGAAACACAATTAAAAATTATTACTCCTTTAGTTCACTTAAAAAAAGAAGATATTGTAAAAAAATCAATGGAGTTAAATGTGCCGTTAGAATTAACTTGGAGTTGCTATGCCAATGAAGACAAGGCTTGCGGAGTTTGTGATAGTTGCAGACTTAGACTAAAAGGTTTTAAAGAAGCTAACTTTAAAGATTTGATTGAATATTATTAATTTTTATGTTACAATGTATAAAATCAATACGAAGAATTAAATAGATGCTTAGTAACCTTTTTGGAAAATCATATACGGTAGAAACATTTAAGAAACTACTGGCTACCAAACCTCCTGACTTGAAGGAGATAAAAGAAGCTTTAAGCAGGGGAGTAGATGTTAATTCTCTTGATGAAAAAGATGAGACTTTTTTACATTATGCTATTAAAAAAAATTTACCTACTTGTGCAAAAGTGCTCATTGAAGCCGGTATTGATGTAAATAGAAAAGACAGTAATAACAACTATCCAATATATACAGCTATTGATAAAGGTAACAGACTTATTACTCAAGCTCTTTTGTCATCAAAAAAGGTCAATGTAAATAAATTAAAAGACAATAGAACTTTATTGCAAGATGCTGTACTAAACGGTAATAAGAACATCGTTAATATGCTGTTAAAAACAGATATAGATATTAACCATATTGATGCAAGGGGTAGAAATGTAGCTTTTGATGCAATATTAAATGGTAATGAAAGAATTATAGATACAGTTTTAGAGATTGAAGATTTAAATCTTAATAGTGTAGATTTTCAATCACGAACTATTTTACATCAAAAGAATGTAATTGAAGATGACAAATTAGCAAAAAAATTAATTATAGGTGGTGCAGATCCTACTATACTTGATGGCGATGAAAAAAGTTATTTATTGCACGCAGCTTTACGAGGTATTGAAACAGATGAAATTATAGATATTATTATTGATAACGGTTTTGATATTAATACACCGGTTAGAAATAAAAATTCAATTTTAATGGAGTTAATGTTTGCTTTTACAAAATTAAGTGCTGCTGAGAGTCATAGAAGAGACAATCTAATGTCAATGGCAAACAAGCTTGTGAAAAAAGGAATTGATGTTAATGCAATTAATGATAAAGGTGAAACAGTACTATTTGATGCAATAAAAAAACTTGATATTGAAGCTTGTGCTTTTTTAATAAAAGAGGGAACACCTTTAAATGTTGTAAATAACGAAGGAGATACTGTATTATCTGAAATTATATACAGAGGTATTAGAGCTTTGGATATAATTTATTTATTGATAAAACATGGTGCTGATGTAACTTATAAAAATAAATATCAACAAAGTATTATAGAGATATTAAATGAACTTATTTTATATATACATGGCAATATAGATATTATATATGTACCTGAGGGTAAAATTAATAAAAATGGACAATATGTAAGGCTGCTTAAAGAGATGTTGGATTTATCAAAATATGATGTTAATACAATATCATCAGAAGGTGAACCTTTATTCTTTAAATCACTGCTATTTGGCAATAGAGCATTATTTTCTCTTTATTGTCAATATGATGTTAATATTAATGCAGTCAATATCAGAGGCAATAGTATTTTTTCTAGATATGTAGGTAAAATGGCATCATGGGAAACTTTACCAAAAGATTTCAGAGAAGTTGTTATAATGTTACTTGATAAAAAAGTTAATGTTAATAGGCAAGATAAAGATGGAAAAACAATGCTTTCAAAATTAATTGACTCTGATAATATGAGAGCTTTTAGGATATTATTTGGTGTAACTAAATTTAACTTCTTATTGCAGGACAACAGAGGTTTTACCCTTATTCATGATTGTATTTCAACCTCAAACCTTACCATTATCAAACTTGTTGACCAATTAGAGCCTAAACTGAAGAATATCCCTGATAATATAGGAATATTACCAATTACATATGCTGCGTTATTTGGAAAAGTTGATGTTGTATTAGAGTTGATGAACTTGGAATCAAACTTTAAAAGTAATAAAGTTATTCCAAAAGCGGCAAAACTTAAATTGGCTCCACTAGTGGCTAATCTTGAAAAACTTGTAGATGAAGATAGAGATAAACAATATAAATTAGATATACTAAAAGATCAAGTTATGAGAGATTTTAAATAAATTAAATTGTTAAAAAAATATAAAAAGAAAAGATAATAAAATGATGACTAAAGGGAATTGCTATGCACACTAAATGCGGATATGTTTCAACAATAGGTAGACCAAATGCAGGTAAGAGTTCACTTCTTAACTGGCTGGTTGGTGAAAAGATTACAATGGTTTCTCACAAAGCAAATGCTACACGAAAGAGATCAAATGTAATAGTGATGCACAAAGATGACCAAATTGTATTTGTAGATACTCCCGGTCTTCACGAGCAAGAAAAACTAATCAATCAATTTATGCTAGCAGAGGCTTTAAAGGCTATGGGTGATTGTGATTTAATTTTATTTTTAGCTCCGGTTACTGATAAAATTTGTCATTATGAAGATTTTTTAGAGAAAAATAAAAAGAATACTAAACATATCCTACTGCTTACAAAAACTGATTTTGTAGAACAAAAAGAGATATTTGAAAAAATGGCTGAATATGAGAAATATAAGGATAGATATGAATGTATTATCCCTGTATCTATTAAAAAAGGGAAAAAACAAGCTGATATTTTAGATGAAGTTGTAAAATATCTACCTGAACATCCGTATTTATTTGACCCTGAAATTTTAACTGATACTCATTTACGAGAAATTTATAAAGAATTTATCAGAGAATCAATTTTTGAAAATATCAGTGACGAAATACCTTATGAAGCTGATGTTGTAATTGATACAGTTGAAGAGAAAAAAAATATCGATGTGATTAAAGCTACAATAGTAGTAGAAAAATCAAGCCAAAAAGGGATGATAATAGGTAAAGGTGCAACTGCAATTAAAAGAATTGGCAGAGATGCCAGAGCCAAAATAGAAAAATTAACTCAAAAGAAAGTTTATCTAGAACTATTTGTTTCAGTAAAAAAAGGCTGGAGTAAAAATAAAGACGGATTAAAAGAGATGGGCTATCATTTAGATTGACAAACAATACGAAAAAAACCAGCTATACAAAAATAACAGCAAAGATAATGGTTGTTACACTCTTTATAACCTTGATGTTTGCATATATTTATGGTGAATACCTAAAAACTAAATCTATAAAATCTTTATCAAAATCAGATGCAAAACAAACCAGTATGTTGGTATTCGAATCTCTATATTCAGCTATGGAAAAAGGATGGACAAAAGAAGATTTAAAAAAAATTATTCAAAGATTAAACAATGTAAATGAAGATTTGAAAATAAATGTTTACAGGTCAAAAGTTGTCTCCGATAAATTTGGAATTATACAAAATGATGAAAATATAATAAAAAGCAATAAAGATGTAGCAAAAGCCATAAAAGGTGAAGAGATACTAAATATTCTTGATAATGACCATATTGAATATTTTTATCCCATAATTGCAAAACAAAATTGTTTAGCATGTCATACAAATGCAAATATCAAAGATATATTAGGTGTAATAACCGTAGCTTATCCTGTCGTTGATTTAAAAGTTTCATTAAATGATATGATAAACTTTTTTGTCATTTTCATTGTAGTTTTTTCAATTTTCTTGTTTTTAGTACTTTTTATAGAATTTGATACATATTTATTAAAACCTATTAAAAACTTTGTAAGTACTATTAATAATATCTCCTCAAGCCATGACATAACCAAACGAATAGAATTGGATAATAATGTTGAAGAGATAAATTCTATGCAAATAGTATTTAATAATATGCTGGACTCTATTGAGTTTCAATTTTATAATGATAACCTTACAAAACTGCCAAATAGAAAAAAACTACTAGAGATACTAGATAAAAAAGAAGGTTATGTATTTTTAATTATAAATATTGATAATTTTCAAGGAATAAATGATTTATATGGAAATAGTGAAGGGGATGTGGTTTTAAAAGAATTTGCCTTATTTCTCAAAACTAAAATACCAAAAGAGTGTAAGTTATTTAGACTTCATGCAGATGAATTTGGTATGTTATTTTCTAAAAATTTTGATTTAGAATTTTTTGATAAATTTACAGAAATACTAATTGAAGATGCAAGTCACACCAGATTTGATTTAGATAATGGGAAAAAAGGTATCTTTTTAAATTGTACCATAGGTATTTCTCACGGTGACCACTCTTTACTTATAAATGCAGATATTGCGCTAAAACTTGCTAAAAAAAGAAAAAAAGACCATCTTGTATATGACCCGTCAATGCAACTTGAACACGAATATGAACAAAACTTAAAATGGACAAAAAGAATAAAAGATGCAATTAAAAATGATAAGATCATCTCTTTATTTCAACCAATTGTTGATTGTAAAACACAAAAGATTGTAAAATATGAATCATTGATGAGGATGGTTGATGATAATGGTGAATATATTTCACCTGCATTCTTTTTGGATTTGGCGAAAAAAAACAAGCTATATCATGAACTTACAAAAATAATTTTAAATAAAACTTTTAATATATTTGAAAAATTACCTTATATGGTATCTATAAACTTATCTGTTGATGATATTTTAGATAATGAGATTGTATCTCTAATAAAAACAAGATTATCCAAGAGTGATATAGGGAAAAAAATAGTTTTTGAGATTATTGAATCTGAGGGTATTGAAAACTTTGAAAAAGTAGTTAAATTTATAGATGAAGTTAAAGAATTTGGCTGTGAAATATCTATTGATGATTTTGGAACAGGCTACTCAAACTTTGAATATCTTATGAAACTTAAAGTTGATTATATAAAAATAGATTCTTCTATGATTAAAAATATTGATTCTAACAAAGAATCAGAGATAATAACAGAAACTATTGTAGCTTTTGCAAAAAAATTAAATATTAAAACAATAGGTGAATTTGTTTATTCTAAAAGTGTATTTGATAAAGTTGTTGATGTTGGTGTAGATTACGCACAAGGGTATTATTTTGGAGAGCCTACAGTATTGGATAATTAGAAAAAATAAATTTTTTTAAAGTGTGACGCAAACTGTGACGCAATAAAGATATTGTATATCTACAAAGAGGTATATATTATGTCAAATATAAATTTTAACTTTATAACCACTTCCAAAATACAAATAGTTACGATTAGTGTAACAGAAAAAATAAATTCACAATTTTTACAAGAATTTCTAAAAACCACTTTAGAATCTAAAAATATTCTAACAGATAATACTACTCTAATATGGCATAGTTTTATTGAAGAGATTAATTTATATGAAATATATGTTATTAACAGTACAAACAATGATATTGATATTTATCCAGCTGTTTTAAGTCAATTTTATGATAATACTAAAGGAAAAGATACTATTGATTTATTTATTTTAAATGACTTTTTTGCTGTTTATAAATATGGTAAACTGTATTGTTTTAAAAGTGTAAAAGACTCTTCAACTGAAGATATACAAAACTATATTACACAAACTTACAAATTAACCTTAGATAACATTATAAAATATGATGATGCTAAATTTAGTGAGCTTCTGAATTCATATAAAATCAATAAACAACACAAAAAGAAACCTCAATTTATTAATCTAAAGCAAAATAATTCATTTTTATTATTTATTATTTTTTCCTTTTCTTGCATAGTGAGTTTTCTTTTTATTTTATTTAACACTTATAATCATAACTTACAAAATATGGATAATAAGTTATTAAAGCTACAAATAAAATATGACAAACTTAAAAACAAAAAAATTACTTATGAAAAGATTGCACCAAAATTAATAGAAATATTTAAATATATCAAATTAGAAAACATAATTACTCAAAAAATAAACTATGAAAAGCATAAAATAAAATTAGATTTATTACATCAAGATGAAACAAAATTATTAAATTTTTTAACTATATACAATGACAAAATTTTTATAGAAAATATTGAATTTATAAAAAAAGATAAATTATATAAAATGGTTGTAAAAATTGCAATTTAAATATTATTTTAGTCACTTATCTATAAAAGAAAAAGTCTTGGCATTTTTAATTATTCCATTGCTTTTATTTTTACTCTTCTCAATAATTGAAGAGTCTTTTTTAAGCCAAAATAATATAAATATGCAAAAGCAAATTAAAGTAGTAAAATCAGCAATTAAAAAACTAAAATTTAATATCAGTAAACCTAATAATATCTCCACCATTAAGTTTATAGAAAACATAGCAACTCATTTCAAAATTCAAATATCAAGCATTAAAATTAATAAATCTTATTTTGACATTAAAACTATGGGAAACTATCAAAGTAGTATAAACTTTTTAATATATATTGAACAAAATATGAAAACTAAATCATTACAAATATATAAGGATGGCACAAATACCATAATGCAAGGTAAATTCAAAATAAATAAATTATCCAATATAGACGATTTAACACCAGTAAAAAATATACCAAATCCATTTATTCAAATTAAACAACGGACTACTGTAGCACAAAATAGTCCATTAAAGTTAGTGGCAATTTTTGACCAAACAGTATGTATAAACGATAAATGGTATAAAAAAAATGACATAGTTGATAAATATACAATTAAAGAAATTTTTACAAATCATATTGAATTAACTAAAAATCATAAAATCATAAAGCTGGAGATATATAAAAATGAATAGTAATGATATAAATAGTTTTATAATAGATTATTCTATTGCTTACGATATAGGTATAGATTTATTAAAAGAACATAATATTTTTCCAATCCAACAGCAAGAATTATTTATATTAGTAGCCACAAGTAATAAAACACCTAATGAACCTTTATTAACCACATTTTTCCGAACACCTATTAAATTTCTCCAAGTATCGCATCAAAGTATTCAATTACAAATACAAAATTTTAATTTACAACATGAGATATATACACTTAGTATAAAAGCTTTAAACAACAGCACCAAGAATGATACAAATAATTCTTATATTTCTGATATGATTGATAATATAATTTTATTTGCCATAGCTCTTCAAGCTAGTGACATACATATAGAATCATTAAAAGACAGTGTTGTTATTAGATTTAGAATCGATGGGGTTTTATATCTATATTTCACATTCGAGTATAAGATGTATTCTCTATTTAGCTCAATTCTAAAATTATTTGCTAATTTAGATATATCACAAAGCAGATTACCTCAAAACGGAAGATTTTCTAAAACTTTTAATGATAATAAAAAAAGCGAAGCTTTTGATTTTAGAATATCAACAATGCCGACTATAAATGGAGAATCAATAGTTTTAAGAATTTTGGATAATAAAAATTCTAAAGTTACTTTAAGTAATATTGGATTTGATAAATATACTTTTAAAACTTTAAATCAAATTATCCATAATCATCAAGGGATGATTTTAATAACCGGACCTACAGGAAGTGGGAAAACAACTACTTTATATTCAATTTTAAACACTTTAAATACCACTTCTAAAAAAATAATAACCATAGAAGATCCAATTGAATATAATCTTAAAGGGATACAACAAATAAATATAAACGAAGATATTAATCTTGATTATGAGATTGTTTTAAAAAATATTTTAAGGCAAGATCCAGATGTAATTATGATAGGTGAGATTAGAGATGAAAAAGCTCTAAAAATAGCAATACAAGCCTCACTTACAGGACATCTTGTAATTGCTACTTTACATACAAATAATGCTCCTGATACAATCAATAGATTATTAGATTTAAATACCCAGCCATTTTTAATAGCATCAACTTTAAAGGCAATTGTCTCGCAAAGATTAGTAAGAAAGCTTTGCTGCGAATGTAAAACAGATACAAACAAACCAATAGGTTGTAAAAAATGTAATCTCAGTGGATATGATGGCAGAATAATTGTCAGTGAACTTTTAAACTGTGATGAAGAAGTATCTGAATATATTACGCAAAAACAAAGTATTCAGACTATTGTTAAATATGCTAAAACCAAAGGATATGTAAATATTGAGGAAAATACTTTAGCTAAAGTTAAAGCAGGTCTAACTTCTATGGAAGAATTTTATACCAAAGTTCAGATGTAAAAAGTGACTTTAAATTAAATTCACTTTTTACACAACCCTACTTTAAAAAAATCAAAAGCTGTTAGTGACTACATCCTGATTTAGGAGCAGCAGCCGTACTACAAGCACTCACTCCATTTGTAGTTGGTTGAATAGATTCATTACTAATTGCTCCAGAAGCATTTGATTCTTGAATATTTTCCCATAACATCTCAGCAGCTCTTAAATATCTTTTTCCACTTGCACTGTCCGGATGGAAATAAACTACAGGCTTACCTTCATCTCCACCAACTCTAATACTTGGCTCAATAGGTATACTTGCTAAAACTTGTGTATTATATTCTTTTGCTAAATCTTCACAAGTCCCACTTCCAAAAATATCACTTTCAGTTTGACAATTTGGACAAACAAATCCTGACATATTTTCAATAATTCCAGCTACTGGGATATTAAGCTTAGAAAACATCTCTAAACTTCTTCTGCTATCATCAAGTGCAACATGCTGTGGAGTTGTTACATTAATTCCTGCTGCTACTGGCACACTTTGAGCAAGAGTAAGTTGAGCATCACCAGTTCCTGGCGGCATATCGATAACTAATACATCTAATTTACCCCAAGCAATATCTTGAAGTAATTGAGTAATAGCTTTCATTACCATTGCTCCCCTCCACATTAAAGCTTGTCCCTGCTCTACAAGTGAACCCATACTCATAATCTCTACACCATAAGCTTTAAAAGGGATTACTTTATTTCCTTCTAATTGTGGTTCTTGTCCATCGACACCAACCATACGAGGAATATTTGGTCCATAAATATCAGCATCTAAAAGTCCGACTTTCTTACCTTGCATTGCAAGTGCAACTGCAATATTTACTGATGTTGTTGATTTACCAACTCCACCTTTTCCACTACTTACCATTACAAAGTTAGCAACTTGCGGAGCAATATTTTTACCGCTTACACTGTTACTTTGTTGTTTTGGTGCTTCCGGTTTTTTTACTACTACTTGAATATTGTCAAGACCTAATACTTTTAACTCTTTTGTTATATCTTCTTTTAAAGAGTTTTCTACTTCCGGTGCACTTGAAGTGATCTCAAGATGTACACTTACATCGTTACCATTTACTTCAACATTCTTTACAAATCCAAAGTCCACAATAGACTTGGTAAATCCCGGATATGATACAGATTTTAGTTTTTCTTTTATATCATCAACTGTTGCCATAATTTTCCTTAATATTTTTTACGAGGCAAAGCGAATTTGCCTTTAATTTTTTTGTCCATTGCAATTATAGTTAAATAAGATAAAAATTGTCTTATTTAATGAAACTTATTTACAAAATTTATACAATTATATTAATTTTGCAATTCTTTATGCACAGATATAATTTCCCTTGTAATTTTATAACTACAAAATTTTGGTCCACACATACTACAAAATTCTGCATCTTTAAATACATCTTGAGGTAATGTTTCATCGTGGTACTCTTTTGCTCTATCTCCGTCAAGTGCCAGTTCAAATTGCTTATTCCAATCAAAATTATATCTTGCATCACTCATCGCATCATCTATATCTCTTGCACCTTTTCTACCTCTTGCTATATCAGCGGCATGTGCAGCTATTTTATAAGCAATGATACCTACCCTTACATCATCAGCATTTGGAAGTCCTAAATGCTCTTTTGGAGTTACATAACAAAGCATACTACAACCATGCCAACCACCAACTGCAGCACCGATTGCAGAAGTAATATGATCATACCCGGCACCAATATCAGTAACAAGCGGTCCTAAAATATAAAAAGGAGCTTCATGACAATATTCTCTCTCTAATTTCATATTTCTTTCAACTTCATTTAAAGGAACATGTCCCGGACCTTCAATCATAACTTGAACATCTTTTTCCCAAGCTTTAAGTGTAAGCTCGCCTAAAACTTTTAACTCATTTAATTGGGCTTGATCTGAAGCATCAGCTAAACAACCGGGTCGTAAACTATCACCTAAAGAAAGTGCAACATCATATTTTCTACAAATATCTAAAATATCATCATACGCTTCATAAAATGGATTTTCTTTATGATAGTGCATCATCCAAGAAGCCATAAGAGAACCGCCCCTTGAAACAATACCCATCTTTCTTTTAGCTATTAAAGGCATAGTCTCAAGTAAAAAACCAGCATGTATAGTGATGTAGCTCACCCCTTGACGAGCTTGTTTTTCAATAGTTGCAAGCATACTTTCAATTGTAAGATTTTTAATATCATCGCCGCAATCAGCAATAATTTGATACATAGGAACAGTACCAATAGGTACTGTACTATGTGCAATCACAGCTTCACGAATAGCATCCAAATCTCCACCTGTACTTAAATCCATAATTGTATCTGCTTTATATTTTAAACACATATCAACTTTATCTAATTCACCTTGAATATCAGAAGCTAATGCAGATGAACCAATATTTGCATTTATTTTACAAAGTGATGCAATACCAATTGCCATTGGTTTCATATTTCTATGATTTACATTTGCAGGGATTATTAATCTTCCTCTTGCAATCTCACTTCGTATAAATTCTGGGTCTAATTTTTCAACTTCTGCTACTACTTTCATATCATCTGTAATAATACCTTGCCGCGCATAAAACATCTGTGTTCTTACTTTATCATCTTTATGGTTATCTAGCCAACTTCTCATACAAAACCTTCATTTTTAATATCTAATTTAATTTTGCTGATTATATCGAAATATGTTTATAAACTCTTAAGTTAGCTGTTTAATTACTATTTTTAAATATAAAAGTTTTCAATCGATTTAATTTAAACAAATGTTCAATACTATTTAGTTAAAATGCGTAACTTTTTGACACACTATATAATAAAAGGAAAGTTTTGAATAATACAACTTTAATAGTCCTTTGCGCAGGGAATTCGTCTAGATTTAACTTAGCTGCAAAAAAACAATGGCTGAGATGTGAAGATATACCATTGTGGCTAAATGTAACAAATAAACTTAAATCATATGCTGATTTTGAAAAAATAATTATTACCGGTCATCAAAATGAACTAAATTATATGAAAAGCTTTAGTGATGATTATACTTTTGTAACAGGTGGTAGCACCAGACAAGAATCTATGAAGAATGCTTTACAAGAAGTAACAACATCATTTGTTATGATTACTGATGTAGCCAGAAGTTGTATACCTAAAAAGGTAATTGATGATTTACTTTTAAATAAAAATCAAGCTGATTGCATAGTACCATTTTTAAATGCAAGTGATACCATTGTATACAAAAGCGAAACTATTAACCGAGATGAAGTGAAAATCATTCAAACTCCACAATTATCAAATACTGCTATTTTATCTAAAGCCTTAGAAAGCACTTCTGATTTTACAGATGACAGCAGTGCTATAAAGAAAATTGGCGGTACTGTTTTTTATATTGATGGAGACACTCAGAGCAAAAAAATAACTTTTGGTTATGAGCTTAAAGATATAGAATGTTTACCCGCTCCTAGTTGTGATTTTTTTACTGGAACAGGCTTTGATATTCATCCATTTATTGATAATAAGCAAATGGTTTTAGGTGGTGTAAATATTGATGTATCTTATGGCTTTAAAGCTCATAGTGATGGAGATGTTTTAATCCATTCACTCATAGATGCACTTTTAGGAGCAGCAGGCGCTGGTGATATTGGAGAATTTTTCCCTGATACTGATGAAAAATTTAAAGATATTGATTCTAAACTTTTACTGGCACAAATTGTATCTTTTATTATAAGTACTGGATTTGAGATTGTAAACATTGATTTAACAATCATTGCACAACAACCAAAAATCAACCCATATAAAAATGATATTAAATCAACTCTTGCAAAAATTTTGCAAATACCAAAATACAAGCTAAATATAAAAGCAACAACAGCTGAAAAGTTAGGATTTATAGGAAGATGTGAAGGTGTTGCCGTTCAAAGTAGTGCAACCCTTAAATTTTATGATTGGAAAAACAAATAATGAATATTTTAATACTTGATGATGAAATATATCTTGCACAAAAAGTTGAAGCAAGATTACAAGATGAGGGGCACAATACCAAAAGGTTTGCCAGTATCCAAGATATAGACTTTAGTATCCACTATGATGCTATTTTACTATCTACAAACCTTTCAGGTAATATTGAAAAAGTGATTAGTAAATATAAATCATCTATAATTATTTTACTTGTGACTTATGTTAGTGAAGCAACTGTTACAAAACCTATTAATGCAGGTGCTTCTGATTATATTTTAAAACCATTTATGATGGATGAATTGGTACGAAAGATTAGACATTTTGAACAATTTAATATATTGCAAAAAGAAAATATAAGAATAAATAACTATTTAGATTTTATTTTTAATAATGTAGAAATAATAGATAATATTCCAAAAAAATTACCATTTTTAATAGAAACAAATGATCAAAAAATTGCGGATAAAATTGTATTTCAGGTTGCAAAAAATATCAATAAACATATTAAATTTATATCATTAAAACAATTTACAAAAATAGACCCAAATGAATTTGTAAATGAACTGTTATATATTTATGATTTTCATCATTTAAAAAATACTTATAAAAAAGTTATTTTAACAACTTGTGAAAACAACGATGTTATAATAAGCTCTAACGAATGTGAAGAAGTTCCATTTGATAAAATTACAATTATGAAAGAAAATAAAATATCCACAGTAGAATCTATTTTAACTGTTAATGATTATGTAAAACAAATTACATTAAATTTTCAATCAAAATATCCAGATACAGAACTTAGTAAAAGATTAGGAATAAGTAGAAAATCTCTTTGGGAAAAAAGAAAAAAATTTGGAATAGAAAAGAAGAAACAAAAATGAGATTAGCCTTTTTAACACTGTTTTACAGCGGACTAAGCCCCAAGGCACCAGGAACTGCCGGTAGTTTAGTGGCTTTGATTATGGGAATGTTGGCTTTAGAAGTTCTAAATGTTTCAAATATTTTTATGATTGCTATTTTAGTAACTATTATTGCTGTAAAACAAATAGATATATATGAAAAAGAAGTGGGTTCCCATGATGGCAAAGAGATAGTAATTGATGAATTTGCCGGTATGTGGTTTGCTCTTAGTATTGCAGGAGTCGGGGCTGGAATGTGGCTAATGGGAATTATAGCATTTATATATTTTAGAATCTTTGATATTTGGAAGCCTTCACTTATAGGTAAAATTGATAGAGATGTAAAAGGTGGCTGGGGAGTAATGGGAGATGATTTACTTGCTGGAGTATTTGCCGGATTGTGTACTAGTATGACCTATAATTTATTATTTTGAGTATGTTTTACTTTAAGTTTTCTCTTCCATTCTTTTTCAAACTTTTTCCGTTTTAAAAAAGATAAATGCTCAATAAATACATGTCCGGTTAAATGTTCCATCTCATGCTGCCAAGCAACTGCAAGAAAATCTTCTGCTTCCATTGTCTGTTTAACACCGTCTCTGTTAAAATACTCTACAACAATATGTTGAGCTCTTGTTATATCTTCATTAATCCCGGGGATACTTAAACATCCCTCGTTAAATATTTGTTCACCATTAATTTTCATAATTACAGGATTAATAGCTTCAATTAAACTTTCTTTTAACTGCACATCTTCATCTGGATTATCTTTATTCTCAACCGGAAGATTTATAATAAGTATATTTTGCAATACTCCAATCTGAACAGCAGCTAATCCTACACCACTGTAGTGTAACATAGTTTCATTCATATCGTCTAAAAGTGTGTGAAGCTCTTTGTCAAACTTCACTACATCTTGTGATTTTTTTCTTAAAATCGGATTTGGATAAATTACTATTTCTTGTACCATTTTAACTGTTTTTATCTACTTATGATTTACAATTACTTCATCAATAAGACCATATTTACAAGCTTCGTCAGCACTCATAAAATTATCTCTATCTGTATCTTTTTCTACAGTTGCAAGTTTTTGTCCAGTTTGCTCCGAAAGTAAGTGATTTAATAAATCTTTCATTCTTTGAATTTCTGCAGCTTGAATTTGAATATCAGTAGCCTGACCAGAAGCCCCACCTAATGGTTGGTGTATCATAATTCTGCTATGAGGTAAAGAAAATCTTTTACCTTTAGTTCCACTGCTTAATAAAAAAGCACCCATTGAAGCAGCCTGTCCTACACAAATAGTACAAATATCTGGTTTAATATAATTCATAGTATCATAAATACTCATACCGCTTGTAATAACTCCTCCCGGAGAATTTATATAAAAATAAATATCTTTTTCAGGATCATCAGCTTCTAAAAATAAAAGTTGAGCAACAATTGAAGAGGCAACCGCATCGTTTACTTCTCCACTTAACATTACAATTCTATCTTTAAGTAGTCTACTATAAATATCGTAACTTCGCTCACCTCTTCCAGTTTGCTCTACTACTACAGGTACATAAGACATTGATTATTTTCCTGCTTTTTCATCTAAAAGTTTATTAATAACTTTTTGCTCTAACATTGACATTTTAATTGCCGGCAAATAACCTTGCTCTTCATATTGTTTAATCATAGCTTGACCATCTTGTCCAGACATCATAGCTTCATAATAGATAGTTTGACTAACTTCTTGGTCCGATACTTCTACAGCTTCTGCTTTTGCCAAAGCATCGATAATAAATGTAGCTTTTACACTATTTTTTGCTTCTGGCTCAGCTTTTTTTCTCATTTTTTCAATTTTTTTAGTATCTTCTTGAAGTTTTTTAATTTCATCTTCTTTCATACTTCTGATTTCATTATTAAGTACTTGATTCACTTCTTGATCTAAAATCGTTTGAGGTACTGCAAAATCAAGTGTATCTACAAGTGCATTTAAATAAGCCGGCTTTAACTCTTCACTATAGTATTTACCTTTTTTCTCATTAGCAATCTGCTCTTTAATTTTAACTTTTAAAGTATCAACTGTAGCTTCTTCATCACCTTGTAAAACTTTCTTAGCAAACTCATCATCAATTACAGGTTCACCTTTTGCATGAATTTCATGAAGTTTTACTTTAAATACAACTTCAGCTCCCGCTAAATCTTTTGATTGATATTCTTTAGGGAATGTTACAGTTATATCTTTTTGCTCTTCATATTTCATACCAATTATCTGATCTTCAAATCCAGGGATAAACGAATTACTTCCAATTTCTAATGTATGATTGTCAGCTTTTCCACCATCAAATGCAACACCATCTTTAAAACCTTCAAAGTCAATTATCGCATGATCACCAGCCTTAACTGCTCTTTTTCTTTTAATTTTTTCTAAAGGTGAAGAAGAAGATGCCATCTCATTAATTCTTGCATCTACTTCTTTAGCAGTTACTTTTTTAGTTTTGATTTCTGGTAAAAGTGCTTTATAATCACCTAAATCAACTGCTGGTTTAGCAGATATTTTAAGTTCAACATCAATACTTCCATCATCATTCTTGTCAAATTTAGTAACGGCTGGTTCACCAACTAAGTCTGCATTATCAATTTTAAGTTTAGCAAGCGCTTGAGTAAATAAATCTCTTAATGCTTCACTTTGAGCATCTTCTTGCATTTTTGCACCATATCTTTGCTTAATAACACTTACTGGTACTTTACCTTTTCTAAAACCCTGTACATCCATAGTTTTAGCTGCTTGTTTTGCTAAATTATCTAAACTGCTTGCAATTGCTGCTGCTTCTATTGTTGCAGTTACAACTGCATTTGCTTCATCTGTTTTTTTTGCTGTAAATTTCATATAAATGAATCTCCGTTAATTTAAAATTTTAGAGATTATATCTAAAAATTGCTTTATTAATTTAAATTCTCAAAAAATTTATTTTTGATTCTGAAATACTCTCCACCACAAGCTAAAGATGGAATATTTATATAATTACTTTTCAAATCTCCATGATGAAAATGACCTTCAATAATCATCTGCACATTATGATATTTATAAAGGTCAATTCGTTTTTTAGAAAACTTATCAAAATCATCACATTGGCTGCAAATCTTTTTTTCTAATAACCAATTATCTACTCTTTTTGATAACCAACTATTAATGTCTATTTTATTTAAAAGCTTTAAAAAAAATCTATTTCTTATAATATTTGTGTAAAGGTTATAATTAAATGGAGTAAAAATATCTCCGTGAGCAAGAGCAACTTTTTCTTTATCATAGTTACATATCAAAGGTTGTTGTTCTCTTGGTATTATTGTAATATTAGAAAAAAGTTTCCCAAGACTAAAATCATGATTTCCTTCAAGATAAATAATCTCTATTTTATATGAGAGTTCATTAAGTAAGTTTATAATATCTTGATTTTGTTTTTTAAAATAAGATATTTCATATGATAAAAAATCAAACATATCACCCAACAAAAAAAGTTGAGAAGTTTGAATTTTATTAGATTGAAGCTGCAAAAGAAATTGTTTTAACTCTTGCCTATTAGAATTATAATGAGAATCAGCTATAAAAATAGCATCTTCCCTTATATTAATAGTGAGATTATGGGACATAAGCTATTTTTGATATTCCACAATTTGCTTCAAATCCACACATCAAGTTCGCATTTACGACAGCTTGAGAAGAAGCTCCACGAAGTAAATTATCTATTGAACTGCTTATAAATAAAGCATTTCCATTTTGCTCTACAAAAATATCACAAAAATTAGTTCCGCTTGTATCTTTTATATTTACGGGAGTTTCTTTGACTCTTACAAATTCATCGTCTTTATAAAACTCTTTTAAAACTTGCTTCGCATCACAAATATCTTCAAGTGTAACAAAAATACTTACAAGCATACCACGAGTTACAGGTATCAAACTTGGTACAAAATTTATATTCGCATCAATATCTGTCAACTCTAAAACTTTTTCATTTATTTCAGGAGAATGTCTATGTTTAAACGGATTATATGCAAACATATTTTCACTTACATTTACAAATGTTGTCATATCGCTTAATTTTTTACCTGCACCGCTTAATCCGCTTTTAGCATCTATAAAAATATTTGATTTAGAATCAAGATATGGTACAAATGGCAATAAAGCAAGTAACGTAGCTGTTGGATAACAGCCGGGGTTTGCTACAAGGCGCGCATTTTTGATTTGATCTTCATAGAATTCAGGAAGTCCATAAACTGAATGTTTTAAATTTTCTTTATCTTCATGCAAACAATAATACTCTTCATAAGTTTCAAGTTTAAGTCTGTAATCTGCACTTAAATCAACTACTTTAATATTTAAAGCAATTAACTCTTTTGCAAAACTCATTGAAGTTTTATGTGGAAGTGCAAGAAATGCAATATCAGCTACTTTAGCTAATTGACCTACATCTACTTTTTCTACTGGCATATCAATTACACCGTCTAAGCTTGGGTGTAAAGTGGATACAGTTGTATTACCCGTAGAATTTGCTATATAAGTAATATTAAATTTCGGATGATTTATTAAGATTTTAATAAGTTCAAGACCAGTGTATCCACTAGCCCCAACGATTGCTACATTTATCATATTGCCTCCAATTATACCTTCGGTATATAATTTACGGTTCCAAATCTATAAAAGTAAAGCAGTTTACTTTTACTTAACGATTTTTACCTCTAAAATGCTTTATATGAAATAGATTCTACTTCAAATTCTCTTGCCCCTCCAGGAAGTCGTGCTGTAAATTCATCACCCTCTTCTTTCCCTAAAAGTTGTTTAGCTAAAGGTGAATTAAATGAAATAATTCCAGCGTCAGGATTACTATCAAGAAAACTTCCCAATGTATATGTAATCTCTTCATCTGTTTTTGTATCAATTATTGTTACAGTTGAGCCAAAACTAACTTTATCATGTGCTAACGTTGAAGGATCAATAACTACAGCTTTTGTAACCATATCTTCCATCTCTGCTATTCTTTTATTGATATTTGCTTGATCTTCTTTAGCTGCATGATATTCTGCATTTTCCTTAAGATCACCCAATTGTCTAGCTTCTTCAATAGCTATTATTATTTTCGGTCGCTGAACTAATTTCATATCACTTAATTCAGTAGTTAATCTATCATAACCGTCACTTGTCATTGGCTCTTTTTGCATAAATTAAATCCTAAACCTATTTAACTTTCTCAGTATACTCACCGGTTCTTGTATCACATTTAACCATATCACCCTCTACAATATGAAACGGTACTTGAACAACAGCTCCACATTCTAAAGTTGCAGGTTTTTTACCGCCTTGTGAATCACCTTTAAAGTTTGGCGGAGTTTCAACAACTTTCATATTTACACTCATTGGCGGTTCAACAGTGATAGGTTCATCTTTGAAAAACATCATATCAACGTTCATACCATCAATAATCCATTTTTCAGTCTCTCCAACTTGATCATAAGTAAGTCCGATTTGATCATAAGTGTCTGTGTCCATAAATTGTAACATCTCACCATCATCATATAAAAATTGCATAACTTTTTGTTGTAAATCCGGAGCTCCAAATTTGTCACCGGCATGAAATGTTTTATCAATAGTCTTAGAATTTAAATAATTCTTAATTTTACATCTTACAAATGCAGCACCTTTTCCAGGCTTTACATGTGCATAATCCATAATTTTATATGGAATTCCATCAACTTCAATTTTTAAACCTTTTTTTAAATCACTCATTCCTAATGCCATGTTGTTACTCCTTATATTTTCACAAAGCAAACTGAAGTTGCTGCTTCTAAATTTTCTAATTTATTAATAATATTATCGTTAATTTCATCATCAACTAAAATAACTGCCAATGCACCATCTTTTTTACGACCAAGTCTAAAGTCAGATATATTAATATCATTGTCACCTAACAGATGACCAACTTCACCAATTACACCAGGTACATCTGAATTTGTAAGTAAAATCATTTTACCATGCGGCTCTATATCCATGATAAAGTTATTTATCTCTATGATTCTTTGAACATCATCATTAAATATAGTCCCGCTAACTGTATTTACATCGTTAGTAGTTGTAATCTTTACAGTTACTTTATTTTTATATCCGCTAATATTTGATACTTCTGATGTTTCAAGAGTAATATCTCTAGAAGAAGCTACAAACGTAGCATTAACATAGTTTATCTTTTCATTACTGAGTGCCATTGTTAAAGCACCTACTGTAGCAAATGTACTCAAACTTTCAAGATAAGATGCTATCTCACCTTCTGCTTCTATTTTAATAGACTTAATTGCACTTTTATCCATTTGAGCAATTAAAAACGCTATCTTTTGAGTAAGCTCTAAATAAGGCTTAACAAATGCAGGTATTTTAGTCTCATCAATTGGCAGGTTAAGTGCGTGTGGATATCCAATACCTCTTGCAGCTTCTAGTGCGTTATTTGCAGCTTGTGTTGCAATCTTATATTGCGATTCAACTGTATTTGCACCTAAGTGCGCAGTTACAATAATATTTGATAAATCTAAAAGTTTATTATCCGTTGCAGGTTCTTTGTTAAAAACATCAATTCCTGCCATATGGATTTTACCGCTTTTTAAATTGTTATAAAGTGCATCTTCATTATATAATCCACCTCTAGCACAGTTTATTAAAATTACTCCATCTTTCATTTTAGCAATTTGGGCAACATCTATCATATTTAAAGTTTCTTCATTTTTTGGTGTGTGAATTGTTATAATATCACAAGCTAAAATATCATCAAAATTAGTTGTATATTCTACATCTAAATCTGTGGCTTTTTGAGATGATATGTAGGGGTCGTAAGTAACAACATCCATCTCAAAACCTTTAGCTCTTAAAGCAACTCTATGACCTATATTACCAAATCCAATAACACCAAGCTTTTTACCGTATAACTCTTGACCATACCAGTCTTCTCTTTTCCAGATTCTTTGATCTTTAAGCTGCGCATGAGCATAAGGCATTTTTCTCATACAAGAAAGCATATGAGTCATTGTAAGTTCAGTAGCTGCTAAAGTATTTGCAGTTGGAACATTCATAGCAATAATTCCTTTTTTGCTACAACCTTCCATATCTACATTATCAACTCCAACACCTGCACGAACAACTGCTTTTAAATTATCAGCAGCAGCTAAAAACTTATCATCTATATCAGTTGAACTTCTAGTAATACACACATCAGCAGTCTTAATAACATCCAAAAGGGCAGTTTTATCAATGTTGGCTGCATAAACATAGTTTATATCACTAGTATTCTTTAAAATGTCCAATCCACTTTCGTGGATATGGTCACATACTACAATTGTAGGTTTACTCATCAAGTCAGTCCTAATTTGAAATTATTTAAATTGTCCAGCAAGTGCATCACCTAAAGTCATGCTACTGTCATCATTTACACTTTTTAACATATCTCTTTGTTGTTGAGATTCAAGTCTTTTAGATGATAATCTAACTCTGTTTCTTTGTTTGTCAATATTAACAATTACAGATTCTATCTCATCACCAATTTTAAGCTCTTCTTCACCTTCGTCAGTTGCAAGTAAATCTTCTTTTCTGATTAAACCATCAAGATTATTTTCTAATTTAACAAATACACCAAAATCTTTAATATCTTTAATCTCAGCTTTGATGATATCACCGTTGTTGTGTTTTGCAGCAAACAGATCAGCAGGAGAATCTGCTAATGATTTTAAACTTAAAGAGATATTTTCTTTTTCAGTATCAATTTTGATGATTCTAGCTTCTATCTCATCACCTTTTTTAAATTGTTCTTTACATTTAACTGCATTATCCCAACTAGCTTCTTCATTGTGTAAAAGACCGTCTACAGTTCCTAAATTGATAAATGCACCAAAATCAGTTAAAGTTGCAACTTTACCTTGTACAGTATCACCAACTTTATGAGATTTTATAAATTGTTTAAATGGTTTTTCTTGAAGTGATTTTAAACTTACTCTTAATCTTCTTTTATCACAATCTAAATCGATAACTTCAACATTAATCTCATCACCGATACTTAAATAATCTTTTGGATTTTTAGCATGTTTATCCCAAGAAATTTCAGAAATATGAAGAAGACCTTCTATATCATTTCCTAAATCAACAAAAGCACCATAAGTTTCAAAATTTGAAACAGTTACAGTAATAGTATCACCTTGCTCTAATTGACCTCTCATCTCTTCCCAAGGATCTGGAAGTGCTGCTTTGATTGATAATGATAAATGACCTTTTTCTTTGTCATATTTTTTAACAACAACAGTAACAGCATCACCTTCATTATAATACTTAGAAGGATTAACAGGACCTTTATAACTGATTTCGTTGTAGTTTACTAAACCGTCAACTCCACCAATATCAACAAACATACCATAGCTGGTAATTTTCTTAATAGTTCCAACTTTTGGCTCATTTTCTTCCATAAGTTTAATGATTATCTCTTCTTTATGCTTTTGTGCTTCTTCAATTAATTTTCTTCTTGAAATTACAATACTTGAAGTTTCCGGCTTAGCAGATAAAACTACAGCTTTGATTTTTTTACCAACTGCACCAAATGCTTTTAAGAAACCTTGAGCCATTGGCATAAAGTATTCCATACCTTCACTATCTTCTACAACAAAACCAGCTCTGTTTTTCACGCTGATTACAGTACCTTCAATAATTACATTTTCAGGTTCTGCACCATGTTCTTTAAAGAATGCATCAAATTTTTCTTTTTGTAAAACTTTTCTATAAGATAAACTTGGTCTTTCACCTCGAGAGTTCATAAGCATTACTTTAATTGTATCACCAACTTTATATTGAACAACACCATCAATTGTAATTTCTGAAAGGTATAATTTACCTTCACTTTTTTGACCAACATCAACTAAAAAGTTATCATCGTTTATCTCAACGATTACACCGTCAACAACTGTATTACTTTGTGATTTTTGCTCACTTGCCTCAAACATCGCCGCGAAGTCTTCATCTTCACCAATTTCTATATCTTCAAATTTCATCTTACTTTCCCTTTTGTTTACACCTTTTTGATGGTGCACCTTTAATTTTAGGCTTGATTATATAAAAAATTTGCTTAGGTTCTTATGAGAGAAAAGAAAAATACTAAAAAAGTACTTTTATATTATATGTCTTGAATTTTATCTATTACTTTTTGAATAATCCAATCAGGGGTAGATGCACCTGCAGTTACTCCGCATAATTTCTTAGATTTAAACCAATTTAACTCTAACTCTTTTTCATCTTCAATTAGATAACTATTTTTACAATTTTCACAAGATATATTAAAAAGTTGTTTTGTATTTGATGAGTTTTTCCCGCCAATGACTATCATCACATCGACTTCTTGTGATAATTCTCGAGTAGCCCCTTGATTTTCAAAAGTTGCATCACAAATTGTATTAAATACCCGTACCTCTTTATATCGTAATATCAATTGATTTACAATCTCTAAATAGTTTTCTTTCTTTTTTGTTGTTTGTGCCACGGTTGCTATTTTGTCATATTTAAAAATGATTTTTTCTAATTCTTGGGGTTTTAAAACTACAAATACATCATCACCATAACTTTTTACACCTTTTACTTCAGGATGCTCTTCATCTCCAAAAATTACAATACTATAATTATCAGCCGACATTTTTTTAACTATTTGTTGAGGAGTTGTTACAAAAGGGCAGGTTGCGTTTATAATAGTCGCATCTTTTTGTTTTAATGCAGCCAAATCGTTTTTTGGAATTCCGTGTGTTCGTATGATAACAGTATCATCTTTTTTTACTTCATCTAGGCTATTGTAAAGTCCAACATCAAAATCTTCATTTAAACGATTTATCTCTTTTTGATTGTGTATAAGTGGTCCCATAGTCGCAGAATTTTTGTGCTCTTGCGCTATTTTAATAGCTCTTTTTACACCAAAACAAAAACCGTAAGATGATGCTAGTTTAACTTGCATTTTAGGGCTTTAAAGAGTTTAAAATTTCATTAAAATTTGGAAAAGAAGTCTCAATACATTGTGTATCTTCTACCTCCATACCACAAACCAATCCTGCTATTGCAAAACTCATAGCGATTCTATGGTCACCATGACTATCAATAGTAGCTTTTTGTAAAGTTGCATTTCCATTGATCTCATAACCATCTTCTTCCTCAAGAAAATCAACACCGCAAAGTTTTAAACTATTTACAACAGCACTGATTCTATCACTCTCTTTTACCCTTAATTCTTCAGCATTTTTAACTACACTTTTACCGTTTGCTATTGACATAGCAATACTAAGTGCCGGAAGTTCATCAATTAACCAGGCGATATTTTTATCTACTGTTACACCGTTTAATTGAGCTGACTCAACTATAATATCACCTAAAGGTTCATACACATTCTCAGTTTCAATAAATTGTACTTTTGCACCCATTTGTTTTAAAATTTTATATGCTTCTATTCTAGTTGGATTTAATGTAACATTTTTTAAAGTTACTTTTGAGTCTGGAATAATAGCAGCAGCAACTGCAAAGAAAAATGCACTTGACGGGTCTGTTGGAACCGTTATATTTAGAGGCTTTAATTTACCTTCTAATGGATTAATTTTTATCCAGCCATCTTCCCCGGTTGTAATATCTGCACCCATCCCATTTAACATTCTTTCAGTATGATCTCGGCTTAATAAATCTTCTTTATAAAAGCTAACCTCATCACTTTGAATTCCTGCTAAAATAAGTGCTGATTTTACTTGTGCTGAATCTATTGGACTATGATATTTAAAAGGTTTTAGTTTTCCACCTCTTATATGCAAAGGTGCTTTATTTCCATCTTCACGACCATCTATTTTTGCCCCAATATCTCGTAAAGGATTAACAACCCTTTTCATAGGACGACCTCTTAGATATTTATCACCGGTTAATACAAAACTACCTTCAATACCTGATAAAAGCCCGGCATAAAGTCTCATACCCGTACCTGCATTTCCACAATCCAAAATATCATTTGGTTCACGCAAAAATTCAGGTGGAGTAATTTTAATCATTTCCCCATCATCTTCTACCGTTGCCCCTAATTTTTCGGCGATTTTAAGTGAATCCATTGTATCTTCACCACGAAGATAATTTTTAATATATGATGGTTGATCACTCAGCAAACTAAACATAGCACAACGATGTGAAATAGATTTATCACTCGCAATATTATCAATAACTATATCAAATGATTTATTTAACTTTTCAATACTTAATTTATTCACACTATCCCCTAATTATTAATTATCTAAGCCCTATATTTAATTTACTATTTAACTCTTCTAAAACTGCATCCATCACTTTATTGATATCTTCCTCTTCTAAAGTTTTATCTTCTGATTGAAGTACAAATTTAATAGTTAAACTCTCATCATCTCCCAGTTTTTCATCACTATACACATCTACAAGATTAAATTGTTTAATCTCTTTAATCTTTAAAGTATTGATAATATTTTTAATCTCTTTATATTCCATACTTGCAGGAGCGATGATACTTAAATCTCTTTTTGAAGATTGAAACTTAGAAATACCGACAGCTTGAATTAAATCATCTGATAATTTGTCGAAATCAATTTCAGCTATAAAAGTATCATCGTCTATATCAAAATCATCTGCAACACTTGGATGAAGTTTATAAATAATCCCTACAGATTTTCCATCTATTAAAATATTTGCATTTTGAAAAGGGTGAATAAAATCATTTTCTATTGTCACCATCGGTTCAAGTTCAAACTCACCGATACAATTAGAAACCTTTTGACTAAATCCAAAGAAATCTAAATTTTCAGGTTTACCGTTATTAGATATTGATTCGTGCTCTTTTTCACCACTAAAAATAAATCCTAAACTTTTTGATTCTTCTCTATTTTTATTAAAAACTACACCTGTTTCAAAAAATGCAATTGATTTAAAACCTTGTTTGGCATTATGAGAAACTGCATTTACTAAATTAAGTGCCAGTGTTGTTCTAAAAGTATTTAGTTCATTTGTTATTGGATTTAAAATATCTAATTTTTCCTGTACAACTTCAAAACCATATTTAAGCAATAATTGCCTTTGTGCAAACACATAAGTGATAGTTTCATAAAAACTGTTTGAAATTGCTTTTGCTCTTAAACGATTATTTAAAATTAATTTTTGTGTAGTTGTATTGATTCTATTTACTTCATCAATTAATAAAGGTTTAGCCTTAATATTATCAATTCCTACAATTCTTACTATCTCTTCAGTTATATCTGCAATATTTACAATATCGTGTCTAAAAGATGGAATAGTTATGCTGATAACATTATTTCCACTATTTTTAACTTGACATCCAAGCGAAGTCAATATATTAACAATCTTTGCTTTTGGAATACTTTGACCAATAATAGAATTAATCTTAGAAATTTTTGCAACTAAAACTTTCTCTTTAATATCTTCAATATATTGTTCACTGCCATTAAAAATAGTACCGCCAAATTCAGATACAAGATGAGCAAGATAGTCAATACCGCTGTCTAAATGTGTTTCACTTCCTCTAGAAGCTTTATAATAAACATCACCGGTTTTTATTTTTTTATCAAAAACTTTTTGTGCTAAAATATCAGGGGCTGTATAACTAGCTTCTAAAATTACTAAATTATCTTCTTTTGAAATATGTCCGGCTTCTACACCAATAATACTTAATGGTATATCACCACTTACATTATCAAAACCATTTTCATCTGTAGATACACACAACGAAACCATTTTATTATTTTCATTATGTTTTGCGATTGCTTTTGTATAAACATTAAGTAATACACCGGTTGCATGAGTAGAATAAGCGATTGCTGTTTCTATATCAGTATTTTTATCAATCCCAACAATTGCCATTCTTATTTTATACATTAAAGGCAATCTGAATTTAGTGATATCTGCTGCTTTATAGATTAAATTAGAGTTAATATCATTATCACATTTAATATCTAAAACCTGTCCGATACCTATATTGTTACTTACAGTAATTGCTTCAAATTTATAAAAAGGTATATCAAAATATGTACTTAACTCTCGTGCAATCCCATTAATACTAAGACAATCACCTCTATTAGCTGTTAACTCAATTTCAATACTTTCAAAACTTAAAGCAGAATATTCATTTAATTCTTTACCAATTTCAAGTTCCCCTATAGAATCATCAAGTTCTAAAATTCCATCATTTAAAGCAGGAAGACCAATTTCAGTGGAACTGCAAATCATACCATTTGAATCTACACCTCTAAGTTTCGCTTTTTTAATTTTAAATTGTCCTCGTTCCTGCGGAGTTTCACCTTCTCCTAAAACACAACCAACTACAGCAACTGGGACAAATTGTCCTTTTGCCACATTTTTAGCACCACAAACTATTTGAACAACCTCTTCGCCTACATTTACTTGACAAACATTTAATTTATCAGCATCCGGATGTTTAACACACTCTAATACTTCTCCAACTACAACTGCATTTGGAATAAATAGTTTTTCAACATTTTCAACTTCAAGTCCAATTGAATTTAATGCCTCACAAATTGTTTTAGTTGATATTTTTGAAATATCTATAAATTCTTGTAACCAATTTCTTGTAACTATCATCTAAACTGTCCTAATAATCTAATATCACTGTCAAACAGAGATCTTAAATCTCCTATTTTATGAATTAACATCGCAAATCTCTCAATACCCAAACCAAAGGCATAACCACTTACATCTTTATATCCAACTGCTTTAAATACATTTTCATCAACTATTCCACAACCAAGCACTTCAAGCCAACCTGTATGTGAACAAACTCTACAACCTTTTCCTTCACAAAAGATACAACTAATATCTACTTCTGCTGACGGTTCAGTGAATGGGAAAAATGAAGGTCTAAATCGTACCTCCACATCACCAAACATATGTTGTAAAAATTCTACCATCACATGTTTTAAATTGGCAAAAGAAATTTTATCTTCAGCATCTACAACCAAGCCTTCAATCTGATTAAACATAGGAGTATGAGTGATATCAAAATCTTTTCTAAATACATTACCCGGAGCTATCATTCTAATTGGTGGTTTTACACTCATCATTGTTCTTATTTGCACGGGAGAAGTATGTGTTCTTAAAACCGCTCCATCTTTACAATAAAATGTATCCTGCATATCACGTGCCGGATGATATTTTGGTAAATTCAGAGCTTCAAAATTATGAAAATCATCTTCAACCAAAGGTCCCTCTTCCACCGAAAAGTTTAAATTTTGAAAATAAGTTGTAATTTTATCCATAGTATCAAGTACCGGATGAAATGCAGCTGTTTTCGCAGTTGAATTAAATTTAGTAACATCAATATGTTCAGCTTTTAATTGTTCGTTTAATGCAATAGCCATTAAAAGAGTTTTTTTATTTTCTAAAGCTTCATGAACTTTTGTTTTTTGTTCATTAAGATTTTGCGCAAATGCTTTCTTCTGCTCATTTGGAACATCTTTCATTTTAGCAAATTGGGCAGTTAAAACACCTTTTTTACCTAAAATTTCTATCCGTATATTTTCCAATACTTCTAATGAAGACGATGCTTCAATTTTTTCTAACCATTCTTTTATCAAGAATATCTCCTATGCTTTTTTCTGTAATATTTTGCGATTGTATCTATATATTCATTATAGTTTGGTTATATGCTATATCCAAAAGTAAAATTAAAGCATCAAAAAGATATAATCTCTTAAATTATAGATATTTAAGGATTAAAATAAATGGATATTTTATTAGCAAGAAAAGAGCTTACAGATAAACCAAAGAAAGTTACACTTTCAAAATTAAAAGAAGAAGTGAAAAAAAGTGAAAATGAAATCTATTACTTTGACAGAGACAACTCTCATAAAAATATGATGGCTTTAGTTGACAGCTTTGAAGGTGACGGGTACAATGTACACTTTAGAGAAGTTAAATATGGTTTATCCGATGAGGAGTATATGTACGAAGTACATATAATGTAATAAATAACTGCCAATGGGTAAAAAACTTTTTATAGAAACTCTGGGGTGTCAAATGAACTCCAGAGACACTGAACACATAATCGCCGAATTAAACACTCACAACAACTACACTACTACTGATATTTTAGAAGAAGCTGACCTTATTATTATTAATACCTGTTCAGTAAGAGAGCGGCCGGTTGCAAAACTTTTCAGTGAATTAGGTCAGTTTAAAAAGTTAAGAAAAGCCGGGGCTAAAATAGGTGTGTGCGGATGTACAGCAAGTCACCTTGGACGTGATATTATTAAAAGAGCTCCTTATGTTGATTTTGTAGTGGGGGCTAGAAATGTATCTAAAATTTCAAAAGCTATTGAAACCAAAGGCACTGTAGAGATTGATATAAATCACGATGAAACTACTTATGAATTTTCCGATTATAGAAATTCACTTTACAGGGCAAGTGTAAATATCTCTTTAGGTTGTGATAAAAGCTGTACTTACTGTATCGTTCCTGCTACTCGTGGTGAAGAGATAAGCATCCCTCCCCAGATTATCTTAGGTGAAATTAAAAAAGCTGTCGACAAAGGCGCAAAAGAGGTGTTTTTATTAGGTCAAAATGTAAATAACTATGGTAAATATTTTAGTGATAAAAATATAAAATCTAATTTTACAAAACTTTTACAAGATGTTTCTAAAATTGACGGAGTTGAAAGAATTAGGTTCACTTCACCTCACCCGCTTCATATGGATGATGAATTTATACAAGAGTTTGCTTCCAATCCGAAAATTTGTAAATCAATACATATTCCTTTACAAAGCGGTAATACAAAAGTCCTAAAAGAGATGAAAAGAGGATATACAAAAGAGTGGTTTTTAAAAATTTGTGACAGAATAAAAGCTATGGTACCTGATGTTAGAATTACTACAGATATCATTGTAGGTTTTCCTGGGGAAAGCGATAAAGAGTTTGAAGATACGATAGATGTCATAAACAAAGTTAAATTTGACCAAATTTTTAATTTCAAATATTCAGCTCGTCCAAATACGCAAGCCGAAACCATGACAAATACAATTGACGATGAAACCGCAACTAAAAGATTAACACAAGTGATTGAGTTACATAAACTTCATCAGTCAGAACTTATGGCTTCAAATGTTGGAAAAACTATGAAAGTGTTTTTTGAAGATTTAAAACCAAACGGTGAAATTATGGGATTTAGTGATAACTATATCCAGGTTTTTATAAAAGGCAGTGAAGAGTTACTTGGACAAATAGTTGATGTAAAAATTGTATCTAACAGTAGAACTTCATTAAAAGGTGAAATTATTTAGTGAAACAAAAAATAAAATATTTTATTCAGGTAATTTTATTACCCTATATTTTAAGTTTAGTTGTAAGATTTATTTATCTTACAAATAAAAGAATATTTCATTTTCCAGCTCAAGTACCAAAAAAACCATTTATATTAGCTATGTGGCACGGTCAACTTTTAATGCAGCCTTTAAATTATAGAAAATTTAAACCAGATGGTAACCTAAAAGCAATTATCAGCCACCATAGAGATGGAGAAACTATACAAAAAATTATTAACTTTTTAGGTGTTGATGCCATTAGAGGCTCATCGTCAAAAGGTGGAGCAAAGGCATTGTTACAAGCAATTAAAGCTATTAAAAATGGGTCAGATGTAGCGATAACTCCTGACGGTCCAAGAGGTCCTATATATGAAGTTGCAGATGGTATTGTAGCTATTTCACAAAAAACAGGTGCCGAGATATTGACTTGCAGTATTAAAGCTTCTAAATTTTGGCAATTAAAATCGTGGGATAAATTTATAATTCCAAAACCTTTTGGTATAATTAATTTTTATATAAATGAACCTTTTAATGTATTAGATTTAACAATGGAAGAAGCTAAAGAAGTTATAAAAAAGAATATGAGAGGAAGAACAGATGTTGCAAGATAAAAATGCACAATATGTAAATATCAAACAATTCGATAAACAGCTCAAGGTTGATAATCAGATATTAGACAATGGTAAAATCATCAAAACTGAGCACTCATCATTTTTAGTTGAAAATCAGTTGTCAAGCGATGCAATTAATAAATTAAATATCTTGCAAAAAAATGTCAATAAAACATATTTAACAACCATATGTGAAAGTTTAAACCAAAAAATTGTAGATGATGAATTTATTGATAATGATTTTGAAATTAGAAAATTAACTTCACATCTTAATGTAGCAATTCCGAAAAATGACCTCTCAAAAAACGAACAATATTTTACCTATACCGGTATTGATTATATTTTTTCACCTTTTAATATTCTTTATAATCATATTTTAACACATGGAGCGAATACAAATTCTCTAAATATATTAATTTTAAATAATAATATCTATGCTTTAATTTTAAATGATCAACAAAAAATCGTTTATAGTTCTATTAAAACTTTAACTGCTTTTGATGATATCCGAAATTCTGAATTTTTTACTGACGGAATTGAAGGTCAACAACTCTTTGATGAAGTACATTCATTAGAGATACAAGAAGCATTGACATCTATTACTACTGAATTTTATGAGTCTGAGAAAGATGAAATATTTTGTGAAAGTATTACTATTTTTTATACTGTTAAACAATTGAACGATGAGCAGTTAGCTAAAATAGAAGAGACTCTTATGTTAGAAATTGAATATTCAACAATTTTAATTGATGATTATCTTTTTTCATTATCAAAGCAACTGCATGTATCTACATATAGTTTTACGATCCCGCGAAAAAAAGAAGAAAAAAAATCATTTTTAATTTGGATACTCGGAGCATTACTTAGTACCGTTTTGGTTGCAGGTGTCTTATATTTTATGCAAGTACAAGAGGCAGCAGAGCAAAAGAGATTAGAAAAAGAAAAACAAGCAAAAATAATTGCTGACAAAAAAGCTCAAGCTGCTAAAATAAAATTGCCAAATCACAAAATGAAAAATGAAAAAATATCACAATTGATTTTAAATCTTTTTGATATTATTCCATATAATGCAGTTTTAAATGAATTACAACTGCTAAAAAGAGATTCAACTATTGTATGCAGTTTCTTACAAAAAGATACTTTTACAGAAGATATGCAGCCAAAACTTTTAAAACTTTATAAAACTTCTGAGATACTTCTGATACAGCATAATAAACCTACATATAATGCAATTATTGCCTTGTCACAACTTTTACCTCAAAAGTTATCAGCGAGACAAATTCAACCAAATTATAAACACACTAAGTTTATATCTGAGAGTAAAGTTATAAATCAAATAAAAGCTTTTTTACCAAAAGACTCTAAAATAGTATTTAAGTCAAAGCAAAAATCTAAGTTTTTAACATACAGATTTCATGTTTCAACTACCCTAAAAACTCCAAAAGATTTTTTTAACTTTATTGAACAATTAAACAAAAAGAATTATTCTTTAAATATAACCTATCCAATAGAATTTGCGCAAACTACCAAAGGGCTTGAAACAATTTTTAATTTACAGTTTCATCAGTTCCAGAGTAAATAATCTATAGTAGATAAATAACTTCTCATATTGTTTGGGATGTTATTTATTCTACATTTCTCTTTAAATTCTTTTTTCATTTTCTTATCACATTTTGGAGCTATCCATATTTGATATGGTGTGATAGAAATTGCGATTTTATCGCTTATGATAATTTCTTTTTGTGATAAAATCTCATCACGAGTTGCTTTGCTGATTAAAATACCACGACGCTTTAATTCTCTGTCAATAAGTCTAATAGCGATATTTTCATCATCTCCATTCCAATCAAAAATAGTTAAATCATCTTTGATATAAGTGGTTACTTTTTGAAGTAGCGAGTTTTTGTCTTTATTCAAATATTCAAAACTTCTTTTAACACCGTGACTGAATTCATCTAAAAATTTATCACTGTAATTTGTCCTAAAATGATTTCGTTTATATTTTGTATCAAAGTTTGATTGGTCAACAAAATATTTTATATCTTTTTTATCCAAATATTCTTGCAGCTCTTTTTTTGCATAATTTAAAAGCGGTCTGTGTATGCTGTAAGTGTCTTTTATTTCAAGTGCTTCAAGTCCAATAAGTTCAACTAAACCGGCACCTTTACTCATTTGCATCAAAAACCATTCAAACTTGTCATTTAATTGATGTGCAGTTAATAAAGTTTGATATTTTTCTTTTTTAATTATCTCTTCAAAAAACTTATATCTAAAATCTCTTGCTTTTTTTTCGCTAAATTTTGAAGTAGTTGCAAATTTTTTAAAAAAGCATTTTTTATTATAAAGTTTAGCCAACTTCTTCGCATACTCAATCTCATCTTTTGATTGTTTTCTTTGCCCATAATCAACTATTGCTATATCAAATTTAATATTTTTTGCTAATAACATAAAAAATAAAGCAGTAGAATCAACACCTGCACTAAATGCTAATAAGTTCTTTTTATTTGATAATTGTTCCAACTAATTTATCCCCTACCAGCTCAGTTATTTTAGCTGTATAAATATGCCCAAATTTTATCTGACCACCTATCTCATTGTCATTTATATAAATCTCACCATCAATATCAGGTGCCCACATTAATTTTCTGGCACTTAGTAAATATTCATGCTCATCGCTCTCTCCATCTACAACTATCTCAAAAGTTTTTCCAACTTCTGCTTCTAAACTTTTATGTGTAGTTTGTGAAATAATATCTCCTAAAATTTCAGCTCTTTGGTCTATGATTTCTTGATCAACTTTCTCTTCAAGTTTAAATGCCCCAGTACCCTCTTCATCACTATAACTAAATACATTTGTTCTATCAAATCCATACTCTTTTACATAGTCACATAGCTCTTCAAAATCAGCTTCAGTTTCACCCGGGTGTCCAACGATAAATGTACTTCTAACAAAGTTATTTGGAACTTTCTTCATAGCATCCATTAGCTCTCTAAGTTTCTCTTCACCTTTCCCTCTTTTCATAATTCTTAAAACTTTTGAATTAATATGTTGTAACGGCATATCAAAATAACTATGAAAAAGTTTACTGTTTGCTATTTTTTCAATAAGTTCTAAAGTTGTAGTTGAGGGATAAAGATAAAGTATTCTGGCACTTTTTACACCTTCAATCTTTTCAACAGCATCAATTAATCGCTCTAATCCGTCATTTATACCAAAATCTCTCATATATGAACTACTGTCTTGAGATACAAAAGAAAAGTCAAAATACCCTTGCGTAACTAAATGCTTTACCTCTTTTACAGTACTGTCTAAAGTTCGTGAATATAACTTACCTTTAAAAGATGGAATAGCACAGAAACTACAAACTTGATTACATCCCTCACTTAACTTTATATAAGCATGGTAAGATGAGCCTGTGATAACTCTGTCATCAGAATCACTGGCTAAAAATACGGAGGGCGAAAACTCACTTCTTTTTTCTTCAACAAGTTTTTCAATATGGTCATAATCCCCAACACCTGTAAAAATATCTACTTCAATTAACTCTTTTTGTAATTCCTCTTTATATCGCTCACTTAAACATCCGGCCATCACTAAAACAGAATCTTTTTTTCGTCTGTCATGCAGATCTAAAAGTGTATTTAAACTCTCTTGTTTTGCACTTTCTATAAACCCGCAAGTATTCACAATAATTAAATCTACATTTTCAATATCATCACTTAATTTATAATCTTTAAGTCGTGATAACATCACTTCACTATCAATTAAGTTTTTCGTACAACCTAGACTAACTAAATGTAATGTTTTATTCATCTTTTTATTTTCCTTTTATTCTTCTTTGTAATCTGGATGCATCATTGCAAAATAATGCAATAAATATGTCACTTCTAAACTTGAATAAGTAAACATATCTTCTAACTGCGTTGTTGTTGCATCCGTATTTAACTTATCGTGTAAACGCCCGACAATCTTATCTATCTCTACTTTTAACGGTGCAAGATTATATGTAAAAATAAATCTTGGGAAAAATTCATTTTCATTGGGAATAATAAAACTCCATTGGTTTTTATAAAATTTTATAAGATAGAGTATTTCTAAATCGTTCCAATCTTTTTCTTCGTCTAACTCTTCCCTGTTCTTACTTTGATATTCATTTAGTCTATATTTATCTATCATTTTAGGAATAATATCAAATAATACATCATCTTCTATTTCATCTAAAAATGATGGCAATTTTAAATTCTTTGGGTCTGTTTTATCATAGCTGTATAATTTATTTTTAAACAGTCCGCTTTTGAAACCTTTTTGATTTTTTACTATTAAACACATTAGTAATCCTCTCTTTTTCTCAAATTGCATATTGATTTCTGCCATTCTCTTTGGAATGGTACAATTTTTTATCCGCGCTCGTATAAAGTTCTTTTACTGATGCATTATAATTATTTTCATCTACAAATATAACACCCATAGACAATGTTAAAAAAGATGTTGCACTTGCCGTATGTTCTATCTTTAATGCTTCAATTTTAGTTTGTAAATTATTTAAGGCTAACTTTACATTCTTTATATTTGTATCAAAGATTATGATACCAAACTCTTCTCCACCTAATCTAAAAGTATATTCATACTCTCTGTTAAAGTTCTCATCTAAAACAAATGCAACTTCTTGTAACGCAATATCTCCTGCATCATGTCCATAAGTGTCATTATATTGTTTAAAGAAATCAATGTCAATCATCACAAATACACTCTTCCAATTATTTTGTTTACTTATTGATGTTAAATCTTTAAATACAGTATCAAAGTACTTACGATTGTAAAGGCTGGTTAAGCCATCTGTATTTGCTTCTATTTTATATTGTTCATTTAAAAGTACTAAAAACTTATTTTGTTTAATTGCTTGATATACAATCAAAGCTGTAAGAATTAGAACAAAAACTATAATTAATATTTGAGTGTAAAATAGGTAATTTTGCATCTGCTCATACTTTAATACAAATTGTTTCCTTTGCTTTGAAGCTGAATTAACTTCTTTAGAGATTAAATAACTAATATTTTTTAATACTTCGTTATAACTGCTTCTTTTATTTATTTTAAAAGCATTAATCAATTGAGAGTTTATTTTTTCTACGATAATCTTTTCATCTTGACTTTTATATTGTTTATAATAATAATTCCAATCTCTTAAAATACTTTTTTTAGTTTTTATCATCAATTTCTTCTTATTGATAATATCCATATACTGTTCTTTTATAGTATGAAGTTTATGCACAGGGATAAAGTTACCAAAATATATTAAATCAACTTGTTTTTTCAGATTTTGTATCTTTTGAGAAAATACAAAACTTAAAATAACCATTGCAATAATTATAACAATCGGTAAAATCATAAGTTTAAAATTTAAATTTATTTTATTCATTTACTTTTTAATATCCACATCTAAATTAATTGTTACTCTATTTGTATCTTCAGTGATTAAGGTTTTTATCTCATTAGATACTATCACTCTTGCAGAATCTAATTTTTTAGCTAATAAATATTCTTTGATTTTATCAGCACGTCTTAATGCAAGATTTTCCAAAATACCTTTTTCAACTGCAATTGTCGGTACTAATTTATCTATTAAAATCTCACTGAGAATTACATCTTTATCTTTATTTGAAGCTTTAATCTTTTCATATTCTTCCTCTCCAAATTCCTTAATAAACAACTCTTTTATTGAGACCTCTTTATCTTTCTTATCAATTAGACTCATAAGCATCTCTTTTTGAAATACTAATAAATCATTTTTTTCATCATAAACTGGGTTTACTTTCAATGATAAGTTTGGTTTTTTATTTAATGCTTTTGCCAAAGTATCTAATTTTTCTTTTTGTGTTGGTATTATAGTTGCCACCCCATAATCAAAATCTATACTGCCTAATTCATCAGAATCAATACCAAATAAAGAACCTAAAAATCTAAAAGGTGCCGTTACAATATTTGTGATTATATTCCCTACTGCACTCCAAATAGCTCCGCCTAATTGAAAATCTGGATTATCTATATCCCCTTTTACAGGCACATCTACTTCGATAAAACCGTCACTATCTTCTAATAAAGCTATAAATAAACCTATTGGTAAATCAACCGCATCTTTACTTTCAATTTTTTCACCTAAAGTTAAATTTTTTATTCTCATATTGTTTGTACTGTTTAATTTAGAATTTCTAATTTGATAATTTAAATCCAACCACAATTTACCTTTATCAATTTTATTTCCAATAAATTTAGTTGAATATGGTGAAAATGAGGTTATATCTAAATTTTCAAAATCAACTTTTACATCTGTTCGTTTTTTAAAATTGACTAAATTTATATCTCCAACTATAGTTGCCATCCCATACTCATCAACTATACCATTTAGTTTCAATTTTGTATGAGCATCATTTGATGATATATCTTTTATATTCGCTTTTAAACTATGAATTTTTGTTGCAAAATATAAAGGGAGGGAAAAATCTGAAAAATTAGTTTTACTATTTTTTAATTCAAACTCTTTAATAAAATATTTAAAATCAGAAGTTGTTGTTTGCTCTTCTTTTTCTTTTACATCTTTTGATGGAATAAGATTATCAAGATTTGTTGTTGAATCTTCGGCAATAGCTATTTTTGAATAAGCAGTATTCAAAGTTACTTTTTTGATATTCAAATTATTTGGTTTAAAAGTTAATTTATCTACTTTTAGTTGTTTAAAAGAAGCTACTCTTTGATTTGTCAAACTATGAAATATATCAATTTTATCAAGTGATATATCTGCCGTTATATTTGGAAGAAATTCTTTTTTGCCTTTTTTTAGCTTTACATTAATATTGTTGTTTAATAAACCACTTTTTAAATCAATATTTACAAACTCTTTTAAATAAGGCAGATAAGGTACAAGTGTCATATCTTTTGTTTTTATATTTAAATCTAAATTTAACGGTTCAACAACTACCATACCTTTTGTAGTAATAGTACCTTTTTTTGGAGCATCAAGTGATAAGTTAAATACAATTGGTACAGTTTTATCTAATGTAAGGGCATCTACTTTTGCATTTATATTTTTAATCTTTAACTGTATTGGTGTTTTTTTTGTTAAGTCATTAAATATAAAACTTGCATCTTTTATCTTAACATTTTTTGCTAATAAATCTATATCTTTATCTTCTTTTTGTTTATTGATATTTATTTGTTTTATATTATTTGTTAAAGTTGTTACATTTGCTTTTAAATCTTTATTCTCATAATTAACATCATTTAATAAAATATTTGTATCGTCAATAATTACTTTTAAATTATCATTTTTAAAGTTTACATCATAAGCTAAATTTGTATCAAGTTTATTTATATTTAGTAAAAAATCTTTTGTTCCATTGATATCTTGATATGGTCTGTTTATTTTTATATCTTGCATTGATAATTTACCATTTAATTTTATATCAAGTAAATCAATATCTTTTTCTATATTTATTTGTTCAACTCTGTTTCTTAACATACCAAGATCAATATTTATATCTTTTTGTTTATATTTTATATTTTTTGTAAAAATATCTATATCATTTATACTTATCTTTAAATTGTCATCTTTGACTGCAATTTTATATCTAAAATAAAGATCAATTCTCTCTCCGCTTAAATCAAAATCTACATCATCTTTAATATATGTATATATTTTATCAACTCTAAGATTGTCCAAACTAAAACTACCCTCCAGTTTCACCGGATTTAGACTTAATGATGAATTTATTTTAACTACAGCTGTATTTGTAATATCGGTTATAACTATCAATTTACCTTTGCTATTTGGCACTAAAGATAAATTTTGCACATTTATATCAAACTTTTTTGTTTTTATTTCAAATGGGGAAGATTTAGAATTGTCAATAAAAACAATTCTGCTGTCTATGAGTTTTATATCCTTTATTTTTACAATTACAGGAGTTGAAATCTTTTCAGTCTCTTCAGCTTTAGCTGTTTTATCTTTATTTAAAAAATCCAAAATATATTGAAAATTTGTCACCTTTTGCCGGTCTAAAATAGTATTTGTTTTTAAATCTTTCATATAAATGGATTGAATTACAAAAACATCTGTAAAGATACTTTTAAATTCAAAATCCAGTCCAAATTTATTGAAGAATAAGAGAGTTTTATTTTTATCATCTTGAATTAACAAATTTGTTAATTCTACTTCAAAAGTATATGGATTGATATATACTCTTTCCAAATACCCATTTGCACTTGTAAAAGTTTTAAGAGTTTTTGAGAAATTTGCTTGTATAAAATATGGTAATATCACAAAACCAAGAAGTGTATATATAACTACTAAAGCAACTATTATCTTTAAAACAATTGATTTATATAATTTTTTCATATTTTAGTACCTTACTGATATTAATTATATCCAAATATTATCAATCAATCTAGTATTATCAACTTTAACGGCGATTAAAATAATTGTATTTTTTAACTCTATTTTTTCTATTCTTTCAAATTTTTGATTTACAATGGATATATATTCAATATCCATTTGTTGTAAAACTTTACCCATAGCAGTAATTATCTCATCACAATCCAAACAATTTTTTGCCACTAAATTAGAGGCGATTCTTAATGACTTAGATATATTTAAAGACAGTTCTCGTTGAGGCTTGGTTAAATAAATATTTCTACTACTCATGGCTAGTCCATCTGATTCTCTTATGATATCACACTCAACAATATTGATATCCAAAAACAGGTCGTCTACCATTTGCTTGATCAAACTTAACTGTTGAGCATCTTTTTTACCAAAATAAGCATTGTCAGGTTGAACTATATTAAAAAGTTTAAGCACAATTTGAAGTACACCGTCAAAATGCTCAGGCCGCCTTTGCCCTTCCAAAGTATAACTTCTTAAAATTGGAGCTTTAATTAAAACTTCGTCATTGCCATACATCATATTTATATTTGGGGTGAAAAGTATATCTACTTTGCAAAGTTCACAAATCTTTTTATCTACTTCCATTTTGACAGGATAACTGTCTAAATCTTCACCGGCTAAAAACTGAGTAGGATTTACAAAAATAGACACCACAACAATATCATTTTCCTCTTTAGCTTTTTTAATCAAAGAGATATGCCCATCATGCAATGCACCCATAGTAGGGACGAAACCAACAGTAGCTTTGGTATTTTTAATAATATTTCTTAAATCTTGTATTGTATTTATTATATTCATAAGTTTATTATATCACATAATAATTATTAACTCTTTTACACAACAAAAAATATTTTAAATCTTTTATGATATAATGAGATATAACGACAAAAGGGTATTAAGATGCAGGATAATTCTGAAATAATCGATAAATTAAAACAAATTATCAAAGAGAAAGGTTTAAAATATACAAAGCAAAGAGAGATTATCTTTGAAACTATTTTAAATAGTGACGCACACCTTAACGCAGATGAACTTAATATGATTATCGGTCAAAAATACCCAGATGAAAAAATAGGAATTGCAACTATTTATAGAGCTTTAGCATTTTTGGAAGAATCAAACCTTATCTCTTCAATCGCTTTAGACAAAGATGGTAAAAAATTTGAACCAAATACAAAAACACATCATGATCACTTAATCTGTGTAAAATGTAATAAAATAATAGAATTTTTAGATACTCAAATTGAGAGAAAACAAGAAAAAATAGCTAAGGAAAATGGCTTCAAACTTTTAAATCATACTATGTATTTATACGGTGTTTGTAAAGATTGCCAAGATTAAAAATAAATTCATATAAAATCTTATGATAAAATCACTTATAAAATTTGGACTAGAAAAACCAATACTCAATTATATGCTGCTTCTATTTATCTTTATGTTATCGGTATTTTCATACTTCAAAATACCAAAAGAGATATTTCCACCTTCCTCTCTTGATGCTATATCAATAACCGGTAATTATGCAGGTTCCAGTAGTGATATGCTTGATCTTATGGCTGTATCTAAAATAGAAGATGACTTGGCAAATGTCAATGAAGCTGATACTATATCCACTATTATAAAATCTGGTTTTTTTAATATAAAAATAGATTTAAAAAGTGACTATAAAGTAAATGAAGTTATTGATGATATAAAAGATATAGTCTCAAAAACAAAAGCAGATTTGCCAAATGATATGGAAGAACCTATAGTAAAAGAGGTAACGCACTCTTTTCCTTTAATTACCGTTGCGATATACGGTGATAAAACCAAAGAGCAGTTGCTTCAAGTGGCAAATAATATTAAAGATAAATTAAATCATCTAAATGATTTGAGCAGTATAACTATTTGGGGTGATAGTGATAAGGAGTTGCTTATCACTTTTGATGAATCCAAAATAGACGGCTTTGGATTAGATAAAACCGCTGTTATTAATGCAATTACACAGATGAGCTCAATATTTCCTGCAGGTATAATTAAAGATATAGGAACTCACTATTATCTTAGCAGTCAAAATGGCGAGAAAGATTTATCTAAACTGAAAAATTCTATTATAAAAATAGGTGATACTCATATATATCTAAAAGATATAGCAAATATCTCATATACACTTGCAGATGTAAACAACATCTCACATTTTAACGGTAAACCAAATATCTCTATAGGGATAAACAAAGGGACTTCCGGAGATGCTATTGCTCTTGTAAAACAAATCAAAGATATACTAAAAAATGAATCAGCTAAATATAATGATATAAAATTTGACACCTACACAGACACATCTGTTTGGATAAAAAACAGACTTAATACTGTTGTTTCAAATATATTATTTGGGATAATTTTACTCTCTATTGCTCTGTTTTTCTTTATAAATATAAGAATTGCATTTGTAGTAGCTATTGGAATACCAACAAGTTTTATGATAGGACTTATAAGTGCCCAATATTTGGGGTATAGTTTAAATATGCTTTCACTTTTAGGAGCATTGTTAGCCCTTGGTATGCTCGTAGATGAGGCTATTGTTGTTGGGGAAAATATATATAGACATATAGAGATGGGGAAAGATAAGATGAGTGCGGCTATTGATGGAGCTGTTGAGATGTATCCGGCTGTTTTAACGGCAACTGCCACAACTATATTTGCTTTTTTACCTATTTTACTTATGACCGGAGAGATTGGCGTATTTATGCGGATTTTGCCTATTATGATATCTGTTTTACTTCTTAGTTCTTTGATTGAAGCATTTTTCTTTTTACCTTTGCACGCAAAACATACATTCAAAGCAAACAAAGATGGTAAAAAAGCGGATACATTTTGGGATAAAAACAAACAATTGTATAAAGTTCTATTGGACTTTGTATTAAAATGGAAATATCTATCTATAATACTTTTAGTTAGTTTTATAGCTATCTCAACTTTTAGTTTGATAAAAATATTAAAATTCGAATTTATGCCAAAGTTTGATACGACACAGGTTTATATCTCAGGTTCAGTTGGTGTCGGTCATAGTATAAAAGAGACTGAAAAAATAGTAACGGCATTAGAAAAAAAGATACTTAGGAACTTTGAGTTAGGTGATGAGATAGATTCTATCAGTTCAGTTATTGGGCTGAAACTAGATGGAAAACAACTACCTCAAAATGAGGAATTTTATTTTCATCTATTTATAAATCTTCAAGAAAGGGCTCCGTCAAACTTTTTTAATATTTATATCAATCCAATTTTAAGTCCAAAATACGATGCTACAGATATGACAAGAGTTCAATCAGCACAAACAATTGCCGATAATATGACTAAAGTATTAAAAGATGAATTAACATCTTCTACATATGATGAGATAAAAATATATGTACCGGGTACTGGAATAGTAAAATATGATATTGAATTAGCTTTGAGTGGAGCTAATCAAGAGGAAGCTTCTAAAGCAATTACTCTTATCAAAAATAAATTGTCGAAAATTAATGGTGTTACAAATATAGCAGATGATATACTTTTGGGAAATATTGATTTAAAATTCACTGTAAACAGTTATGGGCAAAGTTTAGGATTCAATGAAACAAATATCGTAAACAGTTTAAAACCATACTATTTTAAAGGCTCTTTTGGCAAAATGTATGATGAAACAGGGATAGTGGATATAGTATTTCAAAGTAAAAATAAAGATGATAAAAGTTCACTTAGTGATTTTGAGTTAAATATACCAAACAGTGCTCAAAAGATATTGTTAAAAGATGTTGTAGCGTTTAGAAATATTCCAAGTCTTAGTCAAATATTTAAAGAAGACGGCACACGAATTCAAAGTATAACTGCCTCACTTAATAATACAACAAGTGATGAAGTATATACAGAACTGCAACCAACTTTGGATACTTTAAGTAAAGATATCAAAGTGGATATCAAAGGGGAACAGCAAGAAAATAAACAGATACAACAAGAGATGGGTGAAGCGTTTGTTATAGCTTTGGTTTTAATCTTTATCTCTTTGGTTATGATGTTTGACAGCATAGTAAAATCATTTATAATTTTAAGCACTATCCCATTATCTATATTGGGTGTACTTATTGGGCATTTTATAATGGGGCTTAATCTTACAATGCCTGGACTTATTGGTATAGTCGGACTTGCCGGAGTTATTGTAAATGATGGTATTATTATGATGGATTTTATACAAAAAGCTAAAACTTTAGAAGAGATGAAAAACCTAGCATTGCTTAGACTCAGACCAATACTTTTAACTTCACTTACTACAATACTGGGACTTAGTACTCTAATATTTTTTGCATCAGGGCAATCACTTATTTTACAACCAATGGCCGTAGCACTTGGTTTTGGAATACTTTGGGCAACTATTTTAAACCTTTATTATGTACCTATGTTGTATAGAATAATTTATTTAAGAAAAAAGAATTAATACCAAAAAAAGAATATTTTATTTGGTATAAGAATATAAGAAGTAAAATAATAGTAAAATAGGGGTATAAAAATAAACACCTTTAGGATACGCACTATGGATACAACACTTGCTGATAAGATAGATTCTTTACCACCCTTACCGAAAACAATTCTTGATCTTGAAGAATTCAAAAAATCAACAACTAAAAGTCCAGAAGATTTATTGATAATAATAGAAAAAGATCCTTTAATAGTTTCAACATTGTTAAAAGTGGCAAATTCTGCAATGTTTGGTTTTAACAGCAGTATTGAAACTTTAAGTAGAGCATTGGGTTTATTAGGTGTAAACTTTACTCTTTCTATTGCATTTGGTAGTGCAATTAAGAACTCACTTGACACTGATTTAAAGGCATATGACTTGAATAGTGATGATTTTATGAGAATTTCAAATATGGCTTCAAATCTTATATCACTTTGGATTTCAAGAGTTGATTTTAATTTAAAAGAGGAGCTTTTATTACCTGTATTTTTACAAGAAACCGGTAAATTTATTATCTCTGATTTAGCCAAAGAGCAAAAAAAGACTGATGACTTCTTAAAAACTTTAAGAAATAACAGTGATATTCCAAAAATAGAGAAAGAATTTTTTGATATAACAACTTCACAAATAACAGCTGCTATTTTTAAACATTGGAAATTAAGTGATAAGTTAATTTCTATGATTGAATATGTTGATGATATAGATAACTGTCCTGATAATTATAAAAAAGAAGCACAAATTTTACATATTGCAAAAATTGCTTGTAATGTAATGGATCCTTTGAGTGATAAATCGTGTGAAGATGCTATAAAAAAAGCAGGTCAATTTGGTCTAAACACCTCAGCTTTAAAAAAAGCAATTGAAAAAATGCAAGATAGACTATTAGACGAATAAAATATACTAAAATCTAAATTAACAAAAATAAAAGTTGTAATTTTAAAAGTGTTATGGTAAAATAGTACATTATGAATTATACAAGAATAATATACTCTTCTCTTTTTATTATTTTAACGGCTCTATTCTCTGGATGTGGAGGAGGTGGCGGTGGAACATCTGAAGGTTCTGCCGGCACTGCTATAAGTGGAATCTTTGAAGATTCACCTGTTAGCGGTCTTGAATATAGTTACGGTTCTACAACCAGTATTACTGATGCTTCCGGTAAATTTACACATGATTCAGGAGCTGCTGTAACTTTTAATATAGGTCATGCCATCATTGGTACATCTTCATCATCAAATTTAAGTGGTTATAAATTTCCACAAGATTTGGCAGGTGTTGCTTTAGCAGATACAAATGCTTCAAAAGTTTTAAACATTGCAATATTTTTACAATCACTTGATAGTAATAATAATCTTTCAGATGGAATTGATATAAATAGTACCATAACTAGCTGTTATAGTACTGGTGGCGATGCTAATTTAACATCTTCTACCTATATACAAATTATGACTATTGCCGAACTAAATACTACAATACAAAATTGTAATGCTACTGCAATAGATTGGCTAACTGCACGGAATCATCTTGATAGCACAATGATAGGTCATGGAATTGAACCACTATTAAATGTGCCAACTATTTCTAGCATTACACTTTTAGATTCTCCAAGTTTAAATGATACAAGTATAACATTTAGAGCAACTTTCAGTGAAAGTGTATCAAATATTGATATAAGTGATTTTAATACAACACTTACAGGTAGTGCTGATGGGATTATATCTTCTGTCAGCAGCAGTAGCGGCAGTAGTGTAGATATTACTGTTTCTAGTATATCTGGTGACGGTACTTTAAAACTTAATCTTAAAACAACACATAATCTAATAGACAGTCATAGTAATAGTCTAAGTGGTGGATATACAAGTGGTTCTACTCACACTTTAGATTTAGTTGCACCTCAAATAAGTAGTGTAGATATGCCTGCTAATGCAACTTATAGCTCGGGAGTTAGTTTGGATTTTACAGTTAATGTTGATGAAAATGTAACTGTTGTAGGTACTCCAAGATTAATATTGGATATTGGAGGTACTGAAAAATATGCAGACTATAATAGCAGTGAAAGTAATTCAACTTCTTTAAAATTTAAATATATTACAGAAACTGGGCTAGAGGATTATACGGGAATAGATTTGAACTCAACAATAAGTTTAATTAGTAGCTCTATAAAAGATAATGCTACAAATGATATAAATACAACTTTAACTACTAGTGGAGTACAAGCTGGAATAAAAATAGATACCGCACCTCCTGTATTTCAAAATGATGATACACTTAGTAGATGTGAGAATAAAACTGATATAAATTTTGATATAAATGCAACTGATGGAAGTGCTATTACATATAGTGTGATTAATGATTTAAACAGTAGTGAGTTTAATTATCTCAATAGTAATCAAACTATAGGAAGCTTTATAACTGCACCTAATTATGAATCTACAACAAGTTATCAAGTTACAATAAAAGCCACAGATGCTGCTGGAAATGAAGCTAATCAGACAATTACTATAAGTGTGCTAGATAAAGACTATGAAGATAATGACCTATATTTAAAATATGTGGTTTACGATAATAATCTTACCTCAGGAACTGTAAGTGATGACATAGCTTATATATATTTTAGTAAGAGAGTGGATGTAAATGAAAGTGAACCTGCCGCATTAAATTTATCTAGTCCAATTAGTGACTATAATATCAATGTAGCAGGTTCAATAATTAATGTTACCTCTTCTACTTATAGTAATACATTATTTGATAGTCAAAAAATAATTATAGATACAGGATCAGAATTTGATGTAAATGGTTCATTGCCAGATACAAACTTATCAATTAAAATCTATCAAATAAGAGATTGGGATGATGATGAAGACTGTAGATTTTATCCAACTGATTATAATCAGACTGTTGCTATCAAGATTGAGTATGTTCTAAAAACAGATCAAAATGATGGAGGATATGAAGATGATGGAGATAGAAATACAAATTTATTTGAAGATAAAAAATATTCTAGCGGTGTAACGCGTAACTATTCTAGAAATGACACAAATGGAACAGTTATTGACCACATTATGCAATTAATGTGGCAAGATGATACAAATACAACAAAAGACTTTAATGATGCTATAACATATTGTAATGATTTAAATTTAAGTAACTATTCTGATTGGAGACTGTCATCAATTAAAGAATTATCTACATTAATTAGTTATAACAGGCTTGATTCTAATTGGATTAGTGATACTTTTATAAATCATAAAAATAAAAAATATTGGTCATCTACAAGTAATGATAGTTCCCCTGGTAATGGTTGGTATATAAATTTTGATAATGATACTAGTGATACTGGCGGAGAAATTATGCATTTTATTAAAAGCGAGTTTATAAATGTGAGGTGTGTTAGAAATGTTAATTAAAAAAATATTTATAATATTATTCCTAAATATTATTGCGGTTGCAGATTTTATTAGGAGTGACATAGGCATAGTTGTTGATACAAATACCGGGTTAATATGGCAAGATAATAACACCGATACTTTATCAAGCTGGGAAATTGCTGTAACAGAGTTTGGTAGATGCAAAACACTTACATTAGCTGGACTTGAATGGAGACTACCAAATATTAATGAATTAAAAACATTAATCAACTATGATACATCAGCACCAGCAACATACAATGAATTTGTAAATACTTCTTTAAACCATTATGTAACTTCCACAACATATATGCCAGACACAAGTAAAGTTTGGTATATACAATTTAGTACAGGTGAAGTTTTATATAAAGAAAAAACAGGAGAAGGTCCATATTACTACAAATGTGTATCTAATAGATAATATTAAGAAAAAAATTTTTTAATATCTTTACCTTTATCTAACTCTTTTTTAATATTGACACGGTATTCTTTTAAAAAATTTATATTTTTATAAAATAGTTCTGACAATTTTTGTAAATCTAATAATTCCAAATCAAAACTTTCAGAGATATCAACATCAAGATATTTTTCAGACCATCTTTGTAGAGCTGGTGCTTTTTGATTATCATCTAAAGAATCAATATAAGTTAATTCTTCTAATGCTTTTAGAGACCTGTTTCTTCTTTCCATGCGTCTATGAGTCCTTGTACTACTTTTGTAACTTGTGCAATTGCATTTAAATTATCATCAATACCAGCACTGAATAAAGTCTCAATTTGATATAAATATAAACCATCAAGATAATAAGCTACATCCCCACCGTCAAAGTCAAGTATATTTCTCATCTCATCAAAAATAGCAATAGATTTATTGATATATTCAAACTTCTCTTCTATATTACCCTCTTCAATTGCATTTTTTGTAAATGAAAGGTATTTTAACAAGCCTTCATAAAGCTTTAATATCAACATATATGGGTCGTCAGTCACCGCTGCTTGTTGATTATATACATCTAGTCCCATACTTTATCTCTCCAAAATTTTATATGTATTTATTATATTATATTTTAACTATAAAACTTATTAGCTACCTGATATAGATTGATCTATCATCATTTTTAAACTTCCAAACTGAGCTTCCATAGTTGCAATCAATGAACCATAAGCTGCAAATTCTGCTGCCATTAGTTCATATTTACTGTCTAAAGCTTCTATCTCACTCTCTAAATCTTCATCAAGTGTTGTTTTTCTCGATGTCATACTATCAGCATATTGACTTAATAAACCTTCATATCCATCAAGTGCATCAGCATAAGTATAAAGAAGTGTTCCTAAACCTTTATTTTCAGCTGTTCCTATAAATAATGCTTTTAAACTATCCAAATCATCTGATACTGCCGTATTAAAAATTGCTTCATCAATTGATAAAAATCCTGAAGTATCCAAACTAAATCCAAAATTAAAAATATTTTTATCACTGCTTGCACCATAACTATCAAACAATATATCTTTCATACTTGATTTCATAAGTCTTAATGATGATTTATCTTGAACTGATGAGTCTGTACTATTTAATTCCGCATCAATTAAAGTTATCATAGAATTATATTTTGATACCATATCATTAACACCTGTTAATATAGTACTTGTATCTTGTCTTATAGTAATACTTGAATCACCTACTTCATTAGCTGTTATTGTCAAACTTCCCTGAGTTGTAATACTATTTGATGATACATCATAACTTACACCATCTATTGTTGCTTGTAGATTTTGTGCACTAACTACTGCACTTGTAAAACCCAAATCAACACCAGTTTGTGTAACTTCAACATCAGCACCATCTACTCTAGTAATTGCGAGCTTGCTATTAACTATTGAAGCATTAAAGTCTGCATGAGCATTAATCTCATCAGCCAACATTTCATAACTTTTATCTTTAGTTGTAAAGTCTATACCATTTAAAGTTATTTTATCTCCAACATCATCCCCACCTACAATTTGACTAGTAGTTGATGAAATAGTAGAAGATTTAATTTCACTATTTATACCTATATTAACCCCTGTCTGATTAATAGTTAAAGCACTTGCAGTCCCACTTTCAGCACTTTTAATTATAAGTCTATAACTACTATCATCAACCTGCTCAACAGAAGCATTAAAATTAGAATTATTATTTATATCTGTAGCTAATTCCTCATATGTTTTTCCCTCTGTAGAAAAATCATAATCTGTACCGCCAATACTAATAGTTATCAAATCACCACTGTCATTTCCCCCGTCTACCTGAACTGTTTTATCAGCAAATGTCCCAGTCTGATATACATCTTTTTGAGCAAGTTGTGAAATAGTGATATTCGTAGTACCTTCAATTAAAGCACTTACATCATCAACATCATAATTTACCGCAGTTCCACTAGTAGTCGCAGTTTTCTGCTCAAAAGCATTTGTTGTGTTATCTAAAGATAAAGCTTTAAAACTAGTAATTAGTTCTAAATTTAAAGCATTGATCGCCAGCATAGTAGCAGACTCTGTTTCCCAAGATTCTAACTTTGCTTCAATAGGCTCAACTGTTGCTTTTCTCTCAGCAGCTTTTAATTTATCAATTACTTCTTGACTTAAAGCAGCTGACCCACCACCTGCTAGTCCTAATACACCTTCAGCCATAATTTACTCCTTTATCTTGTCATTCCAAGAATTGTTGCTAACATCTCATCAATGATAGTTATCAACTTTGCATTTGCCTCATAAGCAGCCTGATATTTGATAAGGTTCATCATCTCTTCATCTTTATCAACTTTTGTTAACTTATCATAAGTTAACTGCAAAGATTCAGTTACTGCATCTTGTGTTTCTTTTTGAAAATCTATATTTTCTTTATTATCTGAAATTGATATTTTTAATGATTGATAAAACTTTGAAAAAGATGTACCTTTCGTATCTGTCCCATCAATTACAATATCGGTTTTCCACTGCAATTTCGCTAGATAATCTAAATTATCTTGATTAAGTGTAGCTACTACACCCTCATTAAATTGTAAACTATCCACACTACTTCCAGTAAATAACGCCAAATCAACTCTTTGGTCTCTATAGCCTTCTAAAGATACATCAACGGCACTTTTACCATAGATGTATTCTCCATCACTTGTTTCAACATATGATGATGAGATATCAGATAATGCAGCTGCAAACTGATCTAGTTCTTCTTTATATTGAGTAAAATAATTTGAAGTTGAAGTTGTATTTAAATTATTAAGCATTGGATTTAAAGTACCTGATTTTACAGTAAGCTCTTTGTCAAATATCTCAAGATGTATATCGTCAGTTCCTTCTACACTGATGATTGAATTCTTTGTAACTTCTACCGACTCTCCACCTGTTATAGTAGCATCCACTTCATCTTTTACTACAATTCGTCCAGAAAATTTACCTTTATCTCCATCTATATTCGATTCGATTATTAAATACCTGTCTTTATTTGCATCACCTGCATCATAGTCGGGATGGTCAGAACTGTTAGTTAAAACTTTATCCCCATTTGAATCAATTACATATTGACCATTATATGCTGTTATTTGTGATGACATATCCGGGTCACTATTAATTTTAGCAACTAATGCCCGAACTATATTATCTTTATCAACTGTTATAGTCTCATAAGTTTCAGGGTCAGTACCAATTGGCACATTAGTTATCGTATCTCCATGATGAATTGTAATTGAAAATTCATTGTTCAACGTATATGTAAGACTGTCAAGTACCCCTTTTGTTGTTTCAACACCTTGGGCAAAATCAATTCCTTCACTTAAACTTTGTGATAAACTATCTACATCGCCTTCTGTATTTACAAAAGTAATTTGAAGTTCCGATGATGATGATTTTACAATATCTGCTATTTCTCTATTGGGATATGCACTGTTCCAATTTGATATAATATTAGCTTTATCTGTTATAATATAATCAATCGTTGCTTCCGCTGTGTCACCGGAGGCGGAGCTAGGTACAAGTGTTCCTAAAAAATTGACTTGACCCGTAGCATCACCGGTTACTCTGACTGTTTGTATTTCTGCTGCTTTATCAGTATCATCCCAATTCGCAGAATCTACTAAACTACTCGTTCTAGAACCATCAGCTTGTATATCTGCATACATATCTTTTTGGGGAATCTCTTCTGTAACTATATTTAGCGAATGAATATTATTTTCAAATCTTACTGCTGTCGTACCGCTAATGCTTAATTCATAATTTAATGACCTGTCTATCTCTATATCTATATACTTTGCCAACTCTTGCTCTAATTGATCCCGCTTGTCTAATAAATCATTTGACGACCCAGATGTCAACATTTGATAATTAACAGTTCCTATATCATTTAAAAGTGAATTTACCTCTTCAACTTCATTTATTAAAGTATTTTTAGTTGCCACTTCTCTTTGTTCAATACCTGAATATAATGTTTTTAAATCATCAACGATAATTGTTCCGGCATTTCTTAAATTATTTTTATATATTTCATTATCCGGATTTGCTCTTAAATCTTCAAGTGATTGAAAATATCTGTCTAAGTCTGCTGAAAAACCACTATCTTCTGTTTCATAAAAAATTGATTCTATATCAGCTAACATTGTTGATAACTCATCGTATTGTGATTGTTTACTAACAGAAGATGTCAAATTATCAAACATATAAACATTTGTAACTCTGGTTGTATCACCTATCTCAACACCACGACCAGTAAGTCTGGCATCTACATGGGAAGATTCTTCAAGACCCACTACCCTTTTTTTGTATCCGGGAGTATTTTCATTTGCGATATTGTTCATCACATTTTCAACTTGTTCTCTTGCTGCTGCTAATCCAGATGATGCAACATTAATCGTATTTAACATGTTATACTCCTTTTACTATTACACAGTTTACTACTACAATTCTTAAAATTAGATTAAAATGGCCACACCGTTTCAATAATTTTTGATCCCCAGCCTTTGTGATTAACATCATTTTCTTCACCGTCTTTTTGATATTTGACTTTTAAATTTGCCAACTGATGCGAATATACAGTATTTTCTGGAGTAATATCATAAGGACGGATAATTCCACTTATTCCTAAAAATTGTTTTTGACCATCTATTAACATCTCTTTTGAGCCTTTAACAAAATAATTTCCATTTTGATAAGTTTGTTCTATGATAACTGAAACAGTTGTCGTAAACTTTTCATCTACTTTAGAAGTAGCAGAACCGGAAAATGAATTTGCCGTAGTAGACTTAAAACCAAATCCTATAGAATTATTAAGATTTTCTAATTTTGAACTAACTCCAGCACTATTTAAACCTGTAGTAACAGGCGAAAATACACCGCCACCCAATGATGATGTGTTATCCTTGTCAACTGATCGTGAACCTTTTGAGTCATTTTGAAGTGTTTCTTGAACTATGACTTGAAGTATATCCCCAATTTGTAAATCTTTTTTATCAGCAAACAGGGATGCTCCTTGCCGGGAATACAATGAACCATTTTTTCTTTTTATAATTTTATGTTTTTTTGGAACCTGAAGCTCAGGCTTAGCACCTAAATCAATACTTGTACTAGACTGAGAACATCCTGAGTATAAAAAGATAAAAATTAAAAGAAAAATACTATGTTTCATAACGACTTTCCACTATAAACTTTAGATCAATGGCAATTTTTATATCTTGTGCAGTTTGCTTCATCATAGCCTGAACACCATATCTTATAAGTAAAGGTTCAATATCCGTATCATAATCACAAACTATAAAAAGTTTTTTTTCAATGATTCTAACACTTCTAATATTATTCTGACCCAATAAATCTACAGCTGTTTCAGCTTCTTTGTAAATTAATTTTTCCAATACACGAGCTAAATTAATTTTTTTATTTTTACCTTCAATATCAAGTTTTTTTACAAGAGTATTATTCATCCCTTGAAACTTGTCACTCATATGTGTATAATAAGCATAAAACATCACTATTAACCCAATTACACTAAGTGTTTTGGCTGCTAATCGTTTATAATTCTTACCTTTAACTACTAAAATCATATGTTTTTAATATCCTTTAACTACTTAATAACAAAAGTTGTAAAAAATAATTTTTTTACATTATTTCGCTCAATCTCTTCATTTGATGATGTTGCCTCATTTACAATAGAATTAATTTCATCTATCATCTCTTCTTTTAACAATGCTTTACCACCCACGGTTAAAAGTTCTTCACTTGTTCTTGCACTGATTTGTGCAATTACCGCATCTACAATTTCCGCATTATTAGCTTCCATAATAGCTTCGATTGTCGGCTCTGAACTTTTAATAGAAAAAGATAGTTTCATAAGCTTTTCTCTACCTTTGGCATTTGTAATATTTAATACAAGATTTTCTATTTTAGCAGAAAAAGATCCTGCACTTTCTTGGGCTTTGGCCTCTGCTTCCATCTGCTCTTTCTTGATTTCTTCGGCTGACTGTGGTTTGTCCTCTAACATACCTTTTGAATATATAAAGTATCCTATTGCACCAACTGCACCAATTAATAAAACAATAAGTACTATCAGTACTATCATTAGCATATTGCCACCTTTTTTTGCAGGTACTTCTTCTTTTTTTACTTCTTCTTCGTCAGCCATTACTTTTTTCCCTCACTCGTTTCTTGTTTAAACTTATAGTCTTTCATTTTTGTCATTATAAGTGTTTTTGTCGGCACATCAAATTTTTTTAAAAGCTCTAACACTCTTTTTTGTTTTAATCTTACTATAATATCAAATACTTCATTAATTCTACCATTTGTTACCATTGTATTAAAAATATCAAGCACTACTTTTACTTTCATTTTATCATACATTGTAATTGTTCTATCCACCACTACTCTCGTAATTTCATCTTTTATTTTTTGATTTTCTTTTTTAATATCTTCTATATCTTTTTTAGTTAACTCAATTTTTGCTAAAATATTTTCCAACTCTTTCTTATGTTCAAAATATTTAGTCTCTTTTTTATTGTAAAATTCATTTAAATCTTGTTTTAGTACTATAAGCTCTTGCTTCTCTTTATAGAACTCTCCCTCTTCCATAACAGAAGCACTAGCTAGCGAAAAGTGAAACATGAAAAGTGATGCAAGAGCAAAGCGAATAAATCCTGCTCGCAGGCAAAAATACCCTATTGTAAATTTTTGCATATTAGCTTGCTTTCCATTTGGCTTGTACATATTCAGCAGCAGTTTCTTCTTCGGCTTTGATCATTTTTTTAAATCTCTTTTTCTCTTCTTCATCTTTTATATATTTAAATTGTTCAGTTTCTTTATTTAACTCAATTATGAGTTTATTATACTTTTCAACCTCTAAAAGAAGATATGATTTTCTTTGGTTTAATTTTATAATATGACTTTTCATAGTATTTTTATGAATAGCCAAAACTTTAAAATCACTTATAGCCCCAATAGCTTGAACAGTAGCAGTTGAAATACTTTTATATGTAATTTCTATCTCTTCATCTAATGAATCAATATTAGCTAACAGTTGTTGTCTTTGAAGAAGTTGTTGATTGGTCTGTAGTTTTTTGAGATTATATAATTTATTTATCATTTAGTATACCCAAAATTTAAAATCATATTCCAAAGTTCAAGAGTATATGCTTCAATATGATCTCCAATCCAAGGTAAAGATATAACGATAAATACAGATACAATTATCATTTTTGGTACAAAAGACAATGAAGCATCACTAATTTGCGTAACGGCTTGAAATATACTGATAATCAAACCTATTACCATACTTACAATAAGCGATGGCAACCCTAATAGAAGAATGATTTTTACCGTGCTTTGGGAGATACCGATTAAATCCATATTAACTCTTAACTTTTATCGATATCTCCAGAGTTTTACCATCTATTAGCTGTTTTAATAATTCAATAATATTATTGGCATTTGATGAATCTAAATTCATTTGCACTACATCATTTTCTTTTATTTTAACTGCAACTTGTGGTTGTTCAACTCTAGAAACTTGTTCAACTCCAGCAGCGTCTTGATTAGAAGATATCGGATTACCCCCCATATCTGACAATGCCGCGACTATATCATCTTCATTAATCTCATCTAATTGTGTTGCTTGGGCCATTTATATCTCCTTCTCATGTATCTGTGATAATGCTGAGACTATATCATCTTCTCTCATCTCATTTATTTTTGTTATCTCATTTATATTATATGTTTCAAGTCTGTTAAGAATATATTGCGCAATACTGGCAACATCGTCTAATTCTACCTTTATAGCTATCTCATGCTGTTCTAAAAAATCTTTTTCAATACCATCTTTTGGATTTAAAAATTTTAAATATTTAGTCAAAAAGTTATTATCTATCAATCTCTGACTATCAATAAGAAATATACTGTCAGAATTTAATTCAATAATATTCTTCAGTTCTTCCGCTGTATCAACTTCTATAATTTTACCAAAAAGTTCATTTAATTCGGCAACTTCATTGAGTTTGTCTTTGATACTGTCTTTTGCTAAAACTTTTGAAATCTCCTTTTTAAAAGATTCCCTACCGTAAATATAAATATTCAAAAAAAACCTTTGATTAATTTCTAACTATTATACCATTTTTTATAAAATTTTAGATAAAATGTTAAATATTCATATTTTACAGGAAAATTTTATTTGAAAAAAATTATATTAATTTGTATTCTTACAAATCTTATTTATGCACAGACAATCAAGGACATTTCAAATATAGTTGGAATTAGAGACAATCAACTTATTGGATATGGTTTGGTAGTCGGTCTTGCAGGTACCGGCGATAAAAGTCAATTTACTATGCAGTCATTACAAAACTTGCTTAGAAACTCTTATATAAAAATTCCAGCAGCATCAATTAAATCAAAAAATGTAGCTACTGTTATGGTGACAGCTATTTTGCCTCCGTTTTCAAGACAAGGTGATAAAATTAAAATCGAAATATCATCAATTGGTGATGCAAAATCAATTGATAAAGGTAAATTATTATTAACTCAACTCAAAGGTATAGATGGTCAAGTATATGCTATAGGACAGGGAAAAGTAATAGGTACTACTGATAATCCAACTACTGGTTATATTTATGATGGAGCAAATATTGAAAATGAACTTGATTTTGCTATTAAAGATGAAAAAAATCTAACAATCAGCTTAATAAAACAAGATGCCAAAAATGCAAGTATAGTAGAGAAAAAAATAAATGAGAAATTTAAATTAAATATTGCACAAGCAATTGATACAAGAACTATTCAAGTAAATAGACCAATAAATATCTCTATGGTTTCATTTATAGCAACGATTCAAGACATACAAATAGATTCTAATTTTAGAAAAAAAATAATAATAGATATCTCAAAAGGTTTAATTGTAGCAGGTGCTGATATTATCGTACATCCCGTTACCGTAACTAGAAAAGATTTTACTTTAAGAATTAAAAATATAAAAGTGACAGATGATCAGTGGGATAATCCGGCAACAAATAAAGGTAAAGATATAGGGGATGATGTAAGAATTGGGAATAAACCTGTAGAAATAAATTTAAATAATGCACTTATAAATACAAAAGGACTCCCTACGGTTTCAGACTTAATGAGAGCTATGAAAGTTATGAAGTTGGATATCCAAGATATAATAGAAACTATCCAAACATTAAAAGAGCTGGGCGCAATAGAAGCCCAAATCGAAACGGTGAGATAATATGGCTGAATTTTTAAGTCAAGATGAAATTGATGCGCTTTTAAATATAGCAGAAGAGGGTGAAGACCTTGATGCTGTTGAGGATGAAACAAGTTCTTTAGGTAAAGAAAAAAGTTATACAATTTATGACTTCAAAAAACCAAATAGAATTTCATCAGACCAGATGAAAGCATTCAATGCTTTACATGATAAGATGCTTCGTACTACGATAACTGACCTCTCCGCAATGCTTAGAAAAATAGTAGATATAAAAGTATACAGTATAGAGCAAATGACTTATGGGGAATTTATACTCTCTATTCCACAAATCACAAGTTTAAATACACTTTCTATTAAACCGCTTGAAGGTCGAATAGTAATAGAATGTAACCCTGGTATTAGTCATAAAATCATTGCCGAACTTTTGGGTAATGGGGGAAGTACACTTAGTAACAGCGAAAGAGAATTGACTGAAATAGAGATGAATATTTTTGAACATTTTTATCAACTTATTGTTAATCATATGAAAACTGCATGGGAAGAAGTGGCTACAATAAATTTTAAAATAGAAACAAGAGAAACAAATGCAAATGCTATTCAAATCATTTCTGATCATGAAATTATTTTATTGGTTGTATTTGAAATAACAATAGAAGAGGAGAGTGGATTCTTATCTATTTGTTATCCTATCTCATATATTGACCCTTTATTAAATAAAATTGTCGAAAAGATATTTGCGGAAGGTCGAAGTAAAAGTATAAGCAAGAAAAAAGACATTAACACTTTAATATCAGGTGCACAGATGAAAGTAGAAGCTATGATGGCTGAAACTGAACTAAGTATGCAAGAACTTTTAAACTTAAAAAAAGGGGATACAATACTCTTTAGTAAAAATGCGACAAGTGCATCATCTAGAGTATATATTAACAATAAAGAAAAATTTGCCGCTATTTCAGGTATCTCCAATAATAGAAAAGCGGTACAAATCAAAACTAATATTGACCATGAGAAACAAGAAACACTTATAGAATTAAAACAATTACGAGAAGAGAGAGAGACTGCTTTGAAAAAAGCAAATGAAGCTATTGCAAGACTGCTTAATACTAAAGATGATTTTTCTTAGGAGATAAATAATGTTTAATAATAAAACTATACTAGTTACCGGAGCAGATGGTTTTATTGGGTCACATCTTGTTGAACTATTAGTAAAAAACGGTGCAAATGTAAAAGCACTTAGTTTATATAATTCATTTAATTATTGGGGCTGGCTTGAAGATATTGATTGTTTAGATAAAATAGAAGTTTTAAATGGTGATATAAGAGATCCTCACTATTGTAAAATGATTACAAAAAATATAGATATCGTTTTTCATTTAGCAGCACTTATTGCAATCCCTTACTCTTATGTTGCACCAAGTAGTTATGTAGATACAAATATCAACGGAACTCTAAATATTGTACAAGCTTGCTTGGAAAATAATGTTCAAAGAGTAATTCATACTTCAACTAGTGAAGTTTATGGAACTGCACAATATATTCCAATAGATGAAAAACACCCGCTTCAACCACAAAGTCCATATAGTGCCTCTAAAATTGGCGCTGATAATATGGCTATGAGTTTTTATAACTCTTTTGAATTACCGGTTACAATTGCCAGACCTTTTAATACCTATGGTCCTAGACAAAGTGCAAGAGCAGTTATACCAACTATTATCACACAAATTGCCAATGGTGCAAAAGAGATAAAGCTAGGGGATATAAGTCCAACTAGAGATTTTAATTATGTAGAAGATACTTGTAATGGATTTATAGCATTGGCACTTAGTGATAAAACTATTGGAGAAACTGTAAATATTGGTTCAAATTTTGAGATAAGTATAAAAGATACGTTAAATTTAATTAAAGATATCATGAATAGTGATGTTCAATTTATAACAGATGAGAAAAGGATAAGACCAAAGAACAGTGAAGTACATAGACTTTGGTGTGATAATACTAAAATAAACAATTTGACTGGATTTGAACCACAATATTCTATAAAAGATGGACTAACCAAAACTATTGAGTGGTTTAAAATAAAAGAAAATTTAGCTAAATACAAATCAGATATTTATAATGTATAGTTCAACTGTTGATTTTATCAAACAACTTTATCCCAATAAAGACTTTATACCTTTACATGAACCTAAATTTGCAGGAAATGAAAAAAAATATTTAAACGACTGCATAGATTCAACCTTTGTATCAAGTGTTGGAAAATATGTAGATATATTTGAAAAACAGTTTGCTAAAAAAGTTGGTACTAAATATGCTATTGCAACTATAAATGGAACTTCTGCTTTACATATCACACTATTACTTGCCGATGTTAAAAAAGATGATGAAGTGATAACTCAACCACTGACATTTGTAGCAACTTGTAATGCTATTAGTTACTGCGGTGCAAAACCGATTTTTATTGATGTTGATTTAGATACTATGGGATTGAGTCCCAAATCATTAAAAGAATTCTTAAAAGAAAATTGTGAGATTATTGATAATAAATGTATAAATAAAACTACAGGAAAAATTATAAAAGCTTGTGTACCTATGCACACTTTTGGTCATCCTTGTAAAATAGATAAGATTCAAAAAATTTGTAAAAAATGGAAAATAACTTTAGCAGAAGACAGTGCTGAGAGTTTAGGAAGTTTTTATAAAAACAAACACACTGGCACTTTTGGAAAACTTGGAGTTTTTAGTTTTAATGGAAATAAAATAATAACCTCAGGTGGCGGAGGAGTAATAGTAACTAATAATAAAAAATTAGCCGCAGAAGCAAAACATCTTACAACTACATCAAAAATACCTCATCAATGGAACTATTCACATGATAAAATTGGGTATAACTATAGAATGCCTAATTTAAATGCCTCATTATTAGTTGCACAACTTGAACAATTAGATAACTTTTTAAAGTCTAAAAAAGAATTAGCAAAAAGATACGATAAGTTTTTCAAAAATAATAATATTAAATTTATAAAACAACCAAAAAATTCAAACTCAAATTATTGGCTGCAATCAATTATGTTAAAAAATAAACAGCAACGAGATATATTTTTAAAATATACAAATAAAAATGGTGTGATGACAAGACCTATTTGGTCTTTAATGAATCAGTTAGATATGTTCAAAGATTGTCAGTGCGGTGAGTTAAAAAATTCTAAATATTTAGAGCAGCGAGTTGTAAATATTCCAAGTAGTATGACATGAGTAAAAACGAAATTATATTAGTAGGTGGCGGTGGTCACTGTAAAGCTGTTATAGATATTATTGAACTTGAAGATAAATTTACTATTGCCGGTATTATTGATAAAAAAGAATTGATTGGTCAATATATACTAGGATATAAGATTATTGGTTGTGATGATGATTTAGAAAAGTTATTTGAAAAATATAAATATGCTATTGTAACAGTTGGTCAAATAAAAACAAATACTTTACGAGTTAACTTATTTAATCAATTAAAAGATATTGGCTATAATTTGCCAATTATAAAATCACCGCTGGCATATATTTCAAAACACTCTAATATTGGTGATGGCACCATCATAATGCACCAAGCATTAGTAAATGCAAATACAAAAATAGGAAATAATTGTATCATAAATACTAAAGCATTAATTGAACATGATTGTATGATAGAAGATAGTTGCCATATATCTACAGCTTGTGTTATTAATGGCGGGGTAGTTGTTAAAAAAGATACTTTTGTTGGCAGCAATGTTACTACAAAAGAATATATAGAAGTTGATGGCTTTATAAAAGCCGGTAGTTTACAAAAATGAGTGTATTTATAATAGCAGAAGCCGGAGTCAATCATAACGGCTCAATACAACTCGCAAAAAAATTAATAGATGTTGCTATTGATGCCGGGGCAGATGCTGTAAAGTTTCAAACATTTAAAACTGAAAATCTAGTATCAAAAGATGCACAAAAAGCCAACTATCAAAAGGAAACTACTGATTCAAAGGAATCTCAGTTTGAGATGATAAAAAAACTAGAATTAGACGTGGATACTCATATTGAACTTATCAATTATTGTAAAACTAAAAATATTATATTTTTATCAACTCCATTTGATTTAGATAGTGTTGATCTACTTAATAATTTAGAATTAAATATATTTAAAATACCAAGTGGAGAGATTACAAATTTACCAATTTTACGAAAAATAGGAAATTTAAATAAAAAGATTATTTTGTCAACGGGTATGGCAACACTAGAAGAAATAGATGATGCGTTTAATATATTAATAACTGCCGGTACAAAAAAAGACAATATCACAATACTGCATGCAACTACAATGTACCCTACTCCATATCAAGATGTAAATCTAAAAGCTATGGTAACTATAGGAAATAATTTTGATGTAGCTTTTGGATATAGTGACCATACTTTAGGGATAGAAGTTGATATAGCAGCTGTTGCTATGGGCGCTAGTGTAATTGAAAAGCATTTTACTTTAGATAATAATATGGAAGGTCCTGACCATAAAGCGAGTCTTGAACCAAATGAATTAAAAAATATGGTAAAAAGTATTAGAAATATTGAGTTAGCTTTAGGAGATGGGATTAAAAAACCAAGTCCTAGTGAAACTCCTAATATTGAAGTTGTCAGAAAATCTATAGTAGCTTCTTGTAATATTAAAAAGGGTACTATACTAACGGAAAATAACATAACTGTAAAAAGACCGGCAACTGGGATAAATCCAATGCTTTGGGATAGTATTATAGGAATTTATGCCGCAAAAGATTATAACAAAGATGAATTAATATGAGAATACTTTTAATAACATACGATAATGAATCATTAATACAATGGTTCCCACAAGGTACAGCATATATTGCTGCAACACTTTTAAAATATGGTCATGAAGTTGAGATTTATGAACAAGATATACACCACTATCCGGAAAGCCATTTAACACAAAAGTTAAATGATGAACACTATGATATGGTTGGTCTTAGTTTTATTGGTGGCTATTATGAATATAGAAAAGCACTTCTAATATCTGAAGCTATTAATGCCTCAACACAACGACCATTTTATGTAATTGGTGGATTCGGTCCAACACCGGCACCAAACTATTTTTTAAAGAAAACCGGTGCGGATGCTATTGTAATGGGAGAAGGTGAAAATACAGTAATCGAACTTTTAGATTTTTTAAAAGAGAAAAAAGATTTTAAAGATGTACTTGGTATTGCTTATCAAAAAGATGGAAGAGTTTTTATAAATCCAAGCAGACCTCTGATTGAGGATGTTGATTCTATACCGATGCCTGCATATCATCTATTTAATATGGAACACTATAGATTATTAAGAATGCCGAATTGTTCAAGAACTGACTTTATTATGCCGGTACTTAGCGGTCGTGGTTGTACTTTTACTTGTAATTTTTGTTATAGAATGGATAAAGGTTTTAGAGGTAGAAGTAATGAATCTATAATTGAAGAGATAAAATACTTACAAAAAAACTATGGTATCACTTATGTTGCATTTTCAGATGAATTGCTTATGTCCTCAATTGGTAGGACTATGAGTCTTTGTGAAGATATGATAAAAGCAAATCTAAATATAAAATGGGACTGTAATGGGCGATTAAATTATGCCAAACCAAAAGTTTTAAATCTTATGAAAAAAGCCGGTTGCGTATTTATAAACTATGGTATTGAGGCATATGATGATCAAATACTTCAAAATATGGATAAAGTACTAACTTGTAAGCAGATAGAAAATGGGATAGTTGAAACACTAAAAGCTGATATTAGTCCAGGATATAATATTATCTTTGGAAATATAGACGAAACACGAGAAACACTTATGCAAGGTGTTGATTTTTTACTTAAATATGATGATGGTGCACAGATGAGAACTATAAGACCAGTTACCCCTTATCCTGGTTCACCACTATATTTCCTTGCTATAGAAAAAGGTATGCTAGAAGGTATAGAAGACTTTTATGAAAGAAAACATACAAATTCTGATCTTATGACTTGTAACTTTACAAAATTAACAGATGAAGAATTTTACCAAGCATTAATGGATGCAAATGAAATTTTGCTTGATAATTATCAAGCAAGAGTTAAAAAGAATACAAGAAAACAACTTGAAGATTTATATTTAAAACATGATGCTTCATTTAGAGGTTTTAGGCAGTCATAAATATGGGAAAGAAGATATGTGTCGTAACTGGAACTCGTGCAGATTATGGGCTTTTATATTGGCTAATAAAAGAGGTAGAAAAAGATAAAGATTTAGAACTTCAACTTATTGTCACGGGTATGCATTTAAGTAGTGAATTTGGATTTACATATAAAGAGATAGAAAAAGATTTTAAAATTGACAAAAAAATAGATATATCATTAACAGATGATACACCTATTGGTATTTCTAAATCTATGGGGATAGCCCAACCTTTATTTGCACAAGCTTATGAAAAACTAAGTCCTGATATAATTATTTTGCTTGGCGATAGATATGAAATATTCAGTGCTGCAAGTGCTGCCATGATTTCAAGAATTCCTATTGCACATATTCATGGCGGGGAATCAACACAAGGATTGATTGATGAATCAATTAGACATTGCATAACTAAAATGAGTCATATACATTTTACTGCTACTAAGATATATAAACAAAGAGTAATTCAACTTGGTGAACAACCAAATAGAGTATTTAATGTAGGTGGAATGGGAATCGAAAATATAAAAAGATTAGAACTCTTATCAAAAAAAGAGTTTGAAAATTCAATTAATTTTAAATTAAATAAAAGAAATATCTTGGTGACATTTCATCCTGTAACTTTAGAAAATGCCACATCTCAAATTCAATTTCAAGCAATTTTAGATGCACTAGATAAATTGTCAGATACAAATATAATTTTTACTAAAGCAAATAGTGATACTGATGGAAAGATTATAAATCAAATGATAGATAATTACGTAAAGGCAAATTCTAGTAAAGCAGTAGTTTTCACATCTTTAGGACAACTTAGATATTTATCAGCTTTAAGATTTATAGATTGTGCAGTTGGCAATAGTTCAAGTGGACTTACAGAAGTACCATCCTTTCATATTGGTACTATTAATATAGGTGATAGACAAAAAGGTAGAATAAAAGCTAAAAGTGTAATTGATTGTAATCCTACAATACAAGATATATCAAATGCTTTTAATATCTTATATTCTAATGAATTCCAAAATACCTTACATAATGTTCAAAATCCTTATGGAGATGGCTGTGCTAGTAAAAGAATTATCAAAATATTAAAAAGTATATCATTAGATAATATATTAAAAAAATCTTTTTATGAAGTGGACTTTAATTTATGAAAATAGTTTTTATTGGTACCGTTGAATTTTCTTTGTCGGCATTAAATAAACTTATAGATATAAATGCCCAAGTTGTAGGAGTCGTCACAAAAAAGAACTCAAACTTTAATTCTGATTTTGCCAATCTTACTCCAATATGTAAAAAAAATAATATCCCTTGCATATATTCAGATGATATTAATTCTACAAATACAATAAGTCAGATTAAATCTTTAAAGCCAGATATTATATTTTGTTTTGGATGGTCATCTTTAATAAAAACAGAACTTTTAAATTTAACCCCTATGGGTATAGTTGGTTTCCATCCAACACAATTACCAAAAAATAGAGGAAGACATCCTATAATATGGACATTAGCTTTAGGATTAAAAAGTACAGCATCAACATTCTTTTTTATGAATGAAGAAGCAGATAACGGAGATATACTTTCTCAAAAAATATTAGATGTAACTTATACCGATAATGCAAAAACTCTTTATGATAAAATCACAAATACAGCATTAATACAAATAGAAGATTTTGTACCCAAGTTACAAAACAATACATATGCCAAAACTAAACAAAATAATTTATTGTCTAATACTTGGAGAAAAAGAGATAAGAAAGATGGTTTAATTGACTTTAGAATGTCAAATGATACTATATATAATCTAGTACGGGCATTAACTAAACCTTATGTTGGTGCTCATATTGAATACAATAATAAAGATGTTATAATTTGGAAAGTTGAAGCTATACCTTATGATGGTTTAAACATAGAAGCTGGTAAAATACTACAAGTTAAAGATAATGAGATTATGGTAAAAACTTCTCACGGTGCAATTAATATTATTGAACATGAATTTATAGAAATACCTAAAAAAGGAGATTATCTATGATAAAACAAAATAATAAAGTTTTATGTATTGCGGTACATCCTGACGATGAAACACTTGGCTGTGGAGGAACACTTTTAAAACATAAAGAAAATCTCGATGAAATATCTTGGCTTATATGTACTCAAACTAATCCTCAAAATGATTTTTATAAGATAAGAGAAGAAGAGATTAAAACTGTATCCAAAAAGTACAATTTTGACAATGTTTATAATTTAAAACTCAATACTATGCAAATTGATGAATATAGTATGAGTGATTTAATAAGTCAAATATCAAAAATCATAAATGAAATAAAACCAAATATCATATACTTTCCTTTTAGAGGTGATGTACACAGTGATCACAGAAAGATATTTGAAGCTGCTTACAGTTGTACAAAATCGTTTAGATACCCATTTATAAAAAAAATTTATATGATGGAAACACTAAGTGAAACTGAATTTGCTCCAGCTATCAATGAAGATAGTTTTATTCCAAATGTATTTGTTGACATTACACAGTTTATAGATGAAAAAATAGAAATTATGAGAACATTCAAAAGTGAAATTTCAGAGCATCCATTTCCAAGAAGTGAAAAGAATATAAAAGCTTTAGCAACATTTAGAGGTGCGACTGCTGGATGTGAATATGCTGAAAGTTTTATACTTCTAAAGGAAATTTTATGAAAAATATACAAAATATTATAGTTAAAACTACAGATACTATCAAAGAAACTTTACAAATTATAGATACCCAAGCTCTAAGAATTGCAGTTGTTATTGATGATGAAAAAAAAGTTATCGGTACAATTTGTGATGGAGATATCAGAAGAGCTATTTTAAAGGGTTTTGATGTAAATGAGCCAATAGAAGATGTTTATTTTAGAACACCGACTATATGTAACATAAATGAACCAATCGAAAAGATTATTCAAATTGCAATATCAAAAAAAGTATATCAAATACCAATCATAGATGATAATGGTCACTTAGTAAAGATTGAGGACTTAGGTAATATGTTGAGTCTTACAAATAGACCAAATGAAGTTATATTAATGGCTGGGGGATTAGGAACAAGACTTAGACCTTTGACACAAAATACTCCAAAACCACTCTTAAAAGTAGGTAATCAACCAATTTTGGAAACTATTATAAATAACTTCTCAAAATATGGATTTAAGAATATTACTATTAGTGTAAATTACAAATCAGAAATGATTATGAATTATTTTGGAGATGGCAGTAAATTTGATGTAAATATATCTTATGTTCATGAAGATGACCGATTAGGTACCGCAGGAGCATTAAGTTTACTTAAAAATAAACCAAATCAACCTTTTTTTGTGATGAATGCTGACTTACTTACAAATGTTAACTTTGTACACTTATTAGACTATCATATAGTTGAAAATACAAATGCTACAATGTGTGTAAGAGAATATGATTTTCAAGTACCTTATGGTGTGATAGAAGTTGATAATCAACAAATAACTTCTATCATAGAAAAACCATTACATAAGTTTTTTGTAAATGCCGGTATATATGTACTGTCACCTAAAGTTTTAGACAATATTCCACATAATACATTTTATGATATGCCAACTTTATTTGATGAATTAATCAAAGGAAACCAAAAAGTTTTATCTTTCCCTATCCATGAATATTGGCTTGATATTGGAAGAATTAGTGATTTTGAACAAGCTCAAACCGAGTATGATGATGTCTTTGAAACAAAATAAATTTTTAGCAATTATTCCAGCCCGAGGGGGAAGCAAAAGGCTGCCAAATAAAAATATATTAAACTTAAATGGTAAACCACTTATCTCATACAGTATTGAAGCTGGATTAAAAAGTAACTATATAAATAAAGTATTAGTAAGTAGCAATAGTGATGAAATATTGGATATATCAAAACAATTTAAATCACAAACAATAAAACGGCCTGAACATTTAGCAACTGATACAACGACTGTATTTGATACTATCAAACATGTTATAGAAAACAATGAACACTTTGAATATATCGTTTTACTACAACCCACTTCTCCACTTAGAACTTCAAAACATATTGATGAAGCAATTGAACTATTAGAAGAAAAAGATGCAGATGCGATCATATCAGTATGCGAAACAGAACACAGTCCATTATGGGCGAATACTTTGCCGCAAGATGGTAGTTTTAAAGGTTTTATGCGTGATGAAATTCTAAATAAAAGAAGTCAGGATTTAGAAAAATATTACAGAATCAATGGGGCTGTTTATATTTGTAAAATATCAAAACTACTTGAAGAAAAAACTCTTTTTCTTCAAGATAATATATTTGCATATAAGATGGAACAAATAGATTCAGTAGATATTGACACAAAATTAGATTTCTTAACAGCCCAAGTGATTTTGGAAAACAATTAGGATAAAATGGAAACATTAGAAGAGATACAACAAACTATTCAAGAGATATTTTTAAAGAATCTTAACTTTTTTAAACAACATCATATATATCTCTATAATCAATTAATGGAATTTGAAAAAAACATACAAGAAAATTATTTTATAGATTTTATTGATAATCATTTTGAATTATTGGATAAAGACAATATTCCAACATATAATTGTGATCCTTTTTATGATGCAAAATACAGAGTAGAAAATTTACATAAAAATATCAGTGGTATATCAACAATTGATACAGTATCCAGAGAAATTTTATCAGATGAGATATATGAATCAAATAAATTTATTAATGAATTTATCAACCTTTTTGCAGGTCAAGAGATCGAAACTAATGTTAAATTTAAAAAATTTATATTTATTGGGACTTTATTGGGTGTTCATATCAATGATATTGCAAATGCTAATGATTTAGAAGTAATTTTAATAGTTGAAGACAATATTGAAATATTTAGATTGTCTATGTTTTTAACAGATTATAAAACAGTTGCCAATAAAAGTAAAATATTTTTTGCGATTAATTCAAATGAAGCTGAACTATATAATACAATATTTCAATATCTTAAGTTTAAAAATGAATATAACTACTTTTTAAAGTTTGAAATAGCAAGTCAAAAGGAGATACCGCTTTTACATCAAATATCTCGAATAATATCATCACAAAGTAAAACTATATATTCATATAGCAAATTTTTAGAAGCTTATAGCAATGGCATAGATAATTTTACAAATACAAAAAGATTGATTAATTTATCAAAGCAATTCAATGAATTTGAAAAAGTACCTGTTCTTTTTCTTGGCGGTGGTCCATCTTTAGAAGATAATATTGACTTTGTAAAGAATAATCAAGATAAATTTTTAATAGTAGTTGTTATGGCATCTTTAAAAAGATTAGAAAAAGCAAATATTATTCCTGATATTATTCTAACTATAGATAGCCATATTAAACTACTTGAATTTATCGATGTAGATAAAAAATATTATCAAAATTCAATTATATTTGCTAGCATGAACACACATCCACAAGTTATAGATAAACTCTCAATATCAAAAGATTTATATTTATTCCAATCAAATACAGAAATATTTTATAATCATGGAAATTTTACAGGGGCAACTGTAGGAGATATTGGTGTAAAACTTTTATTAAAATTAGGAGTAACTTCTTTATATTTATTAGGTATTGATGCTGCATTTAATCAAATTACCGGTGCAACTCATGATTTAACACATGCATATTCAACAATTCAAAAATTGGAAACTACAGAAGATGAAAATATTGATTTTGGCAAACAAACTTTTAAAGTAGTTGGTAATCAAAAAGAGGCTGTATATACAACCGGTTCATACAAATTAACTATTGATAGTTTTAATGATATTAAAGAGTTATTAAATCATAATATTAAAATCTACAATCTGTCAAATCATGGAGCATTATTAAATGGTACTATACCAACGACTTGTAAAGAGGTAAATTTAACAATAACGATTGATAAAAAAATATTTTTAAAAGAATTTATAAACAATATATCAAAATATATTACAACACAAAAACCTCAACACTCTATAGCAAAGCAAATCATTCAACAATATGAAGAGTTAATTAATCCATATTACTTTTACCTTTTAAACAACCATAAAAATGTTAAGAAAAAACAGTTAGATAAAATTAAAAATAATCAGTTAAACATTATAACAAAACAACTAAAATCAATCTCTAACAATATTTAATATTTCAGTTTGTGCCAAAGCATAACTTTCAACAGTACCGATATCCCTATGGTAAGTATCGTTTAAAAAAGTATTTATTTTCCCCATAAATGCAGGAAGTACATCATTGCTAAAATCTACATCTTTTTTATTTAATTCTTGTATAAAGTCAATTACTGATGGTTCACAAATATACACTGCCCCATTAGCAAGATTTGATGGCGGATTTTTAACTTTTTCATAAAAATTTTGTACTATATTTTTACTATCTAGCTCTACTATACCACAACTTGACGGATTGTCACTTTTAAAAAGCATCATAGTTATTTCACAGTTTTTTGGTCTATTTCTATGAGAATTAATAAAATCTCCAAAATCACAAAAAGATAAATTATCAGCATGAACAAGCATAAAAGGTTCATCTTTAAAAAAATCTTTATTATTTAAAACTGTACCACCTGTATTTAATAATTTATCTTCAAATACTAAAGTTACTTGATTCTTGTATGTACTTTTATTTATAAACTCTTCAACTTGTTCTGCCAAATAAGATGTGTTTATTAAAAATTCTTCTATCCCTGCTTTTGATAAGTTCTCAAGCCAATATTCTAAAAGTGGCTTTCCATTTATAGGAACTAAACATTTTGGTATATTATTTGTAACAGGTCTAAGTCTTGTGCCTAGTCCGGCAGATAGAAGTAAGGCTTTCATATTACTCTAATTCTTTTAATATTTCATCTTTTTGTATTGGGATATTTCCTACACGACTAACTTGAATAGCAGATGCCAAAGAGCCTAAATACGCACTTTGCCAAATAGTTGCACCTACACTTAAAGCCATAGCACTACAAGTAAGAAGAGAATCTCCTGCCCCACTTACATCTTTTACAATATTTCCTAAAGCATTGATATTATCTGTTAATAATCCATTATTAGCATTATTATATATCATCATCCCCTCTGCACCTAAAGTTGTAAATATATACTTTGCTTTTGTTTTATTGGCAAGTTTATCTGACAATACAACAAGTCCAGATTCAAAATCATTTAATGATAGTCTTATTTCTCGCTCAGTTGGTGTAACCAATGTCATATCTTTAAATTTTGATATATCTCCAACTTGTGATGAACTTTGTGAATCTGCTACCATAAAGATATTATTTTCAAGCCCTTTCTTTGTGATACTCTTAATAAGAGTATTTGTTAAAACTCCGTAACTAAAATCAGAAAATATTATCAAATCTATATCTTTGATATTTTTTTCTATATCTTTTAAAATCTGATTTTCAATATCTTTGCCAATACCATGTTGTTTTAGATGATTTACTCTAAGTAAAGTTTTAGTATTTGCTCTAAATCTTTGTTTTAATGTAGTTGGTCTTGTAGTATCTGTATATAATGATACATCAATATCTAACTTTTTTAAACCATCTTTTACAAAGTCATAATTTTCATCATCTCCGGCAACTGAAATAAACTTAACATTTGCTCCTAATGTTTTAGCATGACTGGCTACTATTGCAGCACCACCAATAAACTTGTCATTTAAAAGTGGGCTTACTACAATTGTAGGGTCTTCTTGACTCATTCCAAGCGGTTCACAAGTTATATATTCATCAACAATAGTATCGCCTATAACTAATACATTAAGTTTTTTAAATTTTTCTATAATATTTTTCAAATCTGAAAGGCCAAAATTATGTCTTTTTATGTAATTGAAATTATGATTTACATTATAATTTGAAGATAAAAATTCTTGCTTTAAAAGGTCAAGCGAAGAAAATCCAATCTCACCAGAACCAAATAAAAGTTTACCGCCATAACCATTAACAATCTCTAATTCCAGATTATCTTTATTTTCATGTTCTTTACCTTTTACAACTATATCAGGTTTATTTTGTTTTATATAATCTACAGGTGATATATCTAATATAAATGCTTCATCTACATAACTTGTAGCTTGAATAGACTCGAGTCTTATATCTTGGTTTATCCCTTTATGGCTAACTTTATCACTATTAACTCCAACTATCAGATAATTACCACTATCTTTTGCAAACTTTAAAAGTCTTAAATGCCCAGGATGAAGAATATTAAAATCACCATATACAAATACTTTTTTCACTTTTATTCCTATATAAAATTTAAATGCTGAGGATTATTTCCACTTGGAACTTCTAATTTATTAAGCCCTTTTTTATAACTGTCTAATACCTCATTTGTTTTATCTTGTAAACATAATGTTTCACACATTGTACAAGCATCAAACTTATCTGAAGCTAAAAAATCCATAACTTCCCAATATCTATCACTTTTTACTATATCCTTAAATCTAACATTTGGATCAGTTATATTTGTTATATGGTATTGCTTATATTTTTCATTAAAAAAACTTCCACAAGGTGCTATAAGTCCAGTTCCAGACATTTGTAAATGAAATGGCGTACCATAACATCTATTATAGTTTCTAACACCTTTTGATGTTATCTTTGACCATTTAGCAGTTACAAAATATTCATCATCACTATAACTTTCTGCTTCTTTTAAAAGTTCATATAAATTCTCATATTCATTATAATCAACACCTAAAGTACCATCTTCATCATCACTGCAATGTTTTATGACCAAATAATCAGGTCTCAACTCTTTTCCCAGCTTTGCTAAAGGAATAATTTGATCACCGTATTTTGGCATAAGAACCATCTGAATACCAATAGTTACATCAAGATTTAACTCTTTTTTTACTCTCATTGCTATTTTAATATTTTCACAGGTTTCATAAAATTTTTCTACTGGGACTCCCATAATCTCACTATATCTTTGAGGTTCACCAGCACTAAAATTAAATCTTAAATATGTAAGTGAAGGTAAAATCTTTCTTAATACTTTTTCATTTAAAGTATTTCCATGAGTCGCTATTGCCATATCTAAACCAACTTTTTTACCATATACAATCACATCTTCATATATTGGATTAGCCGTACTTTCACCATCACTAACTAAACTTATAGCTTTAACACCAATTTCACTACAATCATCTAAAAAGTTTTTCATAATATCATAGGTAATTTTATGTGCTTTATTTCTTTGCATATTGGCATAGCAAAATTCACAATTATACTGACAAGCTTGAGTTAATGCCATATCAATTGTAATAGGTGCAATTCTTTTGCCATCTTTCCATTCTTTTAATCTATCTTGATGCCATAAAATCTTTGAACCATCTAATATTAACTCTGACATTTTAATCCCTTTTTTATAAACATCTTAGGTATGTTGGACCATTATGCTCAAACATATCTTTTATATCTTGCTTTAAAGTTTCTCTGACAGGAGAAAAGATTTTAATATTTTTAAAAATTTCAATCATTTTTACATCATCTTCATCCATACAATGACTACGACCTAGTTGCTCAAAATAATTATCTGCACCAACACCAATTAATTTTACATCAAGTTTATGTTCATTTAAATCATATCGTATTTGTTCATAAGCTCTCATTACTAAAAAAGGCACTTGTGAATAAACAATTGGCTTAAGCCCTGCAAGATACATACCAGCACTCATACTAATAGTTGCTTGTTCACAAATACCTGTATTAAAAGTTCTATCTTTATGATTACCAAAAAAATCATCTAAAACTGAAAAACCCATATCTCCTACAAGCAAACACATCTTTTCATCATCTTTAAAATATTGATACACTTCTGCCATAACTTCTTGTTTTGTAGCTAAATTATTCATCACCACAACCTAATATATAACCATCCTGTGTTGGACATCTAAAATGATGTGCAATAGAATTTTCAAATAATTCTATACCTTTTCCTTTTATTGTATCGCAAACTATTATAGATAAACTATCATTCTTAAAATTAAAGAATTTATCCATAGTAGTTTTTAATATATTTTCATCATGTCCATCAATTCTACTAAAATTATTGGTATAAGCATTTAAAACTTTTGATAATTTATCATTATCAAGTCCTACATTTTTAACTTTGTCCATAGCCTGAAGTCCATTTGCATCTACTATTAAAAGAAGATTATCAAGTTTAAATCTAACAGCAAGAGCCAAAGCTTCAAAATTACTTCCCTCTTGCATCTCCCCGTCACCAACCATACACACTACTTTTTTATTTGTTCCTTGCATTTTGAAAGCTTGTGCCATGCCAACTGCTATTGGTAATCCATGCCCTAAAGAACCTGTAGATGCCTCTATCATATAATCTAAATTTTGAGTTAGGCAACCTTTTATGGTAGCGCCATTATAAAACTTATCCAACTCCTCTTTTGGTAATAGTCCAAGTTGGTTTAATATTATATAATAAGCATAAGCGCCATGTCCTTTACTTAATATAAACCTATCTCTACTTTCATCTTTAGGATTATTTTTATTATAAGTTAAAAAATCTCTAAATAAAACTGTTAAAATCTCTACACAAGATAAAGAGGGGGCAAGATGTCCTGCTCCTGTTTTACAAGATAATTCTATAGTTTTTTTTCGTATATCATCACTATTTAGCATCTATTTATCTCCTAAACACTCAAACCAATCTTTGGTAGCATCTTCAATACTAGTTTCATCCCATACAGGTGCATCTCTCCACTGTTCAATATTATCAAGCATAATCTTTACACCATCTTCAAAGCTAACCTTTGGTTTCCAACCTAAAACTCTTTTTATTTTAGAAATATCAGCATAAGTACAGTCAGGCTCACCAGGTCTTTTCGGAATATAAAGTTTTTTTCCACCAAGTAGTTCAACTAAATAGTTTATACTGTAAGTGTTATCACTTCCTACATTAAAAATCTCTTGAGTTATATCACTTTGACTAGCAAGATAACAAGCATCAACTATATCAGTCACATAAGTAAAATCTCTTGTTTGTTCCCCATCTCCAACAATCGTTAAAGGCTTATTATTAAGCAATTGTGCTAAAAATACACCAAATACAGCCCCATAAGTTCCGCTAGTTCGATGTCGTATCCCATATACATTAAAAAATCTCATAGAAACTACTGGCATATCATAAAGCTGACCCCAGTGCACCACATACTGTTCCCCTACTGTTTTAGTATGTGCATAAGGATATTCAGGTGCAATTGCACTAGTTTCTAGTGTTGGATAAATATCTGGTATTCCATAACAACTACTTGAAGCTGCATATACAAACTTTTTAAGATTTTTTGATTTTTTAGCTGCTTCTAAAACTCTTATAGTTCCATCTACATTTGCTCTATGATACTTTATAGGATTATTAATAGAGGGAACTATATCAGCAAGTGCGGCATAATGAAATATATAATCTACATTTTCAAAATATTCATCCAAGTTTACTTCATAATCACCAATATCAGCATTGATAAATTTTATTTTACCCTTATGATGTTCAATATTATTAAGTCGTCCATTTGCAAGATTATCTATAACAATAACTTCATAGTTTTCTTTAACTAACAAATCAACCATATGAGAACCAATAAACCCAGCTCCCCCTGTTACTATTGCTTTCATACTATGCCTTTATATAAAATTATCATGCTCTAACGGATTTTTTAATCTAAACAGATATCGATTTACTTCATCCATTCTACAATTCACTCTACAATCATCTATATTAAGTTTATCCATTATATATTTATAAGACTCTTTTCTCTTTTCACTTTCCCAAATCTCTTCAAAACTATTATCATATATATTTCCATAACAAAAATTATCATTTCCTAAATATGCACTACAGCCAAATACTTTACCATCTGCTGCTATATATCCCCAAAAAAATGGAGTTGAGTAACACTTATCATAAGGTTGTTTCTTTTGAATATATTTTTTCATAGTATTTGCTCTAAATACTACATTAAATCTTTCATCAGAGATTGTATTTAACTCTTCTTCTATATCCATCATTTTACTATAATCTATATCTTCATATTTACTTGTATCACTTGATAGATGTTGTGAATATGGTTTAATTACAAGATAATCAACTCCAATATCTTTACATTTTTTAGCTAATATAATTGCTTCATTTTTATTTTCAGGAAGAAGAAGCATTTGTACCCCAATAGTACATTTAAGATTATTCTTTCTTTTATACTCAAGTGCAAATTCTAAATTTAATATAACTCTATCAAAATCCATCTCGTTTGTTTGATGAATAGAAGCATAAGTTTTTGCCGTTCCTGCATTTAAACTTACTTTAATCCACGAACAATGTTCTATATATTTTTGAACTGCTTTTTTATTTAATGGTACAAAATTAGTTGTAAGCGAAGTATCAATACCTACTTGTGTACAATGTTCAACTATTAAATCTAAGTCTTTAAACAAAAGAGGTTCACCTTCTCCTGCAAACATTACACTTTTCACACCATGTTCTGCCATATTTGTTAATGTATTTTTTAATATATTAAAATCTAACCCAATATTTTCATATCCCATATAATCTAATGCACAAAATGTACATCTATGATTACATCCACCATAAGGAGATATCTCTACATATATAGGATAAATTTTTTTTAATTTATCCCAATTAGCTTTAGCTTCATACCACTTTGCAATTCTTATTGGATGAAAATTTAATTTATGACTATCTATAGCATATTTATCACTCATATATTATCCTGCTATTTTCTACTTTTATCTCTTGCATTAAATCAGTAATAACATCCAAACATTCTTTTGGATACTTACCAACTGCCGTTTCTTCTGACATTTGAACACCATAAATACCACTTTTTAAAGTATTGTACATATCAATTACTTCAGGTATAATTGGTATTGGATTTTGTTCCATTGATTTTAGGAACTGTGTTGCTAAAAATACTTTTTTATTATAAAAAATAGCCTTTTCTATAATATAATTTTGAAAAGATGGTACCTTAGTAAGTCCTATTTCTGTAGATAAATCTCCTCTATCAATTAGAATATATTCAACCTCATCTAATATTTCATGAAGATTATTAACTGCACTTAGAGTTTCAACTTTTGAGATGATTGTACTATTTTTTATAAGCTGTTTAGCTTCTTGTATATCTTTAGCATTTCTTACAAAAGAAAGTCCTACAAAATCTAAGCTATATTTGTTTGCTAATTTTATCAATTCTTTATCTTTATCAAATAAAAATGGTATATTCTGATGTATACCTCTTACATGCATACCTTTATTATTTAAAAGTCTTCCCGTAGAATGTGATAAAAATGTAATACATGATAATTCAAAATTTATATTCTTAACTACAAACCTAAATATAGAATCATTTGCCCAAACTTCATCACCAATTCTTATATGCTTGAAAAACTCTTTATAGTTCATTTGATTAAAGTATATGTTAAATTCTTCACCATCTTTTATATCAATAAAACCATCCTTAAGATTTGCTGTTCTTACTTTATTTCCAGGTAAATCCATTAAAATATTTGCGTTTTTAACTTGAGATTGTATCTCTAAAATATATTTTTCTATTGTCTCTATTGTTCCGTGTGCACCATTGATTCTATAAATATTTCTTTCGTTATGAACTTCATTTAATGGAGTAGTATGCAATAATGATGGTCCTACTGTTGCAATTATTCTTTTCATTTTTATCCTTTAATAAACTTATCATCTTTTAATTTTATAATACTATCAGCTACTTCTGGTCTCATAAAAACTTCATTTGGTCTTTGACCTTGTGCTAACATCGATCGTATTTGTGTTCCACTGATCTTTTGTATGTATTCTATACTATGATTACAAGTTTTATCAGAAACTATCTGTGAACATTTTGTGCAAAAATATGGCTCACTTAACAACAATAATTCTATACCAATATCATAATTGGATATAATCTTTCTAGCTAATTCTTGAGCTTCGTATTTACCATAAAAGTCACCAACACCAGCATGATCTCTTCCCATTATAAAATGTGTACAACCTAAATTTCTTCTAATAATAGCATGAAATATTGCCTCTTTTGGTCCTGCGTATCTCATGGGTGTTTTTAATGTATCAAAATATATATTTAAATTTGTATAATATTCTTTAATCATTATATTATAGCCATTTACAACTGCTTCTTCACTAAAATCTCCAGCTTTTTTCCAACCAACCAATGGATTGATAAATAATGCATCACATACTTCAAGTGCCACTCGCTGAAGATGTTCATGAGCTTTATGTATTGGATTTCTTGTCTGAAAGCCTGCTATTGTATTCCAATTTTTACTTTTAAAATATGCTTTAGTATCTTTTGGATCTAAACTATTGTTTAAAATATTTTCATCTATAATAACAATCTTACCGCCAACTCTATATTTATCTCTTTTTAATTCTTTTGCAACACCTGGATGATTTTCATCATCAGTACCAAAAATTTTAAGTATATCCTCTTGAATATTTACAATATAACAATCATCAATTTCCATATATCCAATAGTATTATGATTATAAGATAAATCTAAAGTAGTTGCTTCCACTACTTGCATATAAGTATGATAATCTAAGTCTAAACTAATAGGGATAGTCCAAACTTCACCATTGTTTAATAACATTTTATTAACAACACTATGATAGTCAGATGAATTCATAAAACCACTTAATGGGTAAAATAAACCTGTTGCAATATTTATACAATCTTGCAATAATTCTTCATTTAACTCATAATTAATTTTCATCTAAACTACTTACATATTCTACAATCATTTTCAAACTATCCTTTATATCTATTTTAGAAGTATCAATTATTAAGTTTGAATTTGTAGGTTCATCAAATTCTAAATCAACTCCAATCACATTTACACTATTATAAACTTCATTCTTATTAGTTATATCTTGTAAATCTTTTTTCAAATAAACCTCTATATAAGTATCAAACTTTTTTTTAGAAAAATTTCGCAAATCTTGATATGGAGATATATTACATACAATTGGTATGATATCATTTTGCTCCAATAAATATGTACTAAGCATTATTCTTTTAATATTTGCTATTCTATCTTCTTTTTTATACCCTAAATCATTATCATAAAAATCTCTAACCAAATCACCATCTATAATACAACTTTTAACATTTTTATTGTCAAAATGTTCTTTTAACGCATTGCCAAGAGTAGTTTTCCCAGCTCCACTGATTCCAAGTAACCAAATTACCATATTATGCCTTTACTAACTAATAAACTACCAGAAAATAGTAAAAATAAAGAGAATAATTTATCATAATTATAGTCTTGTATTTTATTAAAGAATAATTTATTTATAACTAAATAAGTAGTTAATCCTATTATTATATATATATAATTGCTAAACTGATATTTAACATTCAAAAATAATATTGTAACTATTTGAAAGATTGCAAAAGTCATATATACTATTGCGGTAGTGACTCTTTTTTGATATTTATTTAATCTTGTAGTAGATATCTTAGCTGTTAATAATGCCCCTCCAAGATTTGTAATTCCATGCGTAATTCCCATACCTATATAAAATATTTTGTTGTAACTTAGTAATACTTTAAACCAAGTTTTTAATATCTTTATATAGCCCTTAATGGCAATAAATATTAAAAACAAACCTATTGGAAGATTAAGATTCACATTAATTTCAGATGCTAACAGTAAAAATAATATTATAAATGGCACTGTAAATAAAATAATATTCTTATATAAATTAAAATCTATTTCTTTATAGTCTTTGGTTATTTGTAAAAAATTTATTGCTACAGAAATAGGAAGTAAAATAAGTAAAGTTTCTAAAAATGGATAATTTACCAATAAAAGCATTGGTGTACCAAAAAGAATAACACCAACGCCAAATAAAGATTGAATAGCTGAAGTTACAATAACTACAAGTATAATTATTTCCATAATTCTTTACATTTCCTTTTCTTTATATTCTAAATAGATAAACTATATACTTATCTTATAAAAGTTATTTATTGTATTACAAATATATTCTACTTCTTTCGTTGTAATATTTGATATAGGCAATGTTAAAATATTTAATGATAATTTTTCCGTATTTTTTAAATTATAATACTTATCTTTATATGGTTTCTGTTGATGAATTAAAATAGGATAATGAATTTTAGCTTCAATACCATGCTCTAATAAATACTGTTGTAATTTATCTCTATTTGTAACTTTAATTATATATGTATGGTATGTATGATACACATCGCTAGGAACATCAATTAATTTCACCTCTTTTATACTTTTTAATAATTGACTATAAAGATTTGCCGTTTTTATTCTCTTTCCCAACAAAGAATCTAATATTGTCAATCTATAACTTAAAACTACTGCATTTAAACTATTAAGTCTTGAAACTCTACCTATAATATTTTGCCTATCTCTATCAATTAAGCCATGATTCCTCACTTGCTTTAAATATATAGAAATATCTTTATCATCAGTAGTAACAATCCCTCCATCTGTGATTCCTGATAAGTTTTTTGTTGGATGAAGTGAGAAACAACCTATTTTCCCAAAAGTCCCTGTTTTTTTACCTTTATATACAGAGCCTACACTTTGTGCAGCATCTTCTATTATATCTATATTATATTCTTTAGCAATAGAATTAATTTCATCCATTTCACAAACAAGGCCCATTAAATGAACCGGAATAATGGCTTTAGTTTTTTTTGTTATTACAGCTCTTAATTTTAAAGAATCCATTAACAAATTATCATTAATATCTACAAAAATAGGTGTCGCACCAACATATTCAATAGCATTTGCAGTAGCTATAAAACTATTTGATACTGTTATTACCTCATCACCTTGACCTATTCCCAAACTTTTTAATGCAAAAATAAGGGCATCCGTTCCTGAATTTAATGCAATAGCATATTTGCTACCACAATACTTGGCAAAGTTTGCTTCAAATTCTTCAACTTGCTTTGCATAAACAAATTGTCCACTTAAAAACAACTCTTTTAACCTTGGTGAAATTTCCTCTTCATATTCTTCTTCACTTATACCTAAATTTACATAATCAATCATGTTTATTCCCAAAATATTTTTTATAATACAAATCCAATTCTTCTTTATATTCAGATTTAATTAAATCTGAACTATTTCTATATGAAAGTTGTGGCAAATGCTTTTTTTTAAAATTTAAATTTATATTATCTTTTTTTACAAAAGTATGAAATTTTTCTACAACACTAAAACTATCTGTATAAATATCCTCATAATCTATATGCAAAGTTTGTTCTTCTTCAAAATTATTTACAATAGCATCTATTTCATTTTGAATGGATTTTACTTGAAAAACAATTTGTTCTATTGGATTCTTGATTTTTAAAACTTCTTCAATATTTTTAGGAGGATGTCCATAAAATATATCTATATTACCACTCTTACTTAACCGTGCATTGATAATAGAATTACATATAAAATACAAATCTCTTGTCATATTAATAATTTTTATATTTGGTAAACTTTTTTTAATTTTTATTAAATTTGATAAAGCAAATACATTATCTATAATTAGAGGTAATTCTTTTGTATTTGCAATAGATATTAAATTTTGTTTTAAGAAATCAAAGTTATTCATATTAGTATAATGTTTATCACCCTTTAAATCCAACATATCTTTCCAAAACCAACCCCATTCATGTGGTTCATTTATACCATCTGTATTACCATATTGAGATAAAAAACTACTCTTATAATTTTTATCTATAAAAGATTTTTCCAACTCTATACCAAAAAGTGGTGCTTTATAAAATTTTGCTAAAAAATTACTTATATAACCAACTTCTAAATTACTCGTAAGTAGTTGTTGCAATAATGCTGAAGCACCTCTTGGTTGGGCAATAATAAAATAAATAGGATAAGACTCTTTTGTAAATTTAGAAAGTAATTTTTTATTTTCATTATATAAAGTTTCATTTAATAAATTCAACACGTATATAACCTCCTAAATAAAATTAAGATGTTGTTTTTTAGAAACAACATCTTGATTTAAAATATTATCAACTAAATCATTTAATTCATGATACCTGCAACCAGCTGGACACTTACTCAAATCTAATTTATCAGATAACTTCACAATATTCTTTTCTATTTTATCTAAATCATCAGTAATTTTTCCTACACTTACCCTATGTGGACCACAATATATAATCTTATTATCTTCATAAATATTTACATTAAAGAAACCTGCTACACATAATTTATAATAAAATATCGTATGTTCTTGTTCATGAGATAATATTTGATGTGGTCTATAAAATATTTGAAAATTATCATTTTCCAAATCTTTTCTAATATGTTCAACAACTGGAGTAATATCTTCATAAGTTAAACTATTCTTTTCTATATTCTCACCCACACCACCTCTATTAAATACAGGTTTTACTGAAAAATAATCAGCTTTTATCTCAGATGATATTTTTGCACTATTATATAAGTCATCTAAATTTTTATGGTGTGTTGCATACTGAATACCAACTGTTGGGATTTTATTTTGGCGTTTATCTATTAAACTTTTAGTATTTTGTATAATCTTGTCAAAATGATTATTTACATCATGCATATAATTATGTACTTTCGGACTTCCTGCATCTAAACTTATTCGTATCCAAGTAAAATGATTTAAAATCTCATCTTCAAATCTATCTATTAAATATCCATTTGTAAACATCGCTTGTTCTATCCCTAAATTTGATATTGCTACAACTAGTTCTTTAAATCTTGGATATGCAGTTGGTTCTCCATTTCCTACATAAGTTATTGCTTTTAGACCTCTTTTTTTAGCTTTTTGCAAAAAAGAAATTATTTTATCAAAGTCTAATAAGTGTGCATTATCAAGTTGATATTCATAAGCAGTACACCATAAACACCTATGATTACAAAAATTACCTAAACTAATTGTTGCATGTACTGGAAATATTGGTGTACTATTTTTTATAGCCATTATATTTTCAGGGTGATACAATATTTTATTAAATGTTAAAAAATTCATATTAATTCTCTTTTATTTTAAAATAATCTTGAATTTTCATTCTCGCAGTAAATAATGCTTCCTCATTTTCTATTCTATACATATGAGCACAGCCATTACAACTCGTTTCTTCTGCTTGATAGTTTATATGTTTTTCTCTTAATTTATTATATTCATTATTTCGCCAAGTTTTTAATAATTTATCACCTTTCATCATATCACCTTTAATATGTATATTATGAAAATCATGTTGACAATGACTAATTTTACCATTTGCTAATATTGTTAAAATTTCATAAGGTTTTGGGCAACTTATATATTCTTTTTTATTTACTGTTTGTACTGCTTCTTTATAATCAGCTTCATCATTCTTTTGTGATGCTTGATCAAGCATTGGACCAATAGTTATATCATCAACATACTCCCCCCATTCTTCTAAAAACAATTCTAAATCTAATTCATTTGATAATAATGTATTTATTGAAATTTCAATTTTATCTTCAAAATCTTTCTCTTTTCTCATTAAAAAAAGCTTTTTTAATCCATTTTTAACTTTTTCATAGGAAGCTCCTCTTCTGTATTTTTCAAATAATTCCTTATTGTGTCCATCTATAGAAATCTGTAAAAAATTAGGCGAAGTTTTAATATCCAAAATTTTTTCTATATTATTATCATTTAATAATGTACCATTTGTAGAGACTGATATATTCTTAATTCCATTTTCTTTAGCATATTGAATCATATCAAATAATTGCGGATTTAAAAATGGTTCACCCGTCCCTTGAAAAACAAAAAACTCTTGAAAATCTTTTGCTTCTTCAACAATTTTTTTAAAAATATTAAACTCTAGCATAGATTTATTTTTATCTGTTAAATAAGTCGGGCACATAAGACATGTTAAATTACATGATGAAATTGGTTCGACAGTAACAAGTTTTGGTGGCATAAATTCCTTATCATTAAAAAATGATTGCATACTTCGAGTAGAGCATTTAGCTGGAATCTTAATATCATTATAAAATCTTTCTTCCACTGGTTTCATAGCACCAATAGTACTCATGTCTCGTTTTCTTTTTTTTATATTTGGATTTATCATCTAGTTTATTATCCTTATTTCTTATACTGTTTTTTCTCTGTATTGTGGAAAAAAATCATTATTTTCTTTTTCCATTTTTATTACTAATTTATCATAAATTTCTTTATTGAATATTTTTTTTCCTATATAAAAAGGTATAGTTTTATTAGAAAATTCACTTTTATATTTATATAACCCATCTTTTCCACCACTTAAAAAGAATATCTTCTTTATATCTTTATAGTATTCAAATACTAAATCAAATAATAATGAGTTAAATCCATATTGTAAGTAGCTTGATAAAGTGCCGCCTAAAAAATAATATACATTATCATTATCTTCAATTAAAAATAGACTACTTACAACTATACCATAATAAGATATACTAAATATTTTACCAAATTTTACTAAATATTTTAATATTTCTATATCAAAATAAAAATATTGATCAGCTTTTAATCTATCCATTGTTTCGCAATAAGGTATATAAAAACTCTCTACACTATCTTCAATAATAAATTTATATTGATATTTTCTTGCTTTTTTTATATTCCTTGTTTTTCTTCTTGAAAAATATTTTTGATAATCAACTTGTAAATCAACTATTATATGATTTTGTAGTTTAATAATATCTAAATATTTATTGATTAAATTATAGTTTTGATGTAACAATGGATTAAATCTAAAAAATCCTGATATTATATTTTCTTGTTTACATTTTAGTTCAAATTCTTTAAGAATTTTTTCTAATATCTCATCACTTGTATAATAAAATCCACCATAATCAAATGGAGTAATAATATCAAAATACTTATCTTTTTCCAAAAAAGTTAATTCATTAGAAATATCTCTTTTTATATACTGAAAATAAGCTTTTTCTCCATTAGATTCCAATTTGATGTTCTGATATATACCTTTGTCAAATTTAGCAACACTTTCACCCCAATCAGAATTATATGAATAGCTAAGTTTATTTAATTTATACATAAAATTTATTTTTTAATTTTATTTCTTCGATTATAAATTGACAAATCCATATCAGATAAATCCCATATATCTTTTCTTTTAAAGTCTTTATGAAAATTATGAGTACATCTTTTACAAGCATCTGGTGGATTACTCGAATTTACACGATTTCTAAAATCAACATATACAGGTGAATTCCAAATCTCTTCTACTGTTTGATCATTTATATTTCCAGCAAAGTCACTACAAGAAAGTGAAACACACGGTCTTACATTTCCATCCGCTTCTATATGAAATCTTTCAAATGGCTCATAGCATTTTTTATGATATTGCGTCTTTTTTTCAAAATCTAAATCATTAAAATCATCTCCATCAAACTCAACTTTTACTTCTAAATCATTAGCTAAAGCTTGAGCTTCTTTTACATATTTACCTATAATATCGCGATGTTTATAAGGTGTTATATTTACTAACTCTGGAGCATAAGCTTTTAGATATGTTATTTTTACACCTTCTGAACAATCCAACTCTTTAGCTAATCTAATAATACCATTTAACTCTTCTTTATTTTCATAAGTTAATACAAAAACCAATCTTACTTTTGGATATACAGAATTATTATCTTTTTTAACTTGGTTTAATATTTTAATATTATCTATGACAGTATCTAACTTATCTACACCATGATACTTCTCAAACATCTCTTTTGTTATCCCTGCAAATGATATTGTTAAAAAATGTAAATTACCTTTTACAATTAACTCGGAAATTTCTTTATCCATTAATATCCCATTTGTAGAAAAATATTTCTCAGCATCAAACTGATTTGTCCATTCAAAGATTTCTTTAAAATGTTTTGCAAAAAGAGGCTCTGTTGAAGAAAAATAAACTATATGTTTTACGCTTTTTAGAAATGTTTCTAGTTTCATAAATTGATTTAAATCTATTTCATATTTTGAATAGTAATTTGCAAAGTTCAAGTGACAATATGTACATCGAATATTACAATTACCTGTTAAATTCATACTGATTCTTATAGGATTTGATTTTAAACGAGACAATCCTTCTTTTTTCTCTTGATCATTAAGTAGTTTATTTTGCTCTATAATCTTATTCACTTACTATCCTCTTAAAATTTAAATTGTCAATTTTTCGTATTGTATATTCAGATGAATTCTTTATTATATCAATATTTTTTAATAAATAATCTGATTTATCATAAATTGCACTAAAAATTTTACCTGTTAAACCATCTGCTTTATTTGATATTAAAAAATCTATAAGAGAGCCTATTGTTGTACCAACATGATTCAAATCTTGAGTATTATTGTTTTTTTCAATATCACTTACAAGATTATCTCTTAGATTTGTATTATATGAGCCTGGAGAGATACAATTTATATCTATGTTATACTCTTTTAACTCTCTAGATAACGACTCATTTAATCCATACAGAGCATATTTAGATGTTATATATGCACTCTTATTTATAGCTGTTGCATTCCAACCTACACCAGCTCCACAAATATTTATAATTTTTCCCCTTAAATCATTTTTCATAGACTCTAGGCTTTCGACTATACAATGTAAGCTACCATACAAATTTACATCTAAAGTCTTTTTGTAATTTAGTAAGTTTATATCATCTATTGGACCAACTGGACCTGCAATAGCAGCGTTATTAATCAATATATCTATACTATTAAAATCATTTCTTATCATTTTAAAAACTTTCTTAACATCATTTTGGGATGCTAAATCTACACAGTATGCTTTTAAATTAGTTTGAGGATAAATATTCATAATAAATCGTACAGTTTCATTTAACTTATTTTTATTTTGAGACAAAAGAACTATATTAAACTTTTTTTGTGAAGCAAAATAAATCGCTAATTGTTTTCCTATACCACCATTTGCACCAGTTATAATTATTGTTTTTTTAATCATTTATAATTTTATCTCCAAAAAGTTCACATAAGGTTGGTTTATCAAAATTATACATAGGAATAAGTGTAAAGATATTACATATATCAATATATTTTAATGCAAATTCCCTTATTAATTCTTGATTATAACTTAATAGTATAATACTTTCATCTTTGGACGGCTTAATATCAATAGAATTCAAAGCTGAAAATTCTTTACACTTTTGTAATAAAATATCATCATTACAACTGTCTTTATCCCATAAGATGGTACTACTTTCTAATAAATCTTTATTTAAATGTATATCTTTTTTACTTTTTAATGAAAAAACAACTTCTTCAAAACCTAAAAGAGCCTTATAATATGGATAAACAATACTATTTTCATCTATGATATTTTCAATTTTTCTATACTCTACTAAATTTTGAGTACAAAATATATACTTCTTACTCTGTTCAATATCTATTTCTTCTAATTTCACAATATTCTTTATCAATACATCTTTTTTAAAAATATTAAATATATTTTTAATATTTTCTATTTCAATATCATTAAGTCCAATACATACAACTATAAAAGTTGTATGTAACGATATAAAATCTGATAAATTATTAATACTTGTATATCCAAGCAATACACTAACATCTCCCAACAATAATTGAATTCTATAAAATATATCTATATCAAAAAATTCTTTTGCTGTATTAGTTTTTTTACCTTTATTATTCCAATATGCACCATTATTTAGTGCCTCTTCCAATTCATTATAAATTTGTATAGAATCACTATTAAGAGATAATATTTGTGCTATTCTTTTAATTTCATTTAATTTATCTGTTATTGTTAAGTTTTCAAATGTAAATTCATAAACATTATTATCATCCTTATACTTAATAAAATCAACAGCATTAAATCGTATTTCATTAAAGAAACAAATTCTTAAATAACTAAAAGCTTTTTGTAAATCCTCAGGATAAAGACCATAATTCATATTATTATTAGTATATCTTCTTATTTGAAAACTCAACTGATTAGAACTAATCGTTTTTTGATATTTTTCTTTACTTATACTTTGAGCTTTTATAATCGAAGTGGCTTCATCAAGTGGATTTCTATGTATAAAAAAATAGTGTGAAATATATTTGTCAATTTGATGTGTTTTATACATTCTCATAGATTTATGTGTTTGAAATACTGAACATTTAGACGCTATATATTTTGGTTCTAAAAAATTATTTTCATAGTATAAAAAATTTTTATTCTTTATATTTTCATAATATTTAATAGTCAATACATTAAACCCCAAATCTTTTAATGGCTGCACAACATCCATACATTCGCCATCAACATCAAATGGAAAAACTTCTTTATCATCAGACAATAATTGTGATATTGACTTAAATTGAGAATTAGATTTTAAATATTTAGCTACTATACCCCATAAATATCCCGTAGATGTTCTTTGTGGTCCACCTATATAAATCATCTTGATTCCTCTATCATTATACTATTCATATCATCAATACAATCAATCTCAAGCCATCCTCCATCTATAAATACAGGTTTTACATCACATAAATTATCAATAATCATTTGAATAAAACTAGTCATATACATATTATCAAAGTCTTTTTCATCATATAATTTAGTTTTGTCTAACCTTTCATAAAATTTAATCACTTTATGTATTAAATTTTTAGAAATCTTTATCAATCCTATATATTGTCCTTCTATATCTTGATAACTATTTGGCTTCTTCCCAAGTTCTTTTATATTACCATTTGTTATTTTTAAAGTTTCAGCATCATCAAGTGGATTTTCCATCCTTTGACTCCAAAGCTTTTTCCATTTTCTATCTACAACTACGCTAAAATCATTTTTACTATTTATCAGCTTATCAAGCACTTCTTTTTTATAAATAATATCAGCATAAGATATTATCAAATCATCATCCATAAAATCTTTTGCACAAAATAATGTTGATACCATATTTGTTTTATCAAAATTATCATTTGTAAAAAAAATTAGCTCTTTTTCTTTTAAATATTCTTCTAATACATCTTTTTTATAACCATTGATAAGTGCAATATCTTTTAAATCACACTCTTGTATAGTTGATAATATATAATCTATTATTGGTTTTTGGTTATATTCAACCATACATTTTGGTCTATCATTTGTCAATGGTCTTAATCTTGTACCTTGCCCCGCTGCTAAAATTATTATTTTCATGAAAAAAACTCTTTTATCAAATTTAATTCGTTGTTATCAAACGGCTCTACTCTTTCACTATGCCACATTTGAGCAAATATTCTTTTGTCTTTATGTTCTATAGCCTTTATTGTTTTATCCTCAGAAGTAGCTGACACAATTAAATCATTTGAAATATTTTCAATTAAATAATTATGAAATGAATTGACTTCTTTTAAAGAATTTAAATATTTTGAATATTTTGAGTTCTCATTAACTATTAACTTATGTTTGATATTAATTTGCCCATCAATTTTATTTAAATCACTTCCAAAATATTTGGCAATTATTTGCATACCTCTACATACACCAAATATTGGTATGCTATTTTCAATAGCATACTTTATTAATTTAAATTCTAAATTATCTCTTTTTAATGATAAATCATTTTGATTGACACTACTCAAATCATTACCACCGGTAAGAAAAATACCATCTATTTTAAACTCATTACAATATTTCTTAAAGTCATATTCATAAGGTAATATTATTGGTAACAAATCTATCTTTTCAAATAGTTTTCCCCAAGATATATCAAGCATCTCTCTTTGTTCAAAATAACTTTTATTATTAAATAATCTTTGCGTTACAAGTATTTTTTTCATGATAAAATCTTTACCTGCTTATTTAAAGAATCTATACTTAAGATATTTGCTTTTTCATATAAAGAAAAATCATTCTCACCACATCCTATAACTGCTGGAATGCCAAGCTCTGCACACCTTATAGCCATATGTGAATTTGCCCCACCATAGCATGTGATTAGTCCAGATATATCTTTAGTAAATAAATAATCATATCCAGGATCTGCTGATTCTATACATATAATCTTATCTTTTAAATTTGAATTTATAAGATTATTGCTATTTACTATCTTAGATTGAACATTTTTAAGTGTTATAAAATTTGGTTCATTTTTTTCTAAATAGAATTTATAAATATCATTTTCATCTAAAATAAGACTTGGTAGTTTAATAGCTTTTGTATATTGATAAAAAAGTTTATTTTTTACAATATCATTATTGAGTATATCTTTTACATCTCTATGATCAAGTGTAGAATAAAGATTTAAAATTATTTGAATATCTAAATATGCTATATCCTCCCTTGATATAGCATACTTAATACCTAATTCCTCTATATATTGCAACATTTTACTTAAACTTTTTGTGAAAATAAATTTTAAATATTCACGACCTTCTATCGCTTCTTTTAAAAATAAAATAAAATCTTCAACCTCTAAAGTTAATCCATTATAATACAATAATTGCTGTATCTTTTGTTTTTGTTGCAAAGAAAATTTAAAGTTTTCACTCTTTACATTATTGTTCATTGAAGAAAAATATTTTCCATAATCTTCATCATATCTTTTTGAATTTATATCATAAGTTCCAGGTCTTAAATGCCCATAAAGCTTTATGAATTCATCTTTACTCATACAGGACTTATCTTTATTTAATTGTTTAGAAACTGTATTTAATGAATTTAAAAAACTATCATATTCTTTGCTGGTTAATACTTTTTCTTCAACTAAAGAATTCAGAAACTGAACAGCGATAAATGCAGCTCTAGCAACTCCAGCAAATGGCAATGTTCCGTATCTTTTACAATCTTCATTAAGCCAGTAAATTTTATCTATCAATGATAAAGATGAATTAATTATCTTTTCATAATTTACTTTTAATATTTGGATTTTTAATATATCTTGTTTATACAATCCATCCTCTATATTTATGGCTTTATTTGTCAATTCTAATAATGATACTTTGATTTGCTTTATTTCATCTTTATTAAAATCATTATTCTCTAAAATAGCAAGTTTATTTGATATACCAAAAAAATAACAAGAATATACAATCTTGAATTCTACTTTATCATGATAAGTTATATTATTGGAAAGTTCATCAATATAATAATCAACTAGCTTGGATGCTATATCATCATTTAAATCTTCGGGAATAAAAGAATTAAATGAAACTCTTACATCTATAAAAGGAACTCCTAAAAAAGAAACTAACAGAGGAAATGATCTTAAATTTCTATATCCATAATTATCTCTTTGATATGCCCAAATTTCATCTGTAATTAATTCTTTATAAAGCGAAAGTGCTAATCTTTTTGGCTTAACACCTATAATCTCAGCAGGATTCCAGTCTGGCATCACACCAAATATACTTTTTTTACCCAAAAGTTTTGGATGTTGTACATTTAATCTTTGTATTTTTCTATATATCTTTTGTAAGCTGTCTTTTAAATCTATTGTACTTATATCTTTTTTATCATTTATAACTATTGCTCTAACTTGTAATATATAAAGCGTATCCTGACTTATAGCAAATTCTATATCTAAAAAATTATTATCAAAAATATCTTCACATTCTTTAGATGCTTTTAATAATAACTCCAATTTTTTGTCTTCTATATGTTTATAATCCTTATATGAAATAAAAGTTTTTAAATCATTGCTTATACCGCTTGTTACATTTGTAGTTGTCCCACTTATATCATAATTTATAATATAATAAGGAGATAATGTATCCATATCTGCCGTAAAAACCACACCACTCATAGAAATATTTTCCAACATAGGCTGAATAAAAACTTCGTCATTTGTGCAAGTATTTTCATAAGATTTTATAACTTTTAATATCGCTTGATTAATTTCATCTTTTTCTAATTTTACATTTAAAACACTCTCAAATCTACCTGCATTGGAATACTCCAAATTATCTTCATTTTGAGACGATGACCTAACTATTAACTTTGTATTAAAAATATCAAAACATTGATTTAAAATATATTCTTTTTGCGATTTATATTCAAGAGCTTTAAATTTAATAAGAGGTAATACTGTTGCACTGGTTATTACCTCTTTTAAATCTTTTAAAGTTTGTGCTTTTGAAGATAACTTTAATTTCATTATATTTTTTTAGCCGTCCAACATCTTGTAGTATATTTAATATCAAATTTTTTTGGCATAACTTCTCTCATTTTATTTGTAATTTTTTCAAATAGTTCTTTACCCTCTTGAGTTTTTAAATCCCAATATTTATTCTTAACACTTTGCCAAGCTAATATATATGTATCAATAGTTTGTGTAAAATAAAAATCCACTTCCATAAAAAATATTTCATCAAACAAATTATTGTGTTTTTCAATTATTGGTCTTTGGTCTTCCCTTCTCGTACCTCTTTCATAATTTGGAACAAATTCTTCAATAATAGATTCTGCTTGTTTTTGAATTGGATCATTTAAATCTCGGTGATTCCACATACAAGAAAAATAACCATTGTCTTTTAAAATTCTATATGTTTCTTTTAAAGCTAAATCCCTATCCATAACATTAAAACTACTTCCAAAAGTAACCCAATCTACACTTTTATCTTTAATGGTTGTTTCAAGTCCAGTTGCTCTAATCCACTCAATATTTCCATCTTCTGTTTTTTCTACACCAATTTCTCTCATTGCATCATTTGGTTCAATTGAAACTATTTGCAATCCTCTTTCAAGTAACATTATTGATAAGTTACCCGTACCTGCACCAATATCAGCAACCTTGAAATTTGCTTTTTTATTTGCCTTTACATACTCTTTTAGAATATCTATAGCTTTTGGTGCATAATTTGGTCTATACTCATAAAACTTTGCATGTTTTGTATAACTCCAATGATTTTCAGTTAATTCTTTCATCTATTGTTCCTTTATTAAATTTAAAATTTCTTGAACTTTTTCTGTAAGTTTATTTTGTTCACTATTATCTATAACCAATTCACAAAGAGCGGGGTGATCATAAGGTAAATCTACCCCAACAACATTCTGAATTTCACCTTTTATTGCTTTAGAATATAATCCCTTTTGATCTCTTCTTATTAATTCTTCTATATCACACTCAATAAAAACCTCAAAATAATTTTTTATCTCTTTTCTATTTAATTTGTGTACCTCTTGATAAAGTGACATTGTTGCACATACTACATTTATATTTTGTGAAATTAAAAACTTACACATTCTATGTATTCTTTTTGCATTTTCAAGCCTATCTTTAGGAGTATGACTTAAATCATTTCCTAATATTTCTCTAAAACTGTCTCCATCTAAAAATACTGTATTTACATATCTTTCTTTTAATTTTTCATATACTTCTTTACCAATGGTTGTTTTCCCACTTCCGCTTAGTCCTGTTATCCAAATTAGCATATTAATCCTACAGACCTAAAGATTGAAATTTATCTGAAGAATATATAAAGTTTTTTCTAAATCTTTTTATATTTTCAATCATTAAACTATATTCCTCAACTGTAATATTCAATTTGTTATAAAAATTATCTAAATCTTTATTATCAAAACAAATACCTAAATTATATTTTTTTACTATTTTAGTTAAAATTTTATGTTTTTTATGAATTATCATAGGTATTCCTGCTTCTAAATAGAAAGCAAATTTACTAGGTAGTGTATATTTGTTTAAATACTCATTTTTTGTTGTATATTCTAGTAAAAAAAATCCAAAATCAAATGGATTTAAAATAGATGAATTTAAATTATCCCCTCTATATACATTAAAAAGTTTATTAAATTCATATTCGTAAAAAATATCTCTATATAACTGTTTATTTTTTATCATATCATCATAAGAATTAGGTGGTACCATCAAACTAACAGAAATATTTTGTTGCGACAACTTCTTGACTGATCTTAACATCCCTTTAGGTAAGAAAAATTCTTCAGGATAAGATGTAGGAGCTACAGCAGCAGCTAAAACTAAATTTATTGTAGTTTTTGGATTAAACTTTAATTGTTTTTTCACAAAGTTAGATTCATTACAATAATCAGGGAAAAATATAAATTTATTTTTATCTGTATTGTATTCTTTTGCCCAAACCTTTGCTTGTTCCTTAGTATAATGAGATAATACTTTTTTAGCATTTTTAAATATATATTTAATAGCCTTAAAATCACTATCATCACCAAATAAAAATTTATATTCTTGTTTTGTAGAAAAATTCCAGTCTTTAATTATCACTATTGTTTCAGGGAAATTTTTAACTATCTTTGCACTAAACTGATAAGCATGCATCCATCCCCTGTTTATAATAAAGTCATATTGTATTTGATATATTGTCTTAATAATCTGCTTCTGGTTTTCAACTTCAATTACTTTAGAATAGTTTTTATTTACTATAGCAATATCACTTTTAATTGTAATTAATATAACTTTGTAATTTAATTCTTTTTTAAAATAATGGGACATCCTATCAAATAAAAAATCTTGTTTTTTTATTATACCATTGGGAGGTACTAGTACAATTATTTTGCTTATATTATTATTTTTGGATACCATCTATAAATTTTCTTTTACCAAGGTAATAATTTGATTAGTAAAATGTTCATAACTATTTTCATTTACAATACAAGCCAAATCTATATCATGTTTTTTATTTAACAATTCAGGAAGCTCATCAAGTTTTTGCATAAATAATAAACTTTCACTAAAGCACTTTTCATTTTCACTAGCCTTACCTTTTCTACTATCTATTACTATAGGGATACAGCCACTAGCAGCTGATTCTAAAGTTCTTTGTTGCATTACATAACCACCTAAAACTAATGAATACATAGCACTATTATAAACTTTTGATATATCTTCACCATACTTAAGTACACCTTTGTAATAAGGTGCTAATTCAGGAATATCCTCAAATCCATTACCATAAATTTCTAACTCATAATCCAAATCTATATTAACGATATACTTTAATGCAATATCTCTTTCTATATAGTTAATCATCCAGCCTAAGTCTTCAAGAGTTACATTAAACTTTTTACTTAGTAATTCTCTATACTCAATAGATACTACACCATTTTGTAAAAATTTTTTTACTAATAATTGATAACTTTCATCTTTATTATCACATATCAGAGTATCAAACATTGTAAAGTGTGAATTTCCAATAAACACAATTTTTCTTTTTCTCTCTATATCTTTTCTATTTTTATACTCTCTTGTATTGATACAAAATGGTTGATATGTAGATGTTATATTTTTATCTAATAATCTATCTTTAATACTCTTTGTTAAATGAAAAATAAAATCTCTTTTTCGTATATTCATTTTATTCTTATTGCGTATTTCTAGCATAGCATCTTGAAACCACACAAAATTAAAAACTTCATCACTAATAAATCTATTATTTAAATTATTTATATTAATAACTACATGAGGATTAAAATCTGCAAAATGCTTAAAACAAGTCATATCATTTATACCTATATATGCTTCAAACAATACTTCATAATTCATATCTATTAAAGTATCAACAATATTTTTAGAAATATGCTGAATAACTCTTGTATTTACATCCCCTAACAAATAAAATCTTAATGGCTCCATAAAATCTAACTTTGCATTTTGTGCAGTTTCTAAGTAATGTTTATTTAATTCTTTTCTCAATGATTTAGCATATTCAATAGAAATTTTAAAATGAGTTAATATACTTATCTTTATATCATCTGATATATCAAGTCCTTCAAATTCTAGTTTTTCTGGTATTCTGTATATCCCACTTGCTAAATCATCTACCAGGTTTTCTAGTGGTAAATGAATCAAATTAGGCAAATCAGAGTCTATCTTTTCACCTTCATAATAACATGCTTGTAACCAATAACCGCGATTCTCTTTATTTTGTTCAGAAGCAATTTTTAATGCTTGGGTTGAACTTAAAAAGTAAGTATCTCTATATTTCATATACCATCTTTATATTAATTTTGTTTAAGATATAATACCCTATATTTATTTAACAAAATATAAAAAAGGTTAAAAATGGATAATTTTATAAATTCTTATAAAAAAGAGTTGATACAACTAATAGAAAATATTGATAACGATAAAATTAAACAGATTATAAATTTAATCGATCAAACAAAAGGTAAAATTTATATTATAGGAAATGGTGGAAGTGCAGCAACTGCTTCACATATGGTAAATGATTTAGGAGTAGGTCTAACTAGAAGAGATATAAAAAACTTAAATATTGAAAGTTTAAGTGACAACACAGCCGTTTGTACTGCAATAGCAAATGATACTGGATATGAAAATATATTTTATTATCAAATTAAAAATAAAATCGCTCGTGATGATTTATTAATTGCTATATCATGTAGTGGAAATTCCGCAAATATCATTAAAGCAGTTGAGTATGCAACAAATTTAAGCGTTCCTATTATAGGTATTACAGGATTTGACGGTGGCAAACTAAAAGATTTATCAGATATAAATTTTCATATTGAAACAAAAGATGGTCAGTATGGTTTGGTAGAAGATTTACATATGATTTTAAATCACATTATATATTCATATTATATTTCGACAAAACTAGAAAATGCGGTTTTATCGTTAGATAAAAAGTTTCCCAGAAAATAAGGCAAGGAAGTTTAAAATGATACAAGAAGAAGCACAAAACAAATGCCAAAGTACATATTTTAGCAATTTATTATATTTAGAAGAAAACAATCCTGATTTATTTAAAAAAATAACATTATTAGAAGTTGCTATTTCTGAGGGTATGTATAAAGAAAGATATAGTTTAGAATTTATAAACAATTCATTTGATGTAAAGGTATTGGCAGATGATACTTTTGTCTATAATAAGGACTTAGATAGTGATGCGATACAAAGAATTCAAAATATCACAATGGATGAGAATAAAGGATTTAAAACTTTTAAGCCAATTGTTGTACCCCAAAATTATACAATTAATAAAGATATAACAAAAACATATTTAGAAACATTATTTCCATTTATTGAATACTCACAAAAATATAGTTCAAAAAAATTTAAAATGAAAAAGATTGAAAAGTTTATATTCTTTGGAGCTCTTCTTGGTCGCCATATTGAACTTTTTGTCAAAACCCATTCTCCAAAAGTTATATTAATAGCCGAACAAGATATTGAAATGTTTAAATTATCTTTATTTATAACTGATTATTCTTTAATAGCTCAAAAAACTACTATACAGTTTTGTATTACTCAAGATATGAAAATATTTAATGATGCTATCCCTACTTTTTTAAATGAATATGAGCTTTATAACTATATATTAAAATTTGATATTGTAAATAAAAACTATATTAGATTTATTGATACATTTCTAAATTATTTATCAATTTCTGTTGATACACAATGGCCTTTTTCAGCTGATTTATTAGTAATAAAAAGAGCAACAAAACTTATAAAAGAAAAATATAACTTTATAGATTTTAGTAAAACTTATGATATATTTTCTAAAGATACACCGGTTATTATAGTAGCTCCTGGCCCATCAATGGCAGGAAAAATTCAATGGTTAAAAGAAAATCAAGATAAATTTATTATTTTATCACTTGGAGCGGCTGTACAAACTTTATATAAACACAAAATAAAACCAGATATTATAACGTCTGTTGATCCATCTGCATTAATTTTAAACCAATTTAAAGATATACCAAAAAAGTTTTTAAAAGATACTATATTTATAGCTGCATCAAATTCTATAGAATCTCTATTTGATATATTTCAAAAATCAAACACTTATATATATCAGGTTATTTTTGACCTCTTAAATCTTGGTTCGTTTGGTGGTAAATCTGTTGGGGATGTTACAATTGCAATCCTTCTACGACTTGGAGTTAAAAGATTATATCTTTTAGGTACTGATCTTTGTATAAATCAAGAAACAGGTTCACATTATGTAAAAGAGCATCAACACTATAAAGAGTTAGATAAAGTTGAAGTATACGATACTCTTAAAAATAAATTTGTAACAGATATAGATATTATAGAAACCAAAGGAAATTTTCAAGATAAAATATTTACCACAAGACATTTTGGTCGTATATTATATCTTTATAAACAACATATAATTAATCTTGCTTATGAAGATACTAAAATATTTAATTTATCTGATGGTTCTTTTATTGAAAAAACTATTCCCTTGAATATAAAAGATGTTGATATTAAAGATAAATTTAATAAACAATCTTATTTAGACAATATTACTACTGAAATAACAGCATCTAACTTAACTGTAAAATCACTTTCCACTAAAATATCATTAGTAGATAAAATTCTAAAACTATTAGATAAGTATAAACAATATGATTATAATACATACAATAATATGATGTATGATAAATTTACAATAAATATAGAAGTTTTAGAATTATTAAAACATGAAGATGGCCTTCAAATGGGAGATCATTTAATTAAATCATTTAATAATAATGTTGAAGGATACATAAATACATTTTTTAATACTAAAAAGAATCAAGTAAGTAAAAAACGATTTAATAAATTATTTCAACTTTGGATTAAACCACAAATAACTATATTTGAAAAGTACAAAGAATTATTAGAAAATCTAGTAATTAAAGAAAAAGCCTAAAGTCTAATTAAAGACCTTAGGCTTAAAGAAAATATTTTAAATTAATTAAAATTACTGAAGTAATCTTAATACATTTTGCTGTATCGCATTAGCTTGACTTATGGCATAAGTACCGGCTTGTGCAATAATATTCTGCTTATTAAAATTTGCACTCTCTGCTGCATAATCAACATCTCTAATAATTGATTCTGCTGCTTTTAAGTTTGTTCTAGTTGTCATCATATTTCTTAATGCTGACTCTATTTGATTTTGTCCAGAACCAAATTCAGATCTTACTGTATTTAGGTTTGTAAGAGCTGTATCAATAGCTTCCATTCCTTCTAGTGCAATTGCACCAGTAAAATTTCCTGCACTTACACCTGTTGCATTAGTAGCTAAACTAGCTACTCCTACAGTTCCTGATGTATCTTTATCTATGCTAGCTGTTGTAGCAGCCACAGTAGTAGTAACTGTTATTTTATCATTAGTAGAATCTTCACCAATTTGGAAATCAAAGTTAGAACCATCTAATAATGTTGTACCATTATAATTTGTACTTGAACTAATCGCATCAAACTGTGTAAGTAATGCTCTAATATCATTTAAGATAGCTGTTCTACCATCTGAAGATGTTGTAGAAGTTGATGCCTGCATTAACTTAGTTTTAACAATATCTAAAATATTTGACTGCTCACCCATAGCTTTATCAGCAATTTGAATAAATGTATTTGCTGAATTCGCATTAGCAATACCTTGTCCAACTGAAGAAGCTTGCGTTCTTAACTTATCTGCAATAGCCATACCTGAAGCATCATCAGATGCTTTATTTATTCGCAGACCTGTAGATAACTTCTCTAACGAACTTGATAAATTCTTACCTACATTTACAGCTGATTCTTGCGCTGTTAAAGACGCAACATTTGTATTAATTCTCATAATTTAATCCTTTTAATTTATGACACATTGTAAAGTTAAACTTTACAGCCTAGTTACATTCTCATTCTGATATAAAACCACTCTGAGCATAAGGACTTGCACCTTTTGGTATCAATTGATACCTATACTATTTTATATTTGTAAGCATCATAATGATGCTGCTAATTAAAATTACTGAAGTAATCTTAATACATTCTGCTGAATAGCATTAGCTTGACTTATAGCATAAGTACCTGCTTGTGCAATAATATTTTGTTTATTAAAGTTTGCACTCTCTGCTGCATAATCAACATCTCTAATAATTGATTCCGCTGCTTTTAAGTTTGTTCTTGTTGTCATCATATTTCTTAAAGCTGATTCAATTTGATTTTGTCCAGAACCAAATTCAGATCTTACTGTATTTAGGTTTGATAAAGCTTTATCAACTGTAGCCATAGTTCCAAGTGCTAACGATGCTGTAAAAGTTCCTGCTGTTACACCAGTACTTTTTAAACTTTTTAGTCCAACTAGATTAGTTCCGCCAGTTGTACTTGCTACACCAGCTGTAGTAGCAGAATAAGAAGTTTCAACAGTTATTTTATCATTAGTAGAATCTTCTCCGATTTGGAAGTCAAAATCTGCACCTTGTAATAATGTTGTACCATTATAGTTTGTACTTGAACTAATTGCATCAAACTGTGTAAGTAATGCTTTAATATCATTTAAAATTGCTGTTCTACCGTCACTTGATGTAGTAGAAGTTGATGCTTGCATTAATTTAGTTTTTACAATATCTAAAATATTTGACTGTTCACCCATCGCTTTATCAGCAATTTGAATAAAAGTATTTGCTGAATTCGCATTAGCAATACCTTGTCCAACTGAAGAAGCTTGCGTTCTTAACTTATCTGCAATAGCCATACCTGAAGCATCATCAGATGCTTTATTTATTCGCAGACCTGTAGATAATTTCTCTAACGAACTTGATAAATTCTTACCTACATTTACAGCTGATTCTTGCGCTGTTAAAGACGCAACATTTGTATTAATTCTCATAATTTAATCCTTTTAATTTATGACACATTGTAAAGTTAAACTTTACAGCCTAGTTACATTCTCATTCTGATATAAAACCACCCTGAGCATAAGGACTCCCACCTTTTGGTATCAATTGATACCTATACTATTGTATATATCTAAAACTATAACTATTGTAACAATCTTAATACATTTTCTAAAGAAACATTCTGCATAGCACTAAAGTGCTATTTTAGCGATTACTGAAGTAATCTAAGAACGTTTTGTTGTATCGCATTAGCTTGACTTATAGCATAAGTACCTGCTTGTGCAATAATATTTTGTTTATTAAAATTTGCACTCTCTGCTGCATAATCAACATCTCTAATAATTGATTCTGCTGCTTTTAAGTTTGTTCTAGTTGTCATCATATTTCTTAAAGCTGACTCTATTTGATTTTGTCCAGAACCAAATTCAGATCTTACTGTATTTAGGTTTGTTAGGGCATTATCGACTACTGTCATAGCAGTCAAAGCAGAACCTGCTGTAATATCAGATAAATTAGCAATAACATTTAATGACCCACCAGCACCAGTAATTGATTCTGTTCTTGCAGCATATGAAGTTGTAACAGTTATTTTATCATTAGTTGAATCTTCACCAATTTGAAAATCAAAATCTGCACCTTGCAATAATGTTGTACCATTATAATTTGTACTTGAACTAATCGCATCAAACTGTGTAAGTAATGCTTTAATATCATTTAAAATTGCTGTTCTACCATCAGAAGATGTTGTAGAAGTTGATGCTTGCATAAGTTTAGTTTTAACAATATCTAAAATGTTAGATTGTTCACCCATAGCTTTATCCGCAATTTGAATAAAAGTATTTGCAGAATTTGCATTTGCAATACCTTGTCCAACTGAAGAGGCTTGTGTTCTTAACTTATCCGCAATAGCCATACCAGAAGCATCATCAGATGCTTTATTTATTCTAAGCCCAGTTGATAGTTTCTCTAACGAACTTGATAAATTCTTACCTACATTTACCGCTGATTCCTGCGCTGTTAAAGACGCAACATTTGTATTAATTCTCATAATTTAATCCTTTTAATTTATGACACATTGTAAAGTTAAACTTTACAGCCTAGTTACATTCTCATCACACCTTAATAGTTACTTTCTGAAGAAACTTTTTTCTTCGAAAAATCGCTATTCGCTAGTTTTGAGCATAAGGACTTGCACCTTTTGGTATCAATTGATACCTATCAGTGTCAAATTATATTACTACAATTCTTAAAATTAGATTAAACTATTGTAGCAACCTTAATACATTTTGTTGTATCGCATTAGCTTGACTTATAGCATAAGTACCTGCTTGTGCAATAATATTTTGCTTATTAAAGTTCGCACTCTCTGCTGCATAATCAACATCTCTAATAATTGATTCTGCTGCTTTTAAGTTTGTTCTAGTTGTCATCATATTTCTTAAAGCTGACTCTATTTGATTTTGACCAGAACCGAATTCAGATCTTACTGTATTTAGGTTTGTAAGCGCTGCATCAATTGTTGACATTGCAGCTAAAGCCATAGAAGCTGTAATATTAGTAGTTGTTACACCCGTACTCGCTAAACTTTTTAAACCAACCTTACCTGCTGCTCCACCTGAACTTGCAATAGAAGTGGTCGTAGCACCATATGTTGTGGCCACAGTTATTTTATCATTAGTAGAATCTTCACCAATTTGAAAATCAAAATCTGCACCTTGTAATAATGTTGTACCATTATAATTTGTACTTGAGCTAATCGCATCAAACTGACTAAGTAAAGCTTTAATATCATTTAAAATAGCTACTCTACCGTCACTTGATGTTGTAGAAGTTGATGCTTGCATTAACTTGGTTTTAACAATATCCATAATATTAGATTGTTCTGCCATAGCTTTATCTGCTATTTGTATAAATGTATTTGCAGCATTTGCATTTGCTATACCTTGTCCAACCGCAGAAGCTTGTGTTCTTAACTTATCAGCAATAGCCATACCAGAAGCATCATCTGATGCCTTATTTATTCGCAAACCTGTAGATAACTTCTCTAATGAACTTGATAAATTTTTACCTACATTTACCGCTGATTCTTGCGCTGTTAAAGACGCAACATTTGTATTAATTCTCATAATTTAACCCTTTTAATTTATGATACATTGTAAATACATGCATATATTTACAGCCGATCAACTTTCTCATCACACCTTAATAGTTGCTTTCTGAAGAAACTTTTTCCTGCGGAAAACCGCTACTCGCGAGTTTTGAGCATAAGGACTTTCACCTTTTGGAATCAATTGATACCTATACTATTTTAATACACTTTGTATAATATTTAACGGTTAAAACTACTCAATTATTGAAGTAATTTAAGAACATTTTGCTGAATTGCATTAGCTTGACTTATAGCATAAGTACCTGCTTGTGCAATAATATTTTGCTTATTAAAATTCGCACTCTCTGCTGCATAATCAACATCTCTAATAATTGATTCCGCCGCTTTTAAGTTTGTCTTTGTAGTCATCATATTTCTTAAAGCTGACTCTATTTGATTTTGTCCAGAACCAAATTCAGCTCTTACTGTATTTAAATTTGTAAGTGCTGTATCAATAGCTTCCATAGATTCTAATGCAACAGCAGCAGTAAAACTAGCTGCAGTGGTCATACCAGATAAACTTGCCACTCCAACTGACCCACCGGTACCACTGTCTATACTGGCCGTTTTTGCAGCATAAGAAGTTGTAACAGTTACTTTATCATTAGTAGAATCTTCTCCAATTTGGAAATCAAAATTAGAACCATCCAATAATGTTGTACCATTATAATTTGTACTTGAGCTAATCGCATCAAACTGAGTAAGTAAAGCTTTTATATCATTTAAAATAGCTGTTCTACCATCAGTTGATGTAGTAGAAGTTGACGCTTGCATTAACTTGGTTTTAACAATATCCATAATATTAGATTGTTCTGCCATAGCTTTATCTGCAATTTGTATAAATGTATTTGCAGAATTTGCATTTGCTATACCTTGCCCCACCGCAGAAGCTTGTGTTCTTAACTTATCCGCAATAGCCATACCTGAAGCATCATCTGATGCTTTATTTATTCGTAAACCTGTTGATAATTTCTCTAACGAACTTGATAAATTTTTATTTACATTTACTGCTGATTCTTGCGCTGTTAAAGACGCAATATTTGTATTAATTCTCATAATTTAATCCTTTTAATTTATGACACATTATAAATATATACACATATATTTACAGCCGATCAACTTTCTCATCACACCTTAATAGTTGCTTTCTGAAGAAACTTTTTTCTTCGAAAAACCGCTACTCGCTAGTTTTGAGCATAAGGGTTTTCACCTTTTGGTATCAATTAATACCTATACTATTTGAAATATATGAAAGTATAACAACACATTTCTTAAGATTAGATTAATTTAATACATTTTGTATAATATTTAACATATAAAAAAAGCCTAGTCAAATAATGACTAGGCTTTTTTATATATATTTTCTAATTATTGAAGTAATTTAAGAACACTTTGCTGAACTTGGTTAGCTTGACTTATAGCATAAGTACCTGCTTGTGCAATAATATTTTGTTTATTAAAATTTGCACTTTCTGCTGCATAATCAACATCTCTAATAATCGACTCTGCTGCTTTTATATTTGTTTTAGTTGTCATCATATTTCTTAATGCTGACTCTATTTGATTTTGTCCAGAACCAAATTCTGCTCTTACTGTATTTAAATTTGTAATTGCTCTATCTACAGTTGCCATTGTAGCAAGTGCTAATGATCCTGTAAATGTACCAGTAACTACTCCCGTACTTGCTAAACTTTGTAATCCAACATCACCTGCTGCTCCAGCCGTACTTCCTATAGCATTTGTAGTAATAGAATATGATGTAGTCACTGTTACTTTATCTGTTGATAATTCACCTATTTGAAAATTAAAATCATCTCCTTCCAAAAGTTTTTGACCATTATAATTTGTACTTGAACTAATTGCATTAAACTGTGTAAGTAATCCTTTAATATCATTTAAAATTGCTGTTCTACCATCACTTGATGTAGTTGAAGTTGCTGCTTGCATCAATTTGGTTTTTACAATATCCATAATATTAGATTGTTCTGACATAGCTTTATCTGCTATTTGTATAAAAGTATTTGCAGAATTTGCATTTGCAATACCTTGAGATATTGATGAAGCTTGAGTTCTAAGTTTATCAGCAATAGCCATTCCAGAAGCATCATCTGATGCTTTTGTAATTTGTAAACCCGAAGATAATCTTCCAAGAGAGTCTGATAATTCTTTATTAACATGCGCATTTGATTCCAGTGCTGTCATCGCAGCTACATTTGTATTAATTCTCATAA
>JAGLOP010000007.1 GCA_023138835.1 Arcobacteraceae bacterium
TAGCATTTGTAAATCTAGTAGCATCTGTAACTTTCATAGTTTGAATATCAAGTCCAGCAGTATCTAAATCTTTAAGGTAAATATTTACTTTTTTAATCATTTCAGCATCATGAGCTCTTGCTTCATCTAGCCAGAAAATAACAGGAACTTGTTCGATTTGTCCTCTTTCAACTGCAAGTCTAACCCAATCTTTAATAGGAATATCTTTAACTCTTGCAAGTCTCCAAATATCACCAGCTTCACAATCAAAGCTCATTAATTCTGTACCATCATTTGATGTTACTGTAACTTTACCAGCTTCAGCAAGTTCAAAAGTTGTAGGGTGAGAACCATACTCTTCTGCTTTTTGAGCCATAAGACCAACATTAGCCATAGAACCCATTGTTGTTACATCATATTGACCGTTTTTAACACAATCAGCTACCATCTCTTCGTGGAACATAGCATATGTAGAATCAGGAATTACAGCAACACATTCTTTAGCATCACCATTTCTGTTCCATTGTTTACCACCTTCTCTTACCACTACTGGCATAGAAGCATCAATAATTACATCATTTGATGCATTAAAGTTTGTTGTTCCTTTATCAGAATCAACCATAGCAATTTCTGGATTATCAGACTCAACAACAGCTAAAAATGCAGCTAAAATAGCTTTTTCATCAGCATGACCAGCAATTTTTTGTTCAATATCAGAGATACCCATGTTTGCATTTACATTAAGTGAAGCAAATGTATCTTTAAACTCTGCAAATACAGGTGCAAAGAATACTTCTAAAGCATGACCAAACATAATTGGATCAGAGATTTTCATCATAGTTGCTTTTAAGTGAAGAGACCATAAAACATTGTTTGCTTTTGCATCATCAATTGTTTTTTGGATAAAAGCTTTAAGTTTAGCAACTGACATATATGTACCATCGATGATTTCTTTTTCGATTGTATCAATTGTTCCTAAAGTGTTACCATTTAAAGCAATAGTAATAGTTTGTGCTTTTTCTAAAGTACAAGACTGCTCATTTCCAAAGAAATCTCCGTCACCATTCATATGTGCAACATAAGATTTAGGATTTTCAGGGAATGCTCTTAATTTATGAGGATTCTTTTGAGCGAAGTTTTTAACTGCAACAGCAGCTCTTCTATCTGAGTTACCTTCTCTTAATACTGGGTTAACAGCAGAACCTAAACATGTACCATACTTAGCTTGAATCTCTTTTTCAGCAGCATTAGCAGGATTTTCAGGATAGTTAGGGATATCGTGACCTTGACCTTGAAGCTCAGCTATACACTCTTTTAATTGTCCAACAGAAGCAGAAACATTTGGTAACTTGATGATGTTTCCATCAGCTTGTAAAACTACTTTACCTAATTCAGATAATTCATCTTTAGCTAAACCCATTGCAGATAAAACTCTACCTGCTAAAGAGATATCAGAAGTAACTACATCAACTCCTCCAGCTTTTGTAAATGCATTTACGATTGGTAAAAGCGAATAAGTTGCTAAAGCTGGTGCTTCATCTATTTTTGACCATATAATTTTTGACATATGTGTTCCTTGTTATTTTAAATATTGTAATTTGCATTTTAACATTTAAAACTTATGAATTAATTGTGTATAATTGCAAGCAGTGACTAAAAGCTTTTAGTTGTATCAAAATGAAACAAAATTAGTACTGATATTATTTAACATTATCCCAAATAGATTTGATATTATCAGTTTTTGTTGTACTTTCTGATTTAGATTTATTGATTATTTGTTTAATCGGCTCTTTTATCTTATTATTTTGATTTAATCTATTTATTTTATCTGTCTTTTTGGCTCTAACGACCTTTCTTATTGCTCTTTTGTGTCTTTTATAACTTGTACTGAAAATATGATTTTTACCATCATTAGCTTTCATAAAATACAAATATTGTGTCTTTTTTGGAAAAATTGCAGCTTTTATAGAATTAAATTCAACAGCACAAATTGGACTATTTGGAATACCTTTATATTTATAGGTATTATAAATACTATCATCCTCTTTTATTCTTAGAGGTGTTACTTTTGTGTGTGAAAACTTCCCATAATTTAAAGTTCCATCCATTTGTAATTTCATATTGTATTTAAGTCTATTGTATATTACACTTGAAACCAATGACATCTCCGCAGTTGTTGCAGCTTCTTTTTGAATAATTGAAGCAATAGCAATATATCTAAACCAGTTTTTTTGGTTGTATTGACCAAAAATTTTATTACTATATTCTTTATACTGTCTATTTGTATATTTAAATAGATATAAAATCAACTCCTCTTCATCCATTCCAATTGGCAAAGAGTATGTTTGTGCTAAAATATTTCCATCTTTTTTATACTTATATTCATCATAATATTTAAAAAGTTTTTTAGATGAAAGTTTTAACTTAGATGCTACATCATCTAAAAAGAAATAATATGTTTCACCCGGTATTAATACAACATTTTTTAATGCTGCTTTAGAGGTGGTAAGTTTATATAGAAAATTACCTTTTAACATCTTTGTTGATTTTAAGTCTATCCAGCCATTTTGTGGGTAACCAAAAGCATTTATTATTATTGTATCAATAAGATTTAAGTCATATCCTTTTTTATCTAAATATGTTACAATGGCCGATGTTGAACCTTTTGGTATATAAATAACTTGTTTAGATTCAACTGATAAATTTAAATAAAAAGATATAGATATAATTACTATAAGGATAAATTCCATAATGCTTAGAACAATATTACTGATATTAATGACATTTATATTTTTAATTGTTGGCTTCTTTATCTATTTATTCAATGGTATTCATATAGAAAATATTTCAGTTTCCAATATGAAGTTTTCACAATTGTATTTAAAATATGATAAAAAACTAATATTTTCAGTAAAAGAATTAAATATCAAACCATCAAGTGATGAATCAAAAATAAAATTTGATCCAGCTTGGATAGGGTTTGCAGATGAAGTTTTGGCTTATTTTCAAACAATTAAAATTGAAAATATAAATTATGGAAAAAAACACGCTTTTATAGAGTTTAAAAATAATAAATTTATTTTGAAGAACAAAAAAACCAATATGGATGTTGATTTTAAAATCTTGGGAGATAATTTATTAGTTAATTCTGAAATAAAATTATCTAAATATAATCTTATTATTAAATCAAAAATCACAGCTCCTATAAATAGCCTAAGTACTAAAATAGAAAAACTTTTACTTAATATAGATTCATCAATAACACATAAAGATTTTATAATAGATTTTAAAGCCAACCTAAAAAATGCCAATTTAAAATATGAAATAATTGCAAATAAAATCACTAATTTAAAATTTATAAAACAATTTATAACACTAGAACCTAACATAGAAGATTTAATATACAATAAACTCTCATTTGACTATATAGAACTAAATACCTTGAAAGGTAATCTTGATTTAAAGAATATTGATAAATTTGATATAAAATCACTTAATACAAGTGCAGTCATATACAAACCAAAGTTACAGTACCAGGATGCTCCAATAATATCTCTAAACAAACTTTTAATCTCTTTAAAAAACAATAAAATCAATATAGATATGGAAAAAACCAAAGATAACCAAACCATCTCATTTGATGGTAAAATAAATACTACAACAGCTTTAAAAACTATTGACATTGATGCTGCATATTTTTATAAAGATATTAATATCAATACTCAAAGCACAATTAACAATAATACTGTATATAAAATAGATGTTAAATCATTACATATTAAAGATCAAAATTTAACTTTTAGCGGTATTATAAATATAAACCCGGATGATATAATTTCAAAAAATGATTTTACTCTTAATATTGATAATTTAAATTTCATTTTTGAACCAAAACTGCCATCTATAAAAGCTAAAAAAGTATATCTGCAATACTTGAATAATAATATTTTACTTAACTTAAATCAACCAACTTTTGATAAACTTCCTTTAGATAACAGTGATGTAGTAATTGAAAATATTATCTCTGATGATAAAACTATTTTAAAACTAAATTTGAAAACAACTGCTTTATTGCAAGATAAATTTTTAAATATATTAAATTTTTATGAAATTAATTTGCCTTTTTATCAATCTTTTGGAGAGAATAAAGTAAGTGTAAATATTGATATACCGTTTAATGATGATGACATAGAAGTTTTAGCATTTATTAAATCTAAAAATACACAAATTAAAATAGATGGAAAAGCTATACCAATTACACAATTAACTGTAAAGGTTAATAATAACAACACAGTAGATGCAACTATTCAAATAAATCCCAATCCTAAACAAGATATAAATATAGAAAGCCAAATTGATTTAAATACAAGTATAGCCAAAGGTACTGTACTTATAAATACTTTTATTTATGATACTTCTGTGGAAATAAATAATGATAAATTCAACTATACACTGGATTTTGGTCAAGAAACAAAAATACTTAACATTCCAAAATATGATTTAAAATATGAAAAGAGTAATAATACACATAATATAGAAATAAAATCTTTTAATAATCTAGTAAAATTTATAAAAGATATTGAGATAGACAATTTAAAAGAAAAAGAAGAAATCAACCTGTTAATTAACAGTAGTAATGATTTTGAAACAATAAAAGTAAATATACAAAATATGTATATCAAACTTAATGATTCATATTTTGATAAAAGTCCATTATCAAGTACGGATACACAGTTACTGACAACAAAAATAAACTTATATAACGGTTCTATTAAATATAAAGGGTACAATCTTACATATGATTCTGCCAAGATTAAAAGCAAACAATCTAATGTAGATATAATATTAACAAACAAAGATACCTCAATATCATCAACTATTGATATTAACACTCAAAAACTGACAATTAACAGTGATAAATTGACATATACTTTTATAAATGAGTTTTTAGATAAAGAATTATTAAAAGATGGTTTTCTTATATTAAAGGCAAATGGAATTCTTGGACAATTAAAAGGGAAATTATTTTTTCATAAAACTACAGTTCAAAATCTACTATTTTTAAATAATCTAATAGCATTTATAAATACAACACCGGCTATCATTAATCCAATATTTATTTTACCTACTTTATACAGATTAGGCAAAACAAATTTTGATATGCAGGGATACTATATAGAAAATGGTTGGATAGATTTTATTTATAATAAAAATCAACTGTTAAAAATAGAAAATAGCTACACAAAAGGTCAATTAATAGATTTTAAAGCTAAAGGCGATATCAATTTAAAAAGCAGAAAAATAAACATCACTGCTGATGCAATTTTTATGAAAGACTATGCAAGAATAATAAGCAAGATTCCTATTATAGGGTATTTATCTACAAATAAAGAAGGTAACTTTGCCACACAAATTGATATATTTGGTACTTTAGACAAACCAGAATTTGAAACTCATACTATTAAAACTATATTTCAAAGTATAGAAGAAAAAGCTTCAGACATATTCAAAAGTGATTAGTAAAAAATATACTTAACAAAAATTTTAACTTTTGTATTCTCTTTTGGTCTTGGATAATCTTTATATGCTATTTTAATAGTTTTAATAGTATTTTTATCCAATGAACTATAACTTGAACTACCGGTTATTTTTAAGTTTGCGATATCCCCATTTGGTTTCAATATAAACTCTACTATATTTGTACCACTTTGTCTAGTTCTAATTGCAATTGATGGATACCTTAAATATTGTTGTGTAATTCGTCCTATAAGATTAAGGTTTTCTTTTAAATATTTTCTTTGAGTATGTGATAAATTAAAATATTCATTACCATACAATTTAATATAACTTTTTGTTAAACTATCTAACTGTAATAATTCTTGATATTCTTTAGCTAAGTCAATTGTCGGTTTTTCTTCTATTACTTTTTTTGGTTTAATAATTGGTTCTCGCACCTGCGGAACTTCTTGTTTTTCAAGAGGTTTTTTTAACTCTTTTTTGGAAGTAAAAACTGATTTTATTTTTTTAGGTTTTTGCCTGATTGCCGGTTTAATATGTTTCTTTTGAACCTTTTTATATTTTACTTTTTTTCTTACTTCAATTTTTTTAATTACTTTTTTAAACTTTTTAATCTCTTCAACTTTTTTAATTTTCTTGGGTTGCTTAATATTTACAAGTTTAATATGAGTATATTGTGATGGAGTATCTTTCGCACTTTTAGGGTGATCTTCACTTATATTGATATTTTTAAAATTAATTAATAATATAAAATGTATAACAACAGATACGACAAGTGCAAAGAGAAAGTTTTTCATAAAAAAGTATAGTATAATTTTTCATAATTCTTACAATTTATATTATATAGTAAATTTTTATCCAAAATATCTTTTTATTGTTATACTATGGGCAATATTATAGTAAATTCAGCACCAGTATAATTTTTATCATTATACTGAAACTTAACATTATGAGCTTCAATAGTTCCTTTCATTCCATCTACTATTAAATTATATGTCATATGAAGACCAAGACCGGTTCCTTGAGATTTATGTTTTGTTGTAAAATACGGTTCAAATATTTTTCTTAATATATCTTCCGGTATTCCACCGCCGCTATCTTTAAATTTGATAATTATATTCCTGTTTTCTTTAATTGTTGAAATAAATATATATCTGTCATCTTCATTTAACTCTTTGAAAGCATCTTTTGAATTATTAAATATATTTACAAAACATTGTGTTAACTCATTTGGATAACCTTCAATTTTTATATCTTCTTGAAGTTCTAAAATAATATTTATCTTGTCATTTTTTACATTTGGATCAACAAGGTTTAAAAAACTGCTTATATTATCCTTTAAAATAAATATAGTTTTTTCACTATCTCCTTTGATAAAATTTCTAAAATCATCTATTGTTTTTGACAAATATCCTAAAGAATTATTTGTATCTGCTATAATTTTTTTGACAGATTCATCTTCATCAAATTTCATATCATTTATCATCTCAAGTTTCATCATTGTAACACCTATAATATTTAAAGGTTGTCTCCATTGATGAGCTATATTTCCTATCATGTCACCCATTGATGCTAACTTTAATTGCTCTGCTAATAATTTTTCTTTATTTTTCTCTTGTGTTACATCATTGATATAACCAAGATAGTGAGTTATGTGATTATTGTCATCTCTTACAATGACCGTATAATCTATAACCCATTTTATATCACCTTTCTTTGTAACAATACGATATGGTTCATGTTTAAAAAAATCTTTATTTAATTTACTTCCTGTTGAAACTTCTTCCATAACCTTATTTAAGTCATCTTTATGAATACAAGAATCGTATGAAATCTTGTTGTTTGTAAAATCCGATTGATCATACCCTAAAAGTTTTTTAACGCTTGAAGAGACATACTCTACACTCCAATGTTCATCATTATTCCATTTGAATAAAATAGAATCACCTTTATCAAAAAGTGATAATAATACATCCTGCTCTTTGGTTTTTTCTATCACTTTATTTTCTAAGTTATCATTTAAATATTTTAAATCTTTTGTCTTCTCCTCTACTTCTATCTCAAGTTCTTTTTTATGATTTATATTCTTATATATAAAGTAAAACAAAAATAACATACTTATAAATATAACTATATTTAGAGTTTTATAATTTTTACTGATATTATAAATATTATCATTGTCAGTATACGAGACTATATAAGCAACAACTTCTTTTCTTTGAATATTTTTAATAGGTAAAAATGTAATTATTATCACACTATCTTTATAAGGTGAATATACAGCAAATGATTTTTTTAAAGATATATTATAAGCTATTTTATCTTTTAAATGCTCTATTATATTCTTTTTACTGTACTTTAAGTTATCCATATTTGATTGCTTGATTAAAGCAAACATATAGTCCTTATGTTCAATACTAGAAGTATATTTAGTTATTAAATCTTTAGTTTTCCATGTTTTTACATCAATAACATCTTTCTTTACCAAAAAATGTGAATGTATTTTATTTACATTTAATAGTTTGTCTTGAAGAGAATTTGACGATAAAGATATCTCTACTGCACCTAAATACTTGTTTTTATCTATACGGGTTTCGCTAGCTTCACGTTTATCATTTGCACTTGTGTCAAATTTACTAAAGAATGGAAATACATATCTAAAAGCATGAGTTGTTCTGCCTTGTTCAAATCCCTCTATATCTTTTCTTGTCTCATTTACATATTTAAAACTATATCTTATATTAGTTAAATCATCTCCATATTTATTTGGCTTATGCATTCTTAAAAAATTAGTATTATCGGGAAATACAAATTGAAATTGTAAGATTCCTCTTGTCATAATTCTTTTATACATTGGTATTAATAATTTATATAATTTTTTTCTTAAAATATCTTTTTGAATCTCTGTGGTATTTTGAGCTTCTGAAAATATATCTATAACTTTTTTATTATTATTTATATATTTTCTTATATTTTTAGCATCCGTAAGAAAATAATCTTTTGTTAAATCATAATGTATTTCTAAATTTTTAATTTGTTTGTTTAATGCTAATTCTATTCTCTCATTTTTACTTTGTGTATTTATATATAAAAATAAACCATACACAATAATAAAAATAAATAACATTATAAATTTTAATTTCATTTATAAGCCCTTAATATTATATCTATCAATTTTACAGTATTTGGAATTAAAATAATATTATTTATTAGTTTTTCACAGTATATTATATTAAGAATTTTAATTATATTTTAGATAGACTAAATCTTCAATAAGTTAGGATTTTATAAATGAAGAAGATACTTTTAATAATTTCATTCAATGCTTATATATTTGCGAATAATATATTAATTATAAATTCATACTCTTCAACTCTAAAATGGACACAACAACAATCAGAATCAATAATCAAAACACTTAATCAAAAAAAAGATATGCAGATATTTGTAGAATTTATGAATACAAAGATATTTAAACCTACAAAAGAAACAGAAGAGAACTTTTTAAAATTTTATAAAAATAAATACAAAAACATATCTTTTGATACGATTATTACAACAGATGACAATGCTTTAAATTTTATCATAAAATATAAAAATGATACTCTTTTTAAAAATGCGAAAATATTCTTTTCAGGTGTAAATAATTTATCACTATCAACAACACTAGATACAAATATAATCGGCGGTGATTGTACAGATGGAAAAAATACCGGAAAAATTATTGCTTTAAAGGTTATAAAATATTTAACAGGTACTCCAATAGAGGATATTCCCTTTAATTTTAAAGAAGGAAATAAAGTTTATCTAAATGTTCAAAATTTAATAAAATTTGGTATAAAGGTAGAAGATTTATCTTTAAGAGATCCTATTTTAATAAATAAACAAAATTCTTTTTATAATTTATATCAAAAGTGGGTTAATATTTTTATTGCATTTATACTGTCAAGTATTATATTTATGTTTATTTTGGCTAAAAAAAACAGAGCTTTAAAAAAATATTCTAAAAAAATTAAAGATTTAAATGATACATTAGAGTTTAAAGTAGCAGATGCCTTAAAAGAATTAGATAAACAACATATAAAACATAAAAAAAATATAATCAAAAATACAAAGTTTAGTGTAATAGGACAAATGGCAGCAGGTATTACTCATGAAATAAACACCCCTTTGACTTATATAAAAGGGACTATAGAGATGTCAAGGTATGATCTTGAGAATATGCCTGAAAATAAATTCAAACAACAACTTTTAGATGACAACCAAAAAGTGATGGAGGGAATAGAAAGGATGAGTATCATTGTAGAATCCATGAGAGAAATGTCACAAGTTACACCTAATATAAGAACAGTTTGTAATATATATGATACATTAATTACCGCTCTAAGGATACTATACAACAGATTTAAACTTATCTCAAAAATATATATAAACAATGAACTGTTTACATTAAAAACATCACAAAAAGGCAAATTCAAATTTATGGCTTCAATTCATAAACAAAGAATGGAACAGGTTTGGAGTATTATTATAAATAATGCATTGGATGAGTTGGTAAAAGTTGATAATTTTGATGACAGAAGAGTTGATATAGATATATCTAATAAAAACGGTAAGATAGAAGTAACAATTCAAGATAATGCAGGTGGAGTACCCAATGAAATTAAAGATAAAATATTTGAACCGTTTGTAAGTACAAAAGAATCATCCGGTATTGGTATAGGGCTAAATGTTGCTAAAAAAATCATAAATGAACACAATGTAAGTATAGAAGTTAAAAATCAAAATGATGGTGCCTGTTTCATAATAAGTGGTTTTACTTCACTGCCATTATCAGAAAAAAATTAAATATAAATAATAAGAAGCTTTATAGTACAATACAAATAAATAAAAAGATAGGATAGTAAATGTTTGATAAAAGTACTGATGCTTTCAAAGAAGCAAAGTGTGTGATTCCCGGTGGTGTTGATTCTCCTGTAAGAAGTTTTAGCGGTGTTAAAGGGACACCTCCATTTATTCAAAAAGGGGAGGGGAGTTACTTGATAGATATTGATGGTAACAGATACCTTGATTTTGTTCAAAGTTGGGGACCGCTTATATTTGGTCATTGTGACAAAGATATTGAAGAAGTTGTAATTGATACGGTAAAACAGGGGCTTTCTTTTGGAGCACCGACTGAGCTTGAAACTAAACTGGCAGAAGAAATCGTTGAGATGTTTGACAATATCGATAAAGTTAGATTTGTAAGCTCCGGTACTGAAGCTGTGATGAGTGCTATTAGATTGGCGCGAGGAGTAACTTCTCGTGATGATATTGTTAAATTTGAAGGTTGTTATCACGGGCACAGTGATTCACTTCTTGTAAGTGCAGGCAGCGGTATGGCAACTTTTGGAGCACCTAGTAGTCCAGGTGTTCCTGCTGATTTAGTTAAACATACAATATTAAGTGAATATAACAATATTGAACAGCTTCAAAAATGTTTTGATGAATCTTCTGATATAGCTTGTATTATTATTGAACCAATTGCCGGAAATATGGGATTGGTACCGGCATCTGAAGAATTTCTAAAAACTTGTAGAGAACTTTGTGATAAACATGGTGCGTTATTAATCTTTGATGAAGTTATGACTGGATTTAGAGCAAGTTTAAAAGGTGCTGGCGGAATAGTTGAGACAACTCCTGATATTGTGACATTTGGTAAAGTTATTGGTGCCGGTATGCCTGTAGGTGCTTTTGCCGCACGACAAGAGATTATGTGTCAATTAAGCCCTGAAGGTAAAATTTATCAAGCTGGAACTTTAAGTGGAAATCCTGTAGCTATGGCGGCAGGTCTTAAATCATTACAAAAATTAAAAGCGGATAAAGATATTTACAACAGATTAAATGCAAAAGCCCTTAGATTAACAACTGGTTTAAAAGAAGTAGCATCAAAACATAATATACCGCTTCAAGTAGACACAAGAGGTAGTATGTTTGGATTTTTCTTCTGTGAGATGATGCCTGTAAATATGAAAGAAGTAGGGAAGTGTGATTTTGATAGATTTTCGCTTTTTCATCATGAGATGTTAAAAAAAGGTTTTTATTTTGCTTGTAGTCAGTATGAAGCTGGATTTATTTGTGATACTATGACTGATGATGATATTGATGCTGCAATAAAAGCTGCAAATGAAGTGATGGCTAACTTATAATATGAGTGAAGAGATTAAAGACAAGCCCAAACATCAAGGAAAGCTACAAGCTTTGGACAATATGTCTTTGGGTATTTCTATTGCTGTAGCTGTACTTTTTGGAGTAGGAATAGGGCTGTTGTTAAAAGAGTGGACTGGATATACTTGGACTTTATGGCTTGGTGTATTTTGGGGAATTGCAGCTGCTGTGTTAAATGTAAAAAAAGCTTACGATAAAATAAAAAAAGATTTAGATAAACTGGCACATGATCCTAAATATACATATGGAATGAAAAATGGAGTTAAAGACGAAGAAGACGATGATTAAAAAATTTGCTAAAGTTTTTTTAATTGTTGATTTTGGAGTGATACTTTTTTGTCTTCTTCAAGGAAATACAACTTGGCTTTTAAATACTCAAGTTGCATTTGCAAGTTCCTTACTTATCACTATTGGTTCTTATTTAGGATATAAAAGAAATATAGAAAAAAGAGTGGAAAATCTTGATCCAGAATTAATGGCAGATACTCCCGATACTATTGACCGTCTTGATGACCCGTTTGATTTATATAGTGAATGTGAAATTAATGAGAAAGAATTAAATAAAGAAGAAGTAAAAGAGATATTTCTTGAGGAAAAGAAAAAATTAAAAAACCAGAATACTGTTAAAAATACATTTCAAAGTATTGGCGGTGCATCATCTTTTTACAGATTAGCCGGTTATGCCGGGTTGGTTATTGGATTCTTTTATCTAAATAACAATAACTTACTTGACCCAATCTCATATTTAATTGGATTTATCATAGTTCCCGTAGCTACATTAGCTACAAGGCTTACGATAAAAGAAGAAGAAAGCTAATTTTTAGCTTTCTACATAGTTTTTAAGATTTTTTCCTACTTTTGGATGTTTTAGTTTTTTAATTGCACTACTTTCAATTTGTCTAACTCTCTCTCTTGTTACACTTAAAGCATTACCAATTTCTTCAAGAGTTCTATCACTCTCGTCATGCATCAAACCATATCTCATTCTTACAACTGCTTGTTCTCTTTCATTTAGTTGGCCTAAAATCTGGTCAATTTGCATTTGTAAATCTTCTTTCATGATATTATCAATTGGACTAGGTGCTTTTTCATCAGCTACAAAATCTCCAAACTTACCATCTTCTTCACTACCTATTGGAGCATCAAGAGAAACTGGCTCTTTAGTGATTTTAATAACTTGTTTAACTTTGTCTATTGTAAGTCCCACTGCTTTTGCAATCCAATCTAAACTAGGCTCTTTACCTTCTTCTTGAATCCCTTGACGAATAACTTTATTAATTCTGTTAATTGTTTCAATCATATGAATTGGAATTCTAATAGTTCTTGCTTGGTCAGCAATCGCTCTTGAAATTGCTTGTCGTATCCACCATGTAGCATAAGTTGAAAATTTATAACCTTTTTTATATTCAAACTTGTCAACAGCTTTCATTAATCCAATATTACCCTCTTGAATTAAATCTAAAAACGGCAATCCTCTATTTGTGTATCTTTTTGCAATAGATACCACAAGCCGTAAATTTGATCTTGCCATTCTTGTTTTTGCTTCATCTGTTATTTTTTTACCAAGTTTGATTTGACCTAAGATATCAACAAGTTCTTCCTCTTCTAAGTCAAATCCACCTTTACTGGCTTCTCTAGTTTGAAATAACTTTTTAATTTCCATATAAGTACTTACCATTGTAGCTTCAGGAACCATACCTATAATATCAACTTTAGAAAGATTTAAAATCTTTTCCAAAAGTTTCTTATGGTTTTCTAATAATATATCATTAAATAACGGTAATTTATATTCTAACCTTTTTAACTCAGTTTCAAATCCCTCATCACTTTGAAGTGATGTTTCCATCGCCTTTACTATCTCTGTAATTAATTTACTAGTGGGTCCTAAATCTATCAATGCTTCTTTTAAAACTTTCTTTTTAAACACAATCGCCAATTCAAAAGTAAGTAAATCAATTTCACTATTACTTTTTGCTACTTCTTTAGAGATAAATTTCATCCAGTCTTTTTTTGCTTTTTCAACAATTTTAAAAGCTACAATAATTTTTTCGCCTCTTTTATCTATTTTTTTAGGTTTCTTTTTATCATTATCTTCATTGCCTGGTACCTCTTCTTCTCTCTTATCCTCTATAACTTCTGTTGTATCATCTCCACCATCATCATCTTCATCATCAAAACTTCTAAAAAGTTCCTTTACTTTTCTTTCACGATTTACAAGTGGTTCTTTATATTCTAAAATAAAATCTACAAGATATGGTACAGAACATATAGCATCTAAAATTGCATCTTCACCACTTTCCATTTGCTTACTTATTTCAATCTCTTCCTCTTTTGTAAGTAGATTTACTTTACCCATCTCTCTTAAATACATTCTTACAGGAGAATCACTTCTACTCCACTCTAAAAGTTCTTTATTTTGCAATAAATCATAAGAGTCTGAATCACTTGAAGCAATAGCTTTTTTTCTTGCATCTGCTCTCTTTTTTAATTCAAGTTCATTTAATCTTTTTGCTTGTTCTTGCGAACTAATTAAAGTTACATTAAATAACTGAACAAGTGCTAATATTTTTTTAATAACACTTACAGTTGGTGCTTTTGGAAAAATTTTACTTATATTTTCATATGTAAGGGTGCTGTCTTTATAATCTTTAATTAATTTTTCAAGTACTTTATTGAAATCTTTTGCTGCCATTATGGTAAAACCTTGCTTTAAATTTAAGGTTTGTATTATACCCAATATTTATAAACATCGCATTAATTAATCTATTTTTTTTAATATTTTAGCTATAATCGGGGAAATTTTATAGATTCAAGGAAAAATAATATATGATAGAACAAAGTGAAACTCGACCAAAGGTCGCAAATAATATTACAGGAGATGTTTGGACATTTGGTGACAATATTGATACAGATTTAATCATAGCTGCAAGATATTTAAATAGTAGTGATGCTGAACATTTAGCAAAATATGTGATGGAAGATGCTGATCCGTCATTTGCTTCAAAAGTAAAAAAAGGTGATATCATCGTTGCCGGTGAGAATTTTGGTTGCGGAAGTAGTAGAGAACACGCTCCAATAGCACTGAAAGCTGCTGGTATAAGTGCAATCATAGCACCTACCTTTGCTAGAATATTTTATAGAAATGCTTTTAATATGGGGCTTCCTATTTTTGAACTTAAAGAGGCAAATGAGATAAAAGAAACTGATAATATAACAGTAGATTTAGATAGTGGCGAGATTATTAACAACACTACAAATAAAACTTATAAATTTACTCCGATCCCTCCATTTATGCAAGAATTATTATCTACTGGCGGATTGATGGAATTTGCAAAAAAGGAAGCAAGTGAAAAATTATAATATATCACTTATCAAAGGTGATGGGATAGGTGTAGAGATTGTTGATGAGGCAGTAAAAGTTTTAGATGCTGTTGGAAAAAAATTTGATATAAATTTTGACTATAAAGAATACTTAATGGGTGGATGTGCAATTGATGCTACGGGAAATCCACTGCCACAAGAAACAATTGATGGTGTTTTAAATAGTGATGCTTGTTTATTCGGAGCAATTGGTGGTCCAAAATGGGACAATCAGCCAAGAGAATTAAGACCTGAATCTGGACTTTTAAAATTTAGAAAAGAGATGGGTGTATTTGCAAATCTCAGACCTGCTATTGTATATGATGAATTAGTTGATGCCAGCAGCCTTAAACCAGAAGTTATCAAAGGTGTTGATATTATGGTAGTACGAGAGCTTATTGGTGGAATTTACTTTGGAGAACCTAAAGGTAAAACTGAAACTAAAGGTTGGAATACCATGGTTTATGAAGTTTATGAGATTGAAAGAATCGCTCATGTTGCTTTTAAATTAGCTATGAAAAGAGATAAAAAATTATGTTCAATAGATAAAGCGAATGTTTTAGATGTATCTCAACTTTGGAGAGAAACTGTTGAAAAAATTGCAGTAGAATATCCGGAAGTTAAATTATCACATATGTATGTAGATAATTGTGCTATGCAGCTTATTGCAAATCCAAAACAATTTGATGTAATACTTACTGGAAATATTTTTGGAGATATTTTAAGTGATGAAGCAAGTATGTTAAGTGGAAGTATTGGACTTTTACCATCAGCTTCTACAGGAGAAAAAACAGCAGTTTATGAACCAATCCATGGATCTGCTCCCGATATTACAGGAATGGGCATAGCAAACCCAATTGCTACAATTAGTAGTGCCAGTATGATGTTAAGATATTCTTTAAATGAAGAAGAAGCTGCTGATGCTATTGATATTGCTATTAAAAAAGCTATGAGTGAGGGATATAGAACAAAAGATTTAGCAGCATTTGATGCTAAAGAAGTTGTTACAACAACTCAAATGGGTGATATTATTACCTCTTATTTAAAATAATATATTTACAACTTTTCGTTCTCAAGTGAAACTTTAGAACGAAAGTTTTCTTACTAAAATATATCTATCGTACTTCTCATATCTTCTTTAAATTTAACTACTTTATTTCTACCGCTGTCTTTTGCTTCATATAATGCAATATCAGAATTTATAACAACTTCTTGTAGATTGTCACTATCAGTAGGAAAGAGAGAAACACCTGTACTGATTGTTTTATAAAAGTTATCACCATTTGCTAGTTTAATAGGTGTTTTAGCTACATTCTCTCTAATTTTATTGGCAACATCTAAAACATGATTCTCATCAATATTTACTAACAATACCAAGAATTCTTCACCACCCATTCTAATTGCGATATCAGATTCTCTAATACTTGATTTAATCACTTTTCCAAGCATTCTTAATACTTGATCTCCAACATCATGACCATGTTCATCATTTACAGCCTTAAAGTGATCCATATCAAGCATAAGAACTGCAATATTAAATCCTTCTCTTATTGCTAACGGTACTAACATTTTAGATTCTTCATCAAAGAATTTTCTATTATAAAGACCAGTTAAAGAATCTCTATATACAGATTCATTTAATTCAGTCATAATAGATTTAACTTTTATAGCAGGAATTGCTTCTTCAATATATTTTTTAATAAATGTAATATGATTATTTTTCAAAATATCAAATTCATCTTGCGTATTAACTAAAAGACGAATCACCAATGTCACATTATCCATAAGTTTAATAGGGATACAATAATGCAAAAACTTATCTTCACTCTCGAAACATGCACATGCTTTATGATCATTTATAGTATAAACATCTTGTGATATTTTATATGCTCTACAGAGATTAAAATCATTTGACTTATTGCACTCTTGAATCTCTTCTCCCTGGGTCCATACTTTAGTGCTAATCTTATTTATATCATCATACATAGTAAAATTAAAATTATGAATATTAAATTTATTTTTTAATATTTGACTCATTCTAGAGTATATTTCATCAACAGTTGTATCAATTTCTATTTGTTTTTTAAAATTATATATATCTGAAAGATTATTAATAATAGTATGTGTGTTTAAAAAAGAATTACTTCCACAAGTTGCACTTTGTCCTGTAAAATTTTTCAATTTATTATCAATACCATCAAAAGCTATTTGAAGTTCATTAACAAAATAATTATAATTATCAACTAATATATCGGCTTCTTTACCTTTAGTCAGTCCCAAAGGTTTCATAATATTATTAAATCTGCCATTTGTAGATTCTTTAACACTAAAACCTATTCTTTCAAATGTTTCAATATAAGGTTTTAAAATGGCATTTGTTATTATAATAATTAAAAATATTAAAAGTATAGTTACAATTGATACCATATACAAAGACTCTTTACCCATCTGCTGCATATAAGACATATCTAATTCAATTGATACAGCACCTAAAACATCTTTTACTTTAACACTGTGACATTGAAGACAATTAATTTGAGTATTGCTTGTAGCTATATATGGTATTGTTATTCTTACACTGGCTTTAGATAAAAATATATCTTCATTCATTTTAGATTGTGTTATACCTGTTTTTAATACCTCTTTATCCATCTCATCTCTTGGCAGCTCACTTTCTCTACCTTCCCCATACTCTTGAGTTACTTTTTCACCTCTGATTATCCACAAAGACTCTATCTCTTTCATTGATGTAACAGCATTTATAAAACCATCTCTTTTATCCATAGTTCCGTTTATCATATGTGAAGTTAAACCATCTTTAACAAGTTGAGATATTCTAATAGCTTCATTAGTTGCAGAATTTATTGCAATATTTCTAAGATTATATGTCTGAAATATAATAAAAAATATAGCAACAGTTACAAATAAAAGTATAAATCTACTTATTAATTTTCTTTTCATATGAATCCTTTAAATATAATTCAACCAAGCTTTTAATGAATCTTTTTCTTTTAAAAGTGTAGTTGTACCACCATGACCTGTATAAATTTTAAAATCCTTATCCCAAGATAAAACTTTATTTATACTAGCCTTCATATCAGATGGATTTGAATATGGAAAATCAACTCTTCCAATAGACTGTGCAAATATAAAATCTCCGGTAAAAAGACAATCTTCTATCTCAATGGCACTACAGCCTGGAGTATGACCGGGGAAATGATGAAATTTAAACTTTAAACCATCAAGATTAAATTCTTCACTATCATTAACCTCTACATCAGCTTGACTACTTGGTGTTCCCTGTGAAAAAGGGTCGTCTTTTAACATAAAACAATCATCTTTCGGGCAATAAATAGGTATGTCAAGTTTTTCTTTTAACTCTTTATTACTCCAAACATGGTCAAAATGACCATGAGTATTAAGTATCGCAACTGGGTTTGTGATATTATCCAATACCCACTGTGTAGCACCCATACCAGGGTCTATAATAATATCTTTACTATCAATAGTTACAATATAACAATTTGTTTGATAATCACCCATGGGTGCATAATTTACTATCATTAACTAAACCAACTTTTTACTTTTTCAAACATACCTGAAAAATTATCTTCATATGGCTTACTTTCAATTCCAAAACTATCTTGCAGTTTTTCTAAGAGTTCTTGTTGTTCCTCATTTACAGATATAGGATATTGAATTTTAATTTGTACCACAAAATTTCCTTTCCCATATCCATTTACGCTTTTTACACCTTCACCTCTAAATGTAAATTGTTCTTTGTCTTTTGTATTTGCAGGAATTTTAAGTTCTAATTCCCCTTTAAGACTTGGCAATTTGATAGTAGTTCCAAGGGCTATTTGTGTAAAAAATACAGGAACCTCTAGATAAATATCATCATCATGTCTTACAAAGTGTTTATCTTCATTAACTTGTATACTAATATAAAGATCCCCTCGTGTACCATTTGGTGCAATATTTCCTTTTGAACTTACTCTAATTCTATTTCCACTGTTTACACCTTCAGGAATATTGACTTCAAAGCTCTCTTTTTTTTCATCATATCCAGCACCATGACAATCTTTACACTTATCTTTCACACTTTGACCACTACCGGCACAATTCGGACAAGTTTGAGCAAATGTCATAAAACCTTGTCGCATATGAACTTGCCCCTGACCTTGACAAGTATTGCAAGTGCTAAGTTTTCCGCCTTTAGCACCTGTACCTTTACAACTTTTACATGCTGTTTTATAGCCAAATTTAATTGTTTTTTTACATCCAAAAACAGCTTCATTGAATTCTAAATTTACTTGAATTTCTGTATCTAAGTTGTAATTATATGTTTTTCGTGTCCGTGACTGTCTTCTTCCCCCACCACCGAACATCTCTTCAAACATAGAACTTAAATCTTCAAAGCCGCCACCTTGACTAAAGCCGCCACCTTGACCATGACCCTCTAATCCTTCTTTTCCATATCTATCATAAATACCTCTTTTTTCATCATCACTTAAAACTTGATAAGCTTCATTGATAGCTTTAAAACTCTCTTCAGCTTCATTATCATCTGGGTTTTTATCTGGATGGTATTTCATAGCCATTTTTCTATATGCTTTTTTAATGGTACCTTTATCGGCGCTCTTTTCAACTTCTAGTAATTCATAAAAACAAATATTTGTCATTTTTATCCTATATAATATAATTTAATAACGCGATTTTATCTAAATTTTGCTAAAATTCCAAAATGAAAAAAGGTTTAGAAAAATTTTATGAGCTAGTTGAATCATTTGAAGCACTGCCTACTATTGGTAAAAAATCAGCATTACGGCTTGCATATTATATTATAAATGAAAATACATACGCCGGATTAAAAATTGCACATAGTATTGAAAATGCTATCAAACATATTAAAAAATGTACGCAATGCCATTGTATCAGTGAAAATGAGGTATGTGAGATTTGTCTTGATATTGATAGAAATCAACATCTTTTAGCAATAGTTCAAAGTGCAAAAGATATATTTACTATAGAAGAATCAAGACAATTTAACGGTACTTATTTTGTTTTAGAGGATATAGAAATTTCAACTATAAATGATTTAATCACACAAAGCAAAAAAAGAAATATTACAGATATATTATTTGCCATAACACCAAGTTTGGCAAATGATGCTTTTATTTTATTTATTGAAGATAAATTAAAAGACTTAAATATCAACTTTACAAAAATAGCTCAAGGGGTACCTACGGGGGTGAGTTTAGAAAATGTAGATATTTTATCGCTTGCCTGTGCAATTGACGGAAAAACAAAGATATAATGCAAAAGATAATATGTCAAAAATGTAAATTTTACTTTGTAACTTGGGAAAAACACAAACCACATGGATGCAAAGCATTTCAATTTAAATCAAAACAACTTCCTTCCGTGGCAGTTCTGCAAAGTAGCGGTATGCCGTGCACAATGTATCAACCAAAATTTAATAAGATTTAGATAGACTCTCTTTATGAACTTAAAAGATAATGTTAAACTTTTTGAAAATGGCAAGATACAAATCATCAAATTCTGGATTAGTAATGATGATACACTAAGAGTATTAAATAAATACAACATAAAAAAAGAATTATTTATTAAAAACTATGCTATTGGTATATTAGATTATTATATCGGTGTGATCAATGGTATAAATAAAATTGGAGATTGTCCTGTTATAGATAATCTTTTAAAATATTTAAAAGATAAAGATATAGGGGTAGATGAACTTTTTCTAATTTGTGCAGGTTTTAAAAATGCACTTATTGAATTTATGTATGAAGCCAAGATTAATTCTCTAGCCATACAAAAAGAAATTTTATACATTTATGAAAAAAATTTTGAAGGGGTATTAAAAAAATACTCACAAACAATACAAAATATCAATAAAGACCTAAATATAAGCAATCATCTAATAGACGATCATATAGTTATGTCTACTACTGATTTACAGGGTATTATAACTTCTGCTTCACAAGCTTTTTGTGAAATATCAGGATATACTAAAGAGGAGCTTATAGGACAGCCGCACAATATAGTAAGGCATCCTGATATGCCAAAAGAAACTTTTACAGAATTATGGAAAACTATACAAAATGAAGAGGTTTGGAAAGGTGAGGTTAAAAATCTTACTAAAGATAAAAAAATATATTGGGTTAATGCTATTATCACCCCTGCATATGATGCTAATAGCAATCATATAGGATATAGTGCAATCAGACATGATATTACAGCAAAAAAAGAAAATGAAATACAGCAAGCTTTAATAATAGAACAATCAAAAGCAGCAGCAATGGGTGAAATGATAGCAATGTTGGCACATCAATGGCGACAACCACTCCAAGCAATCGCAATGTTAATTCAACAACTTACATTAGAAAAAATGTTAGATGGTGAACTAAGTGATGAAACTTTAAATAAAGTAGTAACTGACACTCAAAAACAATTAGATTACATGAGTAAAACTATTGATGATTTTAGAGATTTCTTTAGACCGGATAAAGCAAAAGACAAAATACGAGTAAATGATTTGATTGAAAAAGCCAGAGAATTAATGGCATATACCTTAAAAGTAGATGGTATTGACCTTATTTTGGATATTGAAGATGATATTGAAATAAATGTACATATTAATGAAATAGTACAGGTTTTAATCAATATTATAAAAAATGCAAGAGATGCTTTAATCGAAACTGATAATGAAAATAGAACTATAACCATTAAATCTTATAAAGATGGGGACAATCTAAAAATAAAAATAAAAGATAATGGCGGAGGGATACCCAATGCGGCAATTGATAAAGTATTTGACGCATATTTTAGTACAAAAAAGAATAAAAATGGTACAGGCTTAGGTCTATATATGAGTAAAAATATTATAGAAAATCATGGACAGGGATTATTATCGGTAAAGAATGAAGATGATGGAGCTGTATTTAAAATAACTTTGCCTATAGAATAGTTATCATGATTAGCAAATTAAATTTATTAAGTATAGTATCCATTACCAATAATTTAAAAGTTTTATATGTTGAAGACAATAAAGAATCTCGTATTCAGGCTTTGAAAATGTTGGAAAATTATTTTTCCTATATTGATATAGCCGTAGACGGTGCTGACGGTTTGGAGTGTTATAAAAATTATTTTTTAGATACAAATGAGTTTTATGATATAGTTATTAGCGATATTCAAATGCCAAAAATGGATGGTATAAGTATGAGTAGAGCTATTTATGAGATAAATAAAGATCAAAAGATTATTATAATATCAGCATATAACGATAAAAAACATTTGATAGATTTGATAAATATGGGTGTGGAAGGTTTTCTGCAAAAACCTTTATCTTTTGAGCAGGTGTCAGATGCTTTGAATCAGCTTTGTAAAAGCTTCGTAAATGATGGTATTATAACTTTAGCCAAAAATTGTACTTATAATAAATTATCAAAAGAGTTATCTCTTGATGGTCAAAAAATAAATATAACTAGAAATGAACAAAAATTTATAGAATTTCTTATAAAGAATCATAACTCAACTTCCATTATAGAAGATATTTTTAATCATATCTTTTATGATGAACCTCAAAAAAAGTTTACTGCTGATTCTATAAAAGGTCTTGTAAAAAGGCTTAGAAAAAAACTCCCTGATGATTTGATTTTACATAATAGAACTACCGGGTATAGTATAGACATAGATTAATATCTCTTTTTTAATCTTATTGACACTGGACTGACACTGTTTTATCGTATAATATATAAAAATATATATTATAGGTTGCCATATGCTAAAAATATTTAACTTAATTACAATTGTAAGTTTACTGTTTATCAACACTCTCTTTGCCAAAGATTTAGATAAAGTCTCAATTCAACTTCAATGGCTGGACCAGTTTCAGTTTGCCGGATACTATATAGCTAAGCACAAAGGTTATTATAAAGATGTGGGTTTAGATGTTGAGATAAAAAAGTTTAATAATATGATTAAGAGTGTTGATGAAGTTAAAGAAAATAGAGCTACTTATGGAGTTGGGCGGTCATCTTTGATTATTGACAAGTCAAAGGGTGCTGATATTAAGCTTTTAGCAGCTATTTTTCAATCTTCACCTTTAATAATATTAGCTAGAAAAGATTCAAATATAAAGAGTTTAAAAGATTTTGCAGGTAAAAGAATTATGATAACACCTGATGCTTCAACAAGTGTTTCAGTAAGAGGAATGATGAATCATAATAATGTTAGTATAAAAGAGCTAATAAAACAAGTTCCCTCTTTTAACATCAACGATTTAATCGATAAAAAAACAGACCTTATGTCTTCATATATATCAAATGAGCCGTTTTTTCTAAAACAAAAAGGGATAGCATATACTATATTTGATCCAAAAGATTATGGATTTAATTTTTATAGTGATATATTATTCACTAGTGATGCTGAGATAAACAATCATCCACAAAGAACAAAGAACTTTACTGATGCCTCAATTAAAGGCTGGGAGTATGCTTTTAATAATATCGATGAAACAGTAGAGTTGATTTTACAAAAATATAATTCACAAAACAAATCTAAAGAAGCTTTAATATATGAAGCAAATGAATTAAAAAAACTAGCATATTATGAAACAGATAAGTTAGGACATATAGATATAAATAAGATCCAAAGAATATATGATATTTATAATGTTATGGGATTTGTAAAAAATAAAATTGATATAGATAAGTTTATGATGAGTAGGGATATACAATATCATTTGAATTTAACTTCTAAAGAGAAAAACTATATATCATCAAATACATTTAAAATTGGTATGGTTAATAATTTTTATCCATTTAGTTTTAAAGAAAATGGAAAACTAACGGGTTATTCTTATGATCTATTAAATTTAATAACAAAAAAAAGTGGCTTGAAAATAAACATAGAAACAAACTATTGGAGTAATATTTTAAATAAATTTAAAAATAAGAAATTGGATCTAATAGATGGGATATCATATAAAAAGCAAAGAGAATATTTTGTTAATTTTTCAAAACCGTATCGTGAGATACCAAATGTTATATTTGCTAGAAAAGGTGTATTAAATAATTATACCGGAATAGAATCCTTAAAAGGTAAAAAAGTTGGTATTACAAAGGACATGTACTATTATGACACTATAAAGGAGTTACAACTTTTTGAATTAGTAAAATTTAACAATTCAAAAAATAAGATGAAAGCTTTAGCTCATGGAAAAGTTGATGCAATAATTAATAACTTAGTAAATGGTCAAAAATTTATCAAGCAAGCTGGCTACACAAATATAGAAATTCTTGATGAAATTGATACAAAGATAGTAAAAAAAGAGGATTTACGAATTGGAGTAAAAAAAGAAGATAAAATTTTATTTTCAATTATAAATAAATCTATGAATGCTATTACGATGCAGGAAAAAATGATTTTGGATAATAAATGGTTCGGTGTAAAAATGAAACCAACAACTATTAATCGTAATATTCACTTTACACACAAAGAGAAGCAATTCCTAAAAAATCATCCAAAGATAACAGTTCACAATGAAACTTCCTGGCCTCCCTTCAACTTTAATGAAAAGGGCAAGCCTAAAGGCTTCTCTATAGAGTATATGAACCTTGTGGCAAAAAAGCTTGGTATTGAAATTAAATATATAAGCGGCCCTAACTGGAATGAATTCTTAGATATGATAAAAAATAAAGATATTGATGTGATGCTTAATATTGTCAAGACACCCAAGAGAAGTAAATATATAAATTTTACAGATAAATATGTTCAATCACACCCTACCATTTTTACAAAATTATCAGATATAAAATCTTTAAAAGATTTAGAAGGAAAAACTGTTGCTGTACCTAAAGGATTTTATACACACGAATTATTAACAAAATATTATCCAAAAATTAATTTGTATCTGACAAAAAACATACTTGAATCAATCGAGGCTGTAGCTTATGATAAAGCTGATGCAACAATAAGTGATCTAGGAGTTATCAATTTTGTTATGCAGAAAAATGTTATTACAGGAATACAAAACAGAATAAAGATCAAAGACAAAAGATTCTCAAATAAGATGAATATGGGAATCAGAAAAGATTATCCTGTATTAAGAGATATTTTGCAAAAAGGGATAGATGCAGTTTCTGTTGAAGAGGCAATGGCACTTAGACAAAAATGGTTTGGAGTCACACCTGAAAAAACAAATAAAGAAAAACTTAATCTAACAAAAGAAGAAAAAGCTTATCTAAAATCCAATCCAATCATAAAAGCTCATAATGAAACAAACTGGCCGCCTTTTAATTTTAATAAAAATGGAGTTGCCAAGGGTTACAGCATAGATTATATGAATCTAATGGCAAAAAAATTAGGTGTAAAAGTTGAGTATATCAGTGGATATAGCTGGAGCCAATTTATGGATATGCTTCAAACTCCTAAATTAGATGTAATAATAAACATCTCTAAAAATAAACAAAGAGAGAAGACCATAAGTTTCACAGATGTTTTTTTATCTGCTAAAAATGCAATTTATACAAATATTAAAGCTCATGAGTTTCATACTTTACAAGATTTAGAGAATAAAACTATAGCAATGCCAAAAGGTTTCTTTGCACAAAAATTTTTAGAAAAAAACAATCCAAATATAAAGCAGATTTTAGTAAAAGACTCACTTGAAGCATTGAAACTTTTATCTTTAGGTAAAGTTGATGCTACTATTGGAAAAAAAATTGTTCTGGATTATATTATAGAAAACAGTATGATTTCAAATGTAGTAGCAACACAATATATTGAAGATAGAAGAATCATTAGTCATATAAGACTTGGAAGTGCTAAAGAAGATAAGGTACTTATTAATATATTAAAAAAAGTACAAAAAATAGTAACCCAAAAAGAGATAAATAAGTTAAAACACAAATGGTTTGGGGCAAAGATGAAATCTAAAACTGTTAGTCATGATATTCAATTTACAGTTCAAGAAAAACAATACCTAAAAAATAAAAAAGAGTTAACCGTTTGTATTAAAAAAGGGTGGCTCCCTTATGAGAGTGTAGAAGATGGTAAATTTATAGGTCTGAGTGCTGATTTTTTAAATCTTTATTCCTCTAAACTTTCAATTCCTTTAAAAATTACAACAGCTCATACACAATTTGAAATTTTAAAACTTTTAAAGGAAAAAAAATGTGATATAAAACCAATAATGGGAAAGCTTAAAAATACTGCAGGATTGCCATATAAACCTACACAAGTTTATATGACAGACAGTATTGTTTTAGTTACTAGAATAGAGCAACCATTTGTAGACGATTTACATACATTGACACAAACAGTTGTGATGGCAAAAGGATTTAACAGGTTTCGTAACTTTATAAAAAAAGAGTATCCTAGAGTAAAAATAAAAGAGGTGCAAAATATTGATATGGCTTTACAGCTCGTTGCGAATGGCAAAGCCTATGGATATATAGGGACATCATTTGCAGCTTCATATCAGATACAAAAACACTACTCAACTAAACTTAAAATTGTTAATGATTTTAAGAAGTTTGAAATGGGAGTTGGAGTGGTAGATGATGACCCAGTTTTATTAAGTATATTAAATAAAGTTATGTCAAAGACGACAATAGCCCAAAAAAGAAAAATATTTAATTCCTGGATAGCTGCGACAGTTGAAAAAGATAAAGATTATACTTTGGTTTGGCAGATTGTTTTTATCTCTTTATTTATTATTTTTATTATTTTATATTGGATGATAAAATTTAAAACAGAGATACAAAAAAGAAAACAAGCAGAAGCTGAAGTGATGGAGTTAAATCATACTCTTGAAGATAAAATAGAATTAGCATTAGGTGACCTGCACAAGGCTCAAAAACTTGCAAAAATAGGCTCATGGAAATTGGATATAAATAATCAAAAGCTTACCTGGAGTGATGAAACATATAGGATATTTGATATGGTCAAAAGAAAAGGTAGAGACTTAGCAGTAAAAGACTTTTTAAGTTCTGTCTATCTTTATGATGGATTATTATTGCTTGATACATATAATGAACATCTTAGTACTAAAAAAAATTATAGTTTAATACATAGAATTACGACAAGAAAGAAAAATATCAAATGGATTGAAGAGAGGTGTGAAACAACATTTGATGAAAATGGTAAGCCATTGGTGTCAACTGGAACTATTCAAGATATAACTGATATAAAAGAGAAAGAACAAGCCTTAAACCGCCAGGAAAAATTTCTACAACAACAATCACGCCTAGCTCAAATGGGAGAGATGATAAGTATGATAGCTCACCAATGGAGACAACCTTTAAATGCTATAAGTCTAACAACAAATAATCTTCAATTTAAACTTATGATGGATGATGTAGATAATGAACTATTTAAAAAAGAAATAGGTTTAATAGATGAATATTCACAACACCTATCGAAGACTATTGATGATTTTAGAGGGTTCTTTAAAGATAATAAAGAAAAAGAGATAACGACTTTAGAAAAGATAGTAAATAGTACTCTTGCTATTGTAAAAACATCTATAGAGAATAAAAATATAAAAATTATTACAGATTTTAACTGTGATGTAGAGCTTAAAACTTATCCAAGTGAGATTAAACAAGTAGTACTTAATCTTATTAAAAATGCAGAAGATGCACTTTTGGATAATGAGATAGATAATCCAACTATTACTATACAAACTTTATGTACTATTGATTGTAAAAATAAAATTCTAATTATCAAAGACAATGCAGGTGGCATAGCAGAAAATATTATGCACAAAATTTTTGACCCATATTATTCAACAAAAAAAGAAAAAGATGGTACGGGACTTGGGCTTTATATGTCAAAAACTATTATTGAGGAGCATTGCGATGGAAAACTTACAGTATCAAATGATAAAGAAGGTGCGGTGTTTAAAATTGTATTCAAGTCCGAAGAATTGGATGAATTTATAGAGCAAGCAGATAAAATAGCTACATGCGATACATAATTGTCAAGAAGGGAGATTTTGTATGATAAATAGTAATGAAAATATGGTTGCAGAAAAATACAATAAAAAAACAAAAAGATTTCTAACTCCAATCCTTTTGTTAGTAATAGGTTCAATTATAATAATTGCTTCTATAATAACTTATATAAACATACATATGCAAAAACAACATATAAACAATGATATAGAAAAGAAAAAAATAGAATACTTAGAAAAAGAAAAAAGTATAGTTTATGAAAAAGTACATCTTATAGATAAAAGTATCAAGTTTTTAATATTACAAAGAGAATCAGCTCTTAAAAAAGAGTTGAAAGAGAGAATTGAAACTGCTTTAAATATTGCAAATGATATATATATAAGACATAAAGCTAAATTCAGTGATGATGAGATTAAAGAAAAGATAGTAAAACATCTACGAGTAATAAGATTTAATAAAGGTAGGGGATACTACTTTGTTTATGATAATAAAAACAATATACTTTTAAGTCATGTAATAAAAGAAATAATTGGTCAAGATGTGAAAAAACTTGTTGATGCACATGATACAAATATTTTAAAGCCTTTATTAGCTAGCATAAAAAAAGATAAAATTAGCTTTGCTAAAATATATTTTAATAAACCAGAGGATACAAATAAATTGTATCCAAAATTAGATTGTGCCGTAAAATTCGAACCTTTAGATTTAATTATAGGTACAGGAGAATATCTTGATGTAGTTGAAGATAAATTAAAAGAATATGCAGTAAAACGATTTAGTAATTTTGAGACAAGAAATAATAATTATATTTTTATATCAGATCTTCATAATATAAATGGTGGAGATAATTTTGCAACTTTGTTGGTAAATCCAAATAAACCCAATATGATTGGTAAAAAACTAAGTGATAGTTATCAAGATGCTCAAGGTAAAAAGTTTAGAAAAGAATATTTACAAGGTTTAAAACAAAATGGTGAAGTATATATAAAGTATTTGTATAAAAAACCTGATAATAGCAGTGGAGTTGATGGGCAGGATTTCTCATTAAATACTATAAAAGATCAAAGATCAAAAATGTCATATTTTTATCTTCAAAAAGATTGGAATTGGATAATTGGTTGTGGATTTTATTTTGATGATCTAGAACAGCAAATTTCTAAAATGGAATCTGAATTTAAAAAGACTTCAAATGATATGGTTATCAACGCTATTATATTAATAGTTATTGTATCTATGATTGTAATTATTATTGCAATATATGTTTCTATGAAAATTGATAAAACAATTAAAAGATATACGAATGAGATAATAGATAAAAAGCATGAATTAGAATTAGCGCAAGAGGTTGCCAAAATGGGTTCTTGGTCTTTAGATTTTATTACAAATAAACTTAATTGGTCTGATGAAACTTATAAGATATTTGAGATAAGCAAAAGTAAACCTATATTAACTTTTGAAACATTTTTAGATGAAATTTATCCTGATGATAAGGAAATGATAAATACAGCTTATGCCACATCTTTGAAAGATAAACAACCATACAGCATAATACATAGACTTCTTATGAAAGATGGCAGAATTAAGTGGGTAAAGGAAAAATGCGAAACAACTTTTGATGATAATGGAAACCCTCTTATTTCTAATGGTACAGTTCAAGATATTACAAAAGAGTATAAGAAAAATGAAGAGTTAAAAGCAAAAGAACAGCAAATGCTCCATCAAAGCCGTTTCGCACAAATGGGGGAGATGATAAATATGATAGCTCACCAATGGAGACAACCTCTAAATGCTATAAGTTTAACATCAAATAATCTTGCATTTAAATGTATGATGGATGATTATGATAAAGATCTATTTCAAAAAGAGATAGGTTTAATAGATGAATATTCACAACATTTATCGAAAACTATTGATGATTTTCGAGGATTTTTTAAAGAGAATAAAGAAAAAGAGATAACAACTTTAGAAAAAATTGTAAATAGTACTTTGAATATTGTAAAAGTATCAGTTGAAAATAAAAATATAAAACTTATTATTGATTTAAACTGTAATAAAGAGCTTAAAACATATCCAAGTGAGATAAAACAAGTACTTTTAAATCTAATTAAAAATGCTGAAGATATACTTTTAGAGAATAAAATAGAAAATCCAACTATTACTATTAAAAGTAGTTGTCGTATAGGTCAAGATAATCAAGTTTTAGTTGTAAAAGACAATGCAGGTGGAATACCAGATGATATCATAGATAAAATATTTGATCCATACTTCTCAACAAAATTAGAAAAAGATGGTACAGGATTGGGACTTTATATGTCAAAAACCATTATTGAAGAGCATTGTGGTGGAAAGATAAGTGTTAGTAACGATAAAGATGGTGCAACGTTTAAAATTATACTTGTACCTGCTGAATTAGATGAATTTAATCCAAAGTTTATAGGAGAAGAATAGATGATAAATAATATAAAACTAAAATCAATATTATTAGTACTTTTTACTACAATATTTACTTCATCATATTATATAACAAAGCAAGATAAAGAAAGGTCAATAAATCATATACTTAAAGATGAAATAAAAGAATTAAAAATACATTATAAATATGTATTAGATAATTTTGAACAAACCGCAAACATTATGTCCAAAGCAATACTAAAAGATAAAAAAATTATAAATATTATGAAAAGAGCAAAATATGCTTCTATAGAAGAGCAGGCAATATTAAGAGATGAATTACACACCATAGTACAGCCTATGGGTCAAAGATTAAAAGCTAGAGGTATGACAAATTTTCAATTTGTATTTCCAAATTCACATACTTTTTTACGAGCCCATAAAAAGAATAAGTTTGGAGATGATTTATCCAATATTAGGCACTCATACGTTTATGCAAATGCTACACTTAAACCAATAAATGGATTTGAACAAGGTAAAGCAAAACATGCTTACAGATTTGTTTATCCATTATTTGATAAACAAAAAAAACATTTAGGGGCATTTGAGCTTAGTTTTGGCTCTAAATATATTCAAGATATATTATTAAAATCTTTAGATATTCATACCCATTTTTTAGTAAATAAAGAGATATTTGAAGCAAAGATATGGGAGAAAAAAGATCAAGCGTATAACTATATAAAAAGTATAGAACATCCACAATATATGTTTGCAACAACTTCTCATAATTCAGAAGAAAAATATATAAAACAACATAAATTGCAACTTGATTATTTAAGAGATAAGATTATATTAAATATAGATTTAAAAAAAGAATTTTCACTTGATGTAATTGTTGGAGATATGGGTTATGCTATAACATTTTTACCTATTAAAAATATAAAAGAGAAAAGAATTGTCGCTTATTTAGTCTCTTATGTAGAACAAAAAGAGATATTTAATATTTATAAAAGTCATAAACAATTTTTAATTGTTACATTTTTTCTATTGTTAGTTATATTTTATTTTATCTATAAAAATTTTTTACACAAACAACAACTAAAGAATGAAGTTAGAAAACAGACAAAAGAGATATTAGAGTTAAACACAAATCTTGAACAAAAAATAAATGAAGAGATAGAAAAAAATAGAAAAAAAGATTATCAGCTAATCCAACAATCTCGACTAGCCCAAATGGGAGAGATGATATCTATGATAGCCCACCAGTGGAGACAACCATTAAATGCTATAAGTTTAACATCAAACAATCTTACATTTAAACTCCTCATGGATGATATAGATAAAGAACTGTTTAAAAAAGAGATAGGTTTAATAGATGAATATTCACAACATTTATCAAAAACTATTGATGATTTTAGAGGATTTTTTAAAGAGAATAAAATTAAAGAGATAACAACTTTAGAAAATATAGTAAATGACACTTTAAATATTGTAAAAATATCTATAGAAAATAAGAATATAAAAATCATTAAAGATTTAAATTGTAAAGAAGAATTTAAAACTCATCCAAATGAAGTTAAGCAAGTTTTATTAAATATTATTAAAAATGCAGAAGATGTGCTTTTGGAAAACAGGATACAAAATCCAACTATAACTATTCAAACTTTATGTAAAGATAACAATCGTGTATTAATCATAAGAGACAATGGTGGTGGAATATCAGAAGATATTATGGATAAAATCTTTGACCCATACTATTCAACCAAAAAAGAAAAAGATGGTACAGGACTTGGACTTTATATGTCAAAAACTATTATTGAGGAGCATTGTGATGGTAAGATTGAGTGTCAAAACGATGAAAATGGTGCAGTATTTAAAATAAAATTTAAAAAAGGAAAAATATGAATTTATTATCAAATTATAAAACAAAAAATATAAGTACAAGTAGTCCAATATTATTATTTGAAGAAGATAAGCATAAGATATATTGGTTGGGAATTGACGAAAATACAGCTTTTAGATGTAATGTATATATGATTTGTGATAATGGAGAATATATAATCGTAGATCCAGGTAATCGTGCTTTTTTTAAAACAGTACAAGATAAAGTAGCGCAAATTACAGATCCAAAAAATATAAAGGCACTCATATTATGTCATCAAGATCCAGATGTTGCTGCATCTATGGTGGATTGGCTGGAATTTAATAAAGATATAACTATCATAAGTTCTTCCCGAGCTAATGTTTTACTTTTACATTATGGAATTAGTAGTTATAACTTTTATGATATTGCCCAAAATAATAAATATCAATTTAAAAGTGGAAAAATCTTAGAGTTTATTGAAGCTCCTTTTTTACATTTTGCGGGAGCATTTACAACCTTAGATAAAACGGCAAATTTTTTATTTTCTGGTGATATTTGGGCTGCACTTGATATTGACTGGAAGTTGGTTGTTGATGAAAATGATTTTATACTTCATGAGACTTATATGGATCTGTTTCATATAGACTATATGGCTTCAAATATTGCTGCAAGAGGATTTGTAAGAAGATTAGATGATAAAGTAATAGAGGCAATATTACCGCAGCACGGTTCCTTGATAAACGAATCTAATGTTCAAGATGCTTTAAATTATCTTGAAAACCTACAATGTGGTACAGATATTATATATAGTGATTTAGAGGATTGATTATGCAGTCAAATGAAGATTTGAAACAAGAGATTGTAAGATTAAATAAAAAAATTAATCTACTAACTCAAGCTGTTCAACAAGGGCGTACTATTAAATTAAAATTTAATGAATCTTCCAAACTTCTTAAAGCTAAAGATAAACAACTCAAAGAATTGAATAATTTTTTAGAACAAAGAGTCAAAGATGAAGTGGAAGCTAATAGGTCTAAAGATAAGATGTTAAATCAACAATCAAGACTAGCACAAATGGGAGAGATGATAAGTATGATAGCCCACCAATGGAGACAACCTTTAAATGCTATAAGCTTAACATCAAATAACCTTATGTTTAAATGTATGGTGAATGATATGAATAAAGATTTATTCCAAAAAGAGTTAGGTTTAATAGATGAATATTCACAACATTTATCCAAAACTATTGATGATTTTAGAGGATTTTTTAAAGAGAATAAAGAGAAGGAAGTTACAACATTAGAAGATATAGTAAATAGCACGCTTGATATTATAAGAACATCTATAGAGAATAAGAATATAAAAATTAGTACAAATTTAAATTGTAAGGAACAGTTTGAGACATACCCAAATGAAGTCAAACAAGTAGTACTTAATATTATCAAAAATGCAGAAGATGCGCTTTTAGATAATGAGATTTGCGACAAGTCGGATTCTACTTCGTGCCATAAAAATCCAACTATAACCATAGAATCTTTATGTGAAGACAGTAATCAAATATTAATCATAAAAGATAATGCAGGGGGAATTCCTGATAATATAAAAGATAAAATATTTGATCCATATTTTTCAACAAAGCTAGAAAAAGATGGTACAGGACTTGGACTTTATATGTCCAAAACTATTATTGAAGAACATTGTGGTGGTAAGCTTGAGTGTCAAAATGATGAAAATGGTGCTTGTTTTACAATAATATTTGAAAAGGGAACTTTAAATTATGAAAAATGATGAAATTAAAATTACATATAAAAATAATATAAATGAATTAGTGGAATTTAGTAAAACGTTAAAAGTGTTATTAGTAGAAGATAATAAAGAATCAAGAATACAAACTATTAAGCTTCTTGAAAATTTATTTACTGATATAACTGTGGGTGTTGATGGAATTGATGGATTGGACAAGTTCAATGCTGGTAGATATGATTTAATTATTAGTGATATAAATATGCCAAATATGGATGGTATAGAGATGTGTAGAAAAATACGAGAGATAAGTAAAGATATCCCTATTATAATACTTTCTGCTCACAATTATACAAAGTATTTTATGGATACGATCAGATTAGGTATAAATGGCTATATATTAAAACCTGTTAATTTGAATCAATTTATAAATACTTTAAATGAAGTAATAGAAAAAATAAAATTAAGAGATGAAGTACATATATATAAAAGGAAGTTAGAGAGTCTAAACAATGACTTAGAAGCACAAGTTTGCCAGAGAATTAGCGAGATATATACCTTAAATCAAGAGATAAAAGATACTCAAAAAGAAGTTATATTTACTATGGGTACAATTGGTGAAATCCGTAGTAAAGAGACTGGAAATCATGTAAAAAGGGTAGCTTTGTATTCTGAAATATTGGCTAAACACTATGGTTTAGATGATAAAGAGGTGGAGATGCTAAAAGAAGCCAGTCCTATGCACGATATAGGAAAAGTTGCAATTCCTGATGCAATTCTAAATAAAACAGAAAAACTCACTATTGATGAAAAGGCTATTATGGATACTCACACAACTTTAGGATATGAGATGTTTAAATATTCAAATAGAGAGCTTTTAAAAATGGCAGCAGTAGTATCGTACGAGCATCATGAAAAATATGATGGCAGTGGATATCCTAGAGGATTAAAAGGTGATGATATAAGTATATATGGTCGAATCACAGCACTCTCTGATGTATTTGATGCTCTAGGAAGTAGTAGAGTGTATAAACCAGCTTGGGAGGATGAAAAAATATTTAAAATGTTTAAAGCCGAAGGAGGAAAACACTTTGACCCTAAACTTGTAGATATATTTTTTGATAATCTTGATGAGTTTTTGAGTATCAGAGATAGTTTAAAATAGGAATAAAATACAAATCTTGAAAATAATTTTAATTTAAACATCATTGACACTGTGTTGACACTACAACATGATACACTTATTTAAATGATAAATTAAGGCTAAAAAGATGGATGTTTTAAATTTAAAAGATTTAGTTGAAAAAACTAAAAAACTAAAAGTCTTATATGTAGAAGACAATAAAGAGACAAGATTACAAGCTTTAAAAATATTAGACAATTTTTTTGATCATATTGATATTGCAGTTGATGGAGCCGATGGACTTAACCAGTATAGACAAGATGATGATAAATATTATGATTTAGTAATTAGCGATATTAATATGCCAAACATGAATGGTGTTGATATGTCAAAAGCTATTTTAGATATATATCATCATCAAAATATTCTTATAGTATCAGCATATAATGATTCTGAACAATTACAAGAATTAATAGATATAGGAATATCAAATTATATCCACAAACCAGTTAGAATGGATACTTTGATTAATGCTTTACAAAAAACATTAATAGCAATGGAACAGAAAACTCAAGAATATGAAGAGTTTAATAAAATACAAGCATTAAATCATGAATTAGATGCCTTAGTTGATAGCTTTGATACTTATGTGATAGCTTCAAGAACTGATTTAAAAGGTGTGATCACTTATGCAAGTAAAGCTTATCAAATAATATCGGGATATAAAGAATCTGAGCTATTAGGAAAACCACACAATATAGTAAGACATCCGGATATGCCGGCAGCTGCATTTAAAGATATGTGGGATACCATCCAACAAAGACACTTGTGGGTAGGGGAAGTAAAAAATTTACGGAAAGACGGCACGTATTATTGGGTAAAAGCAAATATTGCTCCATACTATGATAAAAATAAAAATCATATAGGCTATAGTGCTATTAGAATCGATATAACAGCACAAAAAGAGGTGGAAAAACTTCATAGTGAAGTTAATAATCTTCTTAACAATGCCGGACAAGGGTTTTTATCATTTGATAAGAATATGAAAACAAGTGAGAGTTTTTCTAAAGAGTGTTTATCTATATTTCAAAAAGATGATATTTATAAACACAATATATCTGATCTATTGTTTGGAAATGATGCAGTTAAAAAAGAGCTTTTTGATGATGGTATTAGTAGAATTTTAAATAGTGATGAAGATATGATAAAAGAGATGTTTTTATCTCTTCTTCCAAAAGAGCATACTCTAAATGAAAAAGATATAAAAATAGAATATAAGCTGTTGCCAGATGATAAATTTATGTTAGTTCTTACAGATATTACAAATACAAAAAAACTTAAAAAGCAGATCAAAGAACAAAATCAAATTCAAAAGATGATAGTATCAGTGGCTTCAGATAAAAATGATTTTATTGAACTTAAATTTGATTTTGAAAACTTTATATTAAATCCAAGTAAAGATTTAAAAACACTTTTAAGAGAACTACACACTTTTAAAGGTGTTTTTGCTCAAAAAGAGATGGTTCATATTGTATATGGTATCCATGACCTTGAAACTAAAATCAATAAAACTGTACAAAATGATAATGTAAATATGCAACATATAATAGAGGTATTTAAAGAGCATAATTTACGAGATATTTTTGATATAGATCTAGAAATAATTGGTTCAGCTTTAGGAGATGAGTTTTTAGAAGCTAGTTGTAGTTTAAATATAGATACCAACTCTCTTGATAGTTTGGAATCAAAAATAAAACAACTTAAATCAGTAGGTATAGAAGAAGCTTTAAAAGATATATTATATGATTTTGAAAAATTAAGATATGAATCGATATATACGATGCTAAATACCTATCCAACATCAGTAAAACAAATGGCTCAAATACTAGAAAAAGAGATATATCCTTTAGAAATAATGGGGGATAAAGATTTAAGTGTGACATCTAAATTTAAACCATTTATGAAATCACTTATTCATCTTTTTAATAATTGTGTAGATCATGGTATTGAAGATGTGGAGACAAGAGTTAAAAGTGAAAAAGATGAAATAGGAACTATTAGCTGTGATTTTTTACAAATCAATGATGATCTTCAAATCATAATTAGTGATGATGGGGCAGGGATAAATATTGACAAACTATCTACTAGTGCTATAAAAAATGGCATTAAAACACAAGATGAGTTAGATGCTATGAGTGAAGATGAAAAACTTCTTCTAGTATTTGCAGACAGCTTAAGTACAAAAGAGGAATTATCTATCTCCTCAGGTCGTGGGGTTGGAATGAGTGCGATTAAAAGTGAAATTGAAAAACTTTATGGAAATATTGAGATTAAAAATAATATTAATAAATCAAGTGCAAGCACGTGTGGTTGTGGCGTAAAGTTTATATTTACACTACCATTAGATAAATAAAAAGGAATGTAAAATGTTAAATATAATGATAGTTGATGATTCTTTAATAATAAGAAAAACTTTAACAACACAATTAGAAAAAATGGGACACACTGTAATAGCTCAAGCTAAATCAGGGAAAGAGGCTATTGAATTATATGCTAAACATATGCCTGATCTTGTGACTATGGATATTACAATGCCTATTATGAGTGGTATTGAAGCACTTAAAGAGATTATAAAAGATTATAAAAATGCTAAGATTATCATGATAACATCTCATGGGGAAGAAAAGCTGGTGATGGAGGCAATTACCAGTGGAGCTAGAGGTTATGTTTTAAAGCCAATTACTGAAGCAAAAATAGAAGATGCAATTTGTAAAGCTATTCCTGAATATAAAAAACATCTTGATAAATTTCTTATGAATAGTTAGGTTAATTATGAAAAATGATTTAAATGTAATATTAAATTCTGTTGTAAAAGAATCAGCATTATTTCTAAAAGATGATATGATGTTGGATCTAATTGAAATAAAATCTATTCAAAACAGTATTTTGGATAATCATATTGGATTGATTGAATTTGTGGGTAGTGAAAGGTTTATAGTAATAATATCTATAGAGGACAACCTATTTGAAGTGCTCTTTAATGAGTTTTTTAAAGATGGTGTTGAAGATGATGAAAAGCTAGAATTGGTAAATGCTTTGCCTGATGAGATTATAAATACTGTTACAGGACTAGCTATAAGAAATTTCCCGTTAAACTGTGATGATTTGGTTCTTGGAACTCCCTTGAAAGTAGAAAAGGAGAGTATATTTAAACTGTTAAGTGAAAATATATCTCAAAGCTTAAAAATTGTTACAGGTGCAGGAAGTTTAATTTGTACTGTAATTTATAAAGAGGTTTAAAATGGATAAACAAGAGATCAATGAATTGATAAAATTTGGCAAAACATTGAAAGTTTTATATGTAGAAGACAATGAAGATGCTAGAATACAAACACTTAAAATGCTTGATAACTTTTTTGCAAATATAGTCGTAGCAGTAGATGGAGAAGATGGATTAAAAAAATTCCAACAAGATGAATACCACCTTATAATCACCGATATAAGTATGCCAAATAAAAATGGAATAGATATGTTAAGAGATATAAAAACAGAAGATGATGATGTCTTTTGCTTGATAATATCTGCACACAATGAATCACATTATTTTATAGACGCCATTGAATTAGGTGTAGATGGATTTTTATTAAAACCTGTAAAAGTTGATCAGTTTTCACCTATTATATTTAAAACAATAAAAAGAATTCAAAATTCACAAGCAGTAAAAGATTTGGACAACAAACAAGCCAAGCTTGCATCTTTGGGAGAAATGATGGATGCAATTGCACATCAATGGAAACAACCCTTGAGTTTAATAACTATAGTTTCAAGTGAGCTGAGTATGAGAATTGATAATGATATGGAAGTAACCAATGATGATATCATAGCTTGTGATTTAACAATCCAAGAACAAGTTGACCATATCCTAACAACACTTGATGATTTTAGGAGCTTTTTTAGACCTAATATGAAGCAAGAGTGTATATTTGTAAAACAATTAATAAATTCAATTTTAAATTTAATGAAAATCACTCTAATGAAAGAGAAAATAGAGATAAATCTTAGATGTGATGAATCAATAAAAATAGATGTGATAGCAAATGAATTTAAACATGTATTTATAAACTTAATCAACAATTCTAAAGATGCTTATTTAGAATTAGATAATAATATACAAAGAATTATAAATATTGATGTTTTTAAAGATGATGAGACCAATGAGGTAATAATAGAATTTAAAGACAATGCGAGTGGAATACCACAAAATATTATTGATAAAATATTTCAATCAAATTTTACTACAAAAGAAAATGGCAAGGGTACAGGAATAGGGCTTTATATGACTAAACAAATTATTGAAAAAATTGGTGGCAGTATTGAAGTTTATAATATCAAAGATGGAGCTTATTTTAAAATTATTATTTAATCGGCAAAGTTAAAATAAATTCTGCACCAGTATAGCTATAATTTTTATACTCGTATGTAGAATTATTTACAGTTAAACTTCCTTTTAAATGTTTTATAATCATCTCTTGACTCATATATAAACCTATTCCTGTACCTTGTGCTTTATGTTTAGTAGTAAAGTAGGGGTCAAATATTTTGTCTATAATATCATCAGGTATCCCTCCGCCATTATCTTTTATTTTTACTATAGCATTATTGTCTTTTTTGTAAATATCTATAAATATTAATCTTTTTTGGTTTTCTTTTGTTTCTAATACATCTCTTGCATTATTTAACAAATTCATTATCACTTGAACAACTTCATTACTTAAATTATTTAATTCTATATCGTTTAAATTTTCTACAACTTCTATCTTTAAAGTTTGAAATTTAGAATCAACTAAATGTAATGTTTTTATATAAGCATCTTTTAGATTGAATAATGCCTTTTGCTTATTTGGTTTAAAGAAATCTCTAAAGTCGTTAATTGTTCCTGATAGATATTGAGCTGTATCATTTATTTTATTAAGTGCTTTTATTTCATCTTTTTCATTTGATATTCCAAATTCTTTTTGTACTATAATTCCTGTTGATATTGTAGATATAACTGAAAGCGGTTGTCTCCATTGATGGGCAATATTTTCAAGCATCTCCCCCATAGCTGCCATTTTTGATTGTTGAACTAAAAGTTTTTCTTGCTCTTTTAATTGTTGACCCTTTATAGTTTCATTTGTAATATCCAGTTTTATTGAAATAAACTCTTTAATATTGCCTTCATCATCCAAAACAGGAGTTATTGAAGCTTTTTCGTATGATAAGTTACCATACTTGTCAATATTGATAAATTCTCCACTCCATTTTTTACCACCGTGTATAGTGTCACTAAGCTCTTTATAAAATTCCTTTGTTTGCTTCCCCGACTTTAAAATACTGGGTTTTTGTCCAACTATCTCTTTAGATGTATATCCTGTAGTTTTAGTAAATGCTTCATTTACATATTTTATCACTTCATTTTCATCTGTAATTACCACTATATTATCGCTATTTTCTACAGTTTGTCTAAATTTAGACAATTCTTTATTAGAAAGTCTAAGTTTATATTCAAAAACTAAATACAAGATTATTGAGAGTACCAATAAAATAAACAAAACAGCAATTGCAGCTTGTGCTTTTTGAATACTATTTTGAGAATATTGTTCATAAAGTTTGTGTAATCTTTCTAATTTTTGATTTATCTCCAATTGATTCAACGAAGTTTCAAGTGCAACAAATTTAATTTGATATTGTAAGATTATTTGTGAGTGTTTTAAAAAATATTTTTTATACTTATTTTCATAAAGAGGTATAAGTTTATCAACGTTGATCAGCTCTTGTTTTATGTCCAATTCAGGGTTCTTATCTACTGTCATAATGATTGTATATAAATTATTAAAATCATTTAAGATACCTTGATTTTTAATTTTTTGTACAATTCTAAATGAATTATTTAAAATAGCTCTATATGATTTAACTCTACTAATAATCTCAAATTTAATTTTTATAGTCTCTTCTAATTTTTTTAATGCAGTTTTTAATTTATTATTTTGTATATTTTGCAATATTTTATTATCATTTATCTCTTGGAGTTCATTTTTAAAAGAGGTTATTTTATATTGGATAATATCAAAGTTATCGTAAGACAAAGTATTTTTTAAATATAAATCAAAGTCCTTATTAATCAGTACAATTTTTTCAATATTCTTATTTACCTTAAAAAAACTTGATCTTTTTACTTTTGCATCATTGATATAAAATCCTAAAGTACCTATCAACAATAATAAAAGGATTGCACTAATTATTGATTTTTTCATTAGTATCCTTTATTATTTTTGGTGTATCACCAGTAAGAGTTTTAAGAAACTTTATAATATTTTCCACCTCTTTATCTTCTAGCAAATACCCTATTTGATGTTTTATCATTTTCTCAACAGCATCTTTTAGAGTTTTTGTTTGCCCATCATGAAAGTATGGTGCTGTTAATTCTATATTTCTTAAACTTGGTACTTTAAAATAAAATTTATCATTAGAGTCTTTAGTGATATTAAATCGTCCAAAATCATCAGTACTATAATATTCTAATACACCTATTTTTTGCAATAAATTACCGCCTATATTTATACCGTTGTGACAAGATATACAACCATATTCTTTAAAAGCTTTATATCCATTAAATTCATCTTGTGTTAATGCTTTTGTATAACCTCTTAAAAACTTATCAAACCTTGAATTTGGAGTAGTTAAAGTCTTTTCAAACTCGGCAATTGCATCTGTAATATTTAATCCTGAAATTCCATTTTTATACAGTAACGAAAATTCATTCACATAATCTTTCTCTTTTTTTAACTTTAAAATTACTTCTTCAAAATTTGATCCCATCTCTACAGGATTATGAATTGGACCTTTTGCCTGGTCAGCTAAATTTTTTGCACTTCCATCCCAAAATTGTGTAGCATTATATCTTGCATTTAATACTGTTGGTGAGTTTCTTGTACCTGTTTTACCATCAATTCCAAATGATACCGGAAGATTATCATCTCCACCATCTTCAATAAAGTGACAACTGGCACATGAAATAGTATTATCATGACTTAATTTTTTATCAAAAAAAAGCTTTTTACCAAGTAATGCTTTTTTATAATTAAAATCTGGATTTAACGGAATAGGGGTTATTAATTCCTTGGAGAATAAAGACAATACAGTAATAAAACATATAAATATTATCTTTCTATACATATTTCAAAATCACCTTTTATTTAATATAATAATGAATTAGATTATAACAAACTTATCCTATAATATCTATAAATTAAATAAAACATAAAATAACTAATTGAAAAATTGGCTATATTTCGATATGATAAGGCTTAAATTACAAGGATTATAAATTGTCACATAATAATGAATTACAAGATGAAACGGCAAGCTTGGATATATTAGTTGAAGAGTGTTTACCGTTAGCGCAGTTACTTGAAAAATCATCAAGTTTTCCCGCAAAATTAGAAGAGATGTTTTTACTGCAAAAAGAACTAAATGATAATACAAATGGTGCAAACTGGGAACTTGGTATTAATAAATTTGGAAAAGAGATAAATTGGCTTAGATGTATCCATATGGAAGTGGCTGAGCTTATAGATTCAACACCTTGGAAGCACTGGAAAAATATAGAAGCTAAATCAGATATGGAAAATATTCATATTGAATTAGTTGATATTTGGCATTTTTTAATGAGCTATATTTTACAAGAAACAAATGTACCAAAAGCTGTATCTTTAGTAAATACACATTGTATATATGAAGCGGTGGAGATAGAAGAAATAGATGTAAAACTTATGGTTACTGAATCAGAAAAACTTTCTTATATTGCACTTGCTATTGAAACTGGAAATATGCCTGCATTTAGCGGTGTTGAAAGATTTATTGACCAATTTTTCAGATGTTGTAAAATATCCGGTCTTGAGTTTACTTGGCTTCAAAAAATTTATATTGGTAAAAATTGTTTAAATAAATTTAGACAAGACAATGGCTATAAAGAGGGACATTATATAAAAGTTTGGAATGGGAAAGAAGACAATGTTGTGATGATGTCAGTTTTAGAACAACTTGATGATATAACATTTGATTTTGTTTATGACAAACTTCAAGAGGCATATTCTAATATCAAAAACAAATAATCACAATAAATAATCCTATTAACTCTGATATTTCTAGGCTGGTTCCTAGAATATCTCCATTTACAAAGCCCAGCTTTTCTTTTAAAACTTTTACCACTGAAAATGAAACTAAAATAACAGTAAACAGCACTAAAATTATTTGATATGAAATTAAACTAAATCCAATTAAGCCATATAAAATAAAGACAACAGTTAAAAATAAAAATGAAATATTATCTTTAAGAAGATGAATAAACTTTGAACCTTCATGAGCATCAAATAGTTTTATATTTAAAAGTAAAGCAAAGCGGCTAAACATAATAACAGCTACAAACTGCATATATAAATTTAACTCGAACGCATAAACTAAAACAGCGATTTTTAAAATTATAAACGAAACTCCAAATAATAATCCCATAGCTCCAACAGTAGGCTCTTTTATTATTTGATAAGCATCTTTTCCACTATGCTTTGCAAATAAGGCATCTGATACATCTATGACGGCTTCTGTATGTAAAAATCCATAAAGTACCATATAAAAAACAGCACTTATAATTAAACCCAGCCAAGTTAAGTTTGAAGTTAGATTTAAAAGTATAATTGTTAAAATACCAAGAACTAATCCGACAAATGGTAAAAAAAACAACATTGACTTAATAACAGCAGCTTTTGACAAATCATCAGTTTCTTTAAAATTTACAGGTAAAAGAGTAAAATAGCTAAATGCAAATTTAAAACCTAAATAAATATCTATCATATTACATCTCTCATCATTGTTTTCCAACTTCTATTAAAATTCTTCTTTATAAAACTTTCTTTATGTGGTATGGTACAAGCTGAGCAATTCTGATGGATAAAACCATCTTTACCCTCAATAGTTCCACCATATTTAGAGTTGATACTACAATAGCTTTTTATATTGGTTAATCTAAAATTTGAACAACCGCAAAGATAACAATTTAAATCTTTCATATCATGGCATTTTTTATTGTCTTTATAAAGTGGACAAAAATCTGGCTCTTGAAGTACCATATTTTCATATCTGAAATATTCAATTATCTCATCATCACTTAAATCTTGAAGTTTATCAATAATATTTTGATGCTTTTGTGCATGATTCTCAAACCAACTTTTATAAGACATATAAACTTCCTAAAACTATAATTATAAATATATCCAATCTTATCTGAAATTCTAATGCTTTGTTTATATGCTGTGTAGTTATCTCTTTATTACCATCACCAAAGTAGGGCTTTGATTTTACTTTTCCAAAATATGAAGTATCTCCACCTAAACTGATATCACAAACACCTGCTATTGCAGATATCGGGAAGCCGGCATTTGGACTTTCATGAAGTTTACCGTATTTGAAAATATTTTTATATGCTTTTGTACTTAACATTAAAAAACTAATTAAAAATGCTGTTATTCTTGATGGTATAAAATTAACTATATCATCAAGTTTGGCACTGAATTTTCCAAAATTTTCATACCTTTCATTTCTATATCCAACCATTGAATCAAGTGTATTAATTGCTTTATAAATAAAAGCCCCATAAAGTCCAAAAAGTAAAAGATAAAATATAGGTGCAACGACACCGTCACTTAAATTTTCTCCATAAGTCTCTATAGCAGCTTTATTTATATCACTGTTAGATAACTCTTTAGTATCTCGGCTAACTAAAAACTTGATATTTTGAGGGTTAGAAATAATATCTTTTACACTTTCATATAGCATTTTTGATGCTATTGTCGTTGAGGCTATTAAACCTAATATAAAAATATTATCAATATAAAATTTGGTGACAAATACAACAAACCCTACAACTAAAAGTAAAGAGACAGTTAATCCTATCCCGTTAATTATATTATCTTTATAAAAATTATTTTCAAACCATTTTATAAAATTACCCATCAAAACTACGGGATGTCTTATATATTTAAATTCGCTAAAAACTCTATCAATGATAAAAGCTATTAAAGTTATCTCAAGATACACTCTTACAAATCCTTTGTACATCTAACTTTTCTTTCATAATTGCTACAAACTCATCAATTGTTTTTTTCTTATGAATATTGAATTTTTCATCATTAAAAATACCATGACTAAATGTACCTTTTATATTGCCTTTTGTATATTCCAAAGGATACTTTTTACTTACCCCATGATGTATCTCAAATAATTCACCATCTTTTTTTAATATCTTTTCTTTTTGAAAAATAATATCATCATCTATAAATCCTAAAGCTTCTATTTTAGTGGGTATTTGAGTTTCGATACATAAATCATCTATAATATTTTCAAACATCATTTGATACCCGCCGCAAATACCAAAAATATCTTGTTTTGTTTGTTTTAACTGTTCAAATAAACCAGTCTCTTTTAACCAAATCAAATCTTTAATCACAAGTTTACTGCCTGGTAAGATTATTAAATCAAATTTATCTAAAGATATATTTGAACTTACAAACTCTACACAAACTTCATCATCAGCAATTAAAGGCTCAAAATCATTATAATTACTCATTGTAGGATAGGCAATAATTGCAATTTTCTTTTTAGAATTTGTGCAGTTTTGAGTAAAATTTTTTAAACTTTCACTATCTTCAAAACCTAAATTAAAAGGTATATAGGGCAATACACCAAGAACAGGTATTTTAAATTCCTCTTCAATTATCCTCACACCCTCATCAAATAAACTCATATCCCCTTGAAACTTATTAACAATCACACCAATAATATTTTCTCTTAATTTTTCAGGGAGTAAATTATAAACACCCCAAATAGAAGCAAAAACCCCGCCTTTTTGAATATCTGCAACTAAAATAATTTTAGTATTAAAAGTATCGGCAATATAAATATTTGATAAATCCTTATCCATCAAATTAAGCTCCACAGGACTTCCGGCACCCTCACAAACTACACAGTCATACTTTTCATCAAGATACTTAAAACACCTGTCAACCGCTGGTTTAAGGTAGTCTAAGTCGCGATAATACTCTCGTACATCTTTATCTTCCACTACTTTTCCCTCAACAATAAGAGAAGCAGAACTGCCACGACCTGACTTTAGTAAAATAGGATTTAGATGATAAGAGGTCTCAACCCCTAAAACTTCAGCTTGAAAATACTGTGCAATTGCTATCTCGCTACCATCATCACAAACATGCGAATTATTAGAAACATTTTGAGCTTTAAATGGAACTACACTTATCCCCATATCTTGTAAAATCTTGGCAATAACAAATGTAATAGTTGATTTACCGGCATCACTGCTTGTGCCAAATATACTAATATTTTGCATTTTCTATTAGACTTTTCATATCTTCTTCTAGTTCTTTTAAATTCTCTTTATTTTGATTAAATAGCTGCTCTTTTTTATATTTATTATATTCAAAATATGATTTCTCATCTGCTGCTTCACGACTTATTTTACCTGCATTATCAAGCAGTTCTCTTCCATTTAAACTTATAATACTATCAAGTCGCTGTATCCAATCTTTCATATACATTGATGTTTGTTGTTGTGCCATCGTTTCGGCAAATGCTAAATATTGTTCTGTTAATAAACCTAATAATTTTATCTCATCTTCATTTAGATAATTTTTAGCAATATTTACATCTCTTTTTGTAATTGATTTAGTATTGTTTTTATCAAATGATTGCATGCCTAAAAGCGGAAGTTTACTACTTACTCTACTATGTACTAATTCAGATGCTGTTTGTGAAGAGATAGCCCAAAGTAGTTTATTTTGAATAATTTTAAAAAACTCAATTGTTTGTTCATCTTTTGGATCATAATCAATACTTGTAGTATAAATATCTTTAATTTTTTGATAAAAAAATCTCTCTGATATTCGTATCTCCCTAAGTCTATCTTGTAACTCACCAAAATAAACCATAGAATTACCATTTTTAAATCTCTCATCATTTAGAACAAAACCTTTTGTGATATACTCATTTAATTTTTTAGTTGCCCATATTCTAAACTGTGTACCTTGTAGTGATTTTACTCTAAACCCTACTGCTATGATTAAATCAAGATTGTAAAAATTTACATTGTAATTTTTGCCATCATTGGCAGTTGTCCGGAAATTCCGGATAACTGAATTTTCTTCTAATTCCTCTTCTTTAAAGATATTAGAAATATGCTCACTAACAGTTTTAATACTTTTCCCAAAAATATTTGCCATCTGTTTTTGACTCAACCATATATTTTTATCTTCAAGTTTTACATCAACTTTTATATCACCATTTTTATTTGTGTATATTAATATATTACTTTGCATTTTATTTATATATTCCTTCATTAATAGATAAGTTAAGATAAAATTCTCTTTTTATATCAGACTTTGAAGCAGATAATATAAGTAAATTATTTGTCCATGATAATTCTCTCAGCAGTGCCGAGAGTTTCTTATTTTCCTTATATGCCTCATAAAATTGTTTCATTCTCCAAAGATTTTTATCACTAAAACCTTTAAGTGTAATATCTTGTACTTTAATATACTCTGCTAACTCTTTAACTACACCTTTACCCCAATTTTCTTTTATAGTTTTAGTTGAGATATATTTACCTATATTCCAATAAAGTTCTATAAGTGTATTATTTACTTGACTGTATGCTTTTTGTTTTGAATCTTGTATTGTTGTTAATATTTCGTTAAAGCTTGTATTACTTTGTAGATTCATTTAGTATTCCTTGCATTAAAGATTATTCTTTTTTATCATTTCACATATCATAGCATTAAAAATTTAGTTTATTAAAAAATATGTCAATTTGCAATATTTTTTATATTTGATATACCTAAATTACTTAATAATTCATCATACTTGATATGAAGATATGGTACTGAGTATTTTTGTGATTGTAATATTACTTTATCTATTGTTATAATTCCAAAAAATATTAAACTCCTTTTTACTCTATCCTCTTCTGCTATATAAATTTTTTTTAATTCTATTGTTTTACTATCATCATAAATAAAATCTTCTGGTTTTGAGTTTTTAAATATATCTTGTTCTTTTAATATTTGGAAATATGTTGTATTTTCAGTTAAAACTTGATGTCCATAATTATTTAATTCTGTATTATAAATAACTATCTCTTTATCAAAATATTTGTATATATGCTTAACTAGAGGATAAATATTGAAATCTTTTAATACTCTATTTATATCATAATCATTATTATCAATTTTTAATATATTTTTAATAATATATAGTTTTAATATACCTTTTGAAAAATCATACAGCTTATTTAAATTATATTCTTTAAATTCTTTTTGATGTCGAATCATATGTCTAAAATTTTGTAAACAATCTTTTAATGTTTCATTATTATCTATAATATATTTATTAAGTTCATTATTAATACTATTTAAAACATATTGTATTTTATTATCAAACTTCTCATATCTAATTTTTTTAGTGATTTCAATATTCTCTAATTCTTTCAATTTAATAAAAATACCATCAAATAAATCTATTAATCCTGAAATATCGTTGAGATGATAGTCTTTTTTACCTCTAAATATATCATCTATAAAATAAATCTTCAAAAGCAAATCTAATGTATAATTACTTTTTTTAAATTCTATAAATTTATCTAAATATTTATCTAAGGAACAATTGAAATGACCATGTTGAAAAAATGGATAAATTTCTGATAAATCTTTTTCAGTTTCATTATTAATATATTGACTTTGGAATAAAATATTAGTATGTTTTTTATATTTTAAAAATATTTTTTCAATTAGAATAGGTGTATTATAAATAAAAGAGTTTAACTCAATCAAATATCTATATTTTAAATTATAATCATTAAAAGTTATATCATCAAATTTTAATAAATCTTTTTGTTTTCTTCGTTCTAAATATTTAATCATATTTTTAGTAGGTATAATCTCTAAATTATAATTTTCTTTTGAGCTTATAAAGTTAGTATTATTTTTGTAAAATTCTATTAAATCAACTATAATATCAAAACTATAAAATGGAAAATGAAATCCAGTATTTTTCATACTATTGATTGTTGCAATAAATGAATAGTGATAATATTTTCCTTTAATAAGTTTAAGTTCATTTTTATTTAAATATTCTATAACAAAAGTATCATCTACTATAATTGTAAAAACAATAGCTCTATTTTTCTGAAATTTAACTTCTACATCTGTAATATGTTTTTCTATATTATCAATACTAAAAAGATTAAATCCTCGTAAAGGAATATCATTAAATTTAAATTTTTTAACATCTAAATAACTCATCAAACACCCTCAACAATTTTAATCTCATCATCACTCAACCCATAAAGCTCATAAACCATATTATCAATCTCTTTATCAATAGTATCAATCTGCGATTTTAAATTCAAAGTAATTTTACTATCATTTTCAAACAATGCTTTCCAATCATTTTTAAAGTTTCTCTCTTCTAATTTATCTACAAATTTTAATTTTTTTGCTTTTTTATACTCTTTTACAAATTCATCAAAATCTAACTCTTCAAAATTTTGAAGTTTTTTTGGTATTTTGTCAAGTTCTAATTCATTTATGAAATTTTGTTTTGTTTCAAATAGATTGCTAATTAATGTCATTATTAAATCTACATTTGTGACAAATGGCTCTTGATTCTCTAATAATATATTTTTTATTGGTATATTTTTAATTAATTTAGAATTAAAACTTGGATAAGTTTTATTATCACTTTTAGGTGATTGTTCATTTATATAGTAAGTCATTAACTTGGAATTCATTAATGCTAATAAATATTTTATTGAAAAATTATCATCTTTTTTGATTATAACTGCTGAAATATTTTTAATAACAGCAGGTTCTTTAATATAAGTTGCAAATACTCTTGGATTTATAATTTCTCTTATAATTATCTTTTCAGAATCAAAATATATTTTATTTCTTGGCTCAGCTAACCATTCTCCATATTTAATATATTCATTTTGATTATTATAAAAATATCTTTCAATACCTTGTGAAATATATTTATAATTATCTTTATTAAATCTTACTTTTGATACAAATACATCATTGTCTTTTTCATAAGCTGTTTGTTTAGGTTTTCCCTTTCCTTTTTGATAAACTTTTACACCCATAACTTGGTTATAAATATCAATTAGTTTTTTATTATTTATATCTTTAATAATACTATGTTTAATAACAAAAGTATCTATATAGTTTGGAATATCTAAAATAAAGTTATTATTATTTAATTCTAGTTCTTTATCTGTTTTATAAGAAATATCAGAGAATTTAAACATATTAGAATTGCTACCTTTATTTCGCAATATAATTATAGCTGTTGGTAAATTTACATCTTCAAAAATATCATCACCTAATTTAATATTGGTAATATCTTGAAAACTATCAACAGTTAGTGTTCGTAAATCTTTAAAATACTCTTTACCTAAATATGAATCAGGCATAATAAAACCTAAAACTTGATTGTTATTAAGTAATTCAATGGCTTTTTGTGTAAAAAATTTATAAGAATCAATAGTTCCAAAACTTGTATCTTTAAATTTATTTTTTAACCATTCTTTACCAATTAAGTCTGCTCCATACGGTGGATTACCAATAACAACATCAAATCCACCTTGTTCAAAAACTTCAGAAAATTCATCTTCCCAAACAAAAGCATTATCAACAACACTTTTATCATCTATCAAACTATTACCACATTTAATCTTATTAGCTAACTTAGTAAGTTCTCGCCCCTTTACAGCAGTTCTCAACCACAAAGATAACTTAGCTATCTCAACTGCATCTTCATTTATATCTACACCATAAAGATTGTTTTCAAGAACAGATTTTTCAACTTCATAAGAACTAAACAGATCCCCCATCAAAGCCAAATCATTTTGTAATCGTTTATGCTCTTTGATTAAAAAATCCAAAGCTTGATTTAAAAAAGCACCACTGCCACAAGCAGGATCTAAAATTTTTAAATTTAATATCCAATTTTTATACTCTTCTAAATTGTTTTTTATAGTTTGTTCTGTTTTGGTTAGTTTTCTTAAATTTTTAGGGGTTTTTATCTCTTCAAGTTTTAATTCAACCCTTTTATCATGACAAAGCTTACCTAGTGTATTATCAACTATATATTTTGTGATATATTCAGGAGTATAAAATACACCATCTTTTTTTCTTTTAGATTTTTTTATATCAAAATCTGTATCATTAATTGAAGCATTTATCTCTTCTAAATCTGTAAGTGATTGTTCAAATATATGTCCCAAAATATTTACACCAACTTCACTATCAAAATCATAGTTACTTAATTTTTGAGCTTCCATATCTAAGATATTGTCATCTATAATTAAACTATTTAACTCTTCATCAGTTGCAAATAGTCCACCATTATATTTAGGAATATTTAGCTTTTCATTTCCTTGATTTATTGCATCGAAATATATTTTATAATATTCATACATACTATTGCCAAATACATCTGCTTCATGTCTTTGTCGTATCTCTTTTATAGTATTTGCAGTTAAAAGTCCTCTATCTTCTGCAAATAGTATAAATATAATCCTATCGCATAGCTTTTGAGTAAGTCGTAGTAGTAATGATTTATCCATATCATTATTTTTAATTAGATTTTCAAATATATGAGTTCTAAAAGTACTAAAATCTTTATAAAGTTGTTTGGAAATTTCTTGTTCAAAGTTTGCTGATTTTTCTTTTAATTTTAAAGGAATATCATCTTTGATACTTTCATAAGATAAAATCAAATGAAGTTTTTTAAACTCATCATAATCAAGATTAAAAAGAGAAAATTTTTCATAGTTTACAGCTTTATCAAAATAAAATCTAAGTTCATCAAAATTTGAAATAATCACATATTTAGAAAAGGAGTGTTTACTTAGATATCCAAATGCTTGTGCTTCAACCTTATCAAGATTTTTAGTATCTTGTGCTTTTAGTTCAATGATACCTACAATTTTATCATCTACACAAATAACACCATCAGCTTTTTTACCATCAGTTTCATTCTTTTTTTCTCGTTCAAGATTAAAGTTATCAGGATTTGTAGTTTTTAAAGTATAACCTAAACAGTTTTCAAAAATATCTTGTAAAAATCCATCTTGATAAACTTCCTCTTTAAAACCTTTAATAGCTTCAATTTTTGATAAATAATCTTGATATTTAGCCCATCTTAAAGCTATTAAATTTTCATCTTGAGAAACACTCCTTAATACTGATTTCTGAAACATCAATCTACCTTTTCTTTTTTATAATACTATTTTATCTAAAATTTGTTTTAAAGCCTTTTCTAAAACTTTTAATTTAGACTTCTCTTTAACTGCAATTCTTACAAACTTATCATCTAAGAAGTCAAAATTACTACAGTCTCGTACCATTATTTTATAAGGCTTTAACTGCTCTTGTAGTTGTGCAGCTGTTAAACTTTTTAATTGTACTAATATAAAGTTTGCATCACTTTTATGGATTTTTTTTAATAGTTGTGATTTTTTTAATATGTTTTGTAAATATGTTTTACATTTATCGTTAACTTTTAATGATTTTCTTATAAACTTTTTATCTTTTAAAGCTTCTTGTAAATATGTAATATCAAATTGAGATAATTTCCACATAGGTTGATTTTGTCGTAACTTTTCAATATTCTTTTTATTTGAAAGAAGCGTTCCTACACGGATACCTGCACTACTGTAAATTTTGGTCATTGATTTTAAGATATATAGTTTTTTATAACTTTTTAGATATTTAATTACAGATTTACCGCCACAGAACTGCAAAAATGATTCATCAACCAAAACTGTAGCATTTGCTTTTTCCCAAATCTTAAACAACTTCTTTAAATCATAATATCGACCGTCTGGAGTAGAGGGATTTACAAATACTACTAAAGAATTTTGCTTAACTTTCTGGTAAATATTATCAAATCTATTGATTTTATATAATTTATAATTAAAAATCTCACTTGCCTTTTTATACTCCAAATAAGCAGGAGAATAAATCGTACAATGCTTTAAATTTAAGCTGTCAAATAGAGTAAAAATGGCACTGCTGCCACCATTAAAAAGTTCCATTTGATGAACTTTAACTTTATAAAGTTTTGCAATATCATTATAAATATCATCATAAGAAGGATAAAAAGATATATCAAGCTTATTAAAATCAGTTTTTATTTTTGGTTTAATAAAATTTATATTTGAAGATAGGTCAATCACTTCACCAACATCACAATTGATACTTTTTGCATATCCCTTTATATCTCCACCGTGAGCAAACTTCATCATTTTATTCTTACTCCAATACCTAATTTTACTTCATAAACTTCATCACAAATAGAAGCTAACATTTGTCCTGCAACTCCAGTTAAATCCACAAATTTTCTACTTTCTTTATCAAGAGGAATTACACCGCTGTTTACATCATTTAAAACAAATACAATATTGGCATTTGTATGTGAAAGTTGTTCAATTTGTTCCAATAACTTATCTTCACTACTTTCAAGATTATTTAAAATCCACATAGAGATACAATCTACTAAATAAGTTTCATTAGCCTTTATAACTTTTGGTAAATCAAGCTGCTCTTCAATAGTATTAAACTTATTGGTTCGTTGATTTTGATGAGTATTAATCCTAAGTGCCATCTCATCATCTTTAAAACTGTCATTATATGTTGCGATATAAAAAGGCTTATCATTTTTTGCTAACTCTAAAGCTTTAAGTTCAGCCAGTTTAGATTTACCACTCTTTTGTCCACCAAAATATAAGATCTTCATTTGATTAACCTAAAAATTCTTCCACTTTTCTAGTAATTTGCGCTTTATTTAAGCCATTTAAAAATCCATACATCAAGGCACCGCCAGCACCTACACCTTCTTTTGCTTCACCTTCATCATATAGTTTTAGAGCAGGATGATTAGAAGCAGAAAAATCAAAATCAGAATAATAACTATTTAAATCAAAATCTAACATTTCAAGCAATCCTTTTAAATCACTATTATTGTCATTAGCCACCCAAGAAGTAGTACAAAGAGATATATTTCCACTTTCTAATTTAGCACCCATATAGTTTACTATTGAATTTATCAGTAATAGTACAGCAGCCATTTGAGTACCACCTGCTAAGACTATTTTAGTATGATTATAGGCACTCCCTAAAATAAACCCGGCATTAAATATCAGCATATTATCACTCACACCACCGATTATTTCAAATAAATCTTGTTTATCTTTTATATTTTCTAAAGCTTTTTGTATAGTTTTTTCTTTGATAGAATCAGGTTGTTCTTTAAAACTGCTTGAGAATTTACCATCACAATCATATCCAAGTGCTTTTGCTGTAGCATACGCAGTTGTTGTTCCGCTTGGTACCGATTCTGCCAAAATAATATAATCATTTTTACATTTATAATTTTTACCAAACTCCACAGCTTTTTCAAATAAAGCTAAAGCATCTATCTTTGCCCCTGTATCAATTGATTCACTTGGTTTTATATCAAAGTTATGTATTTTAAAATAGTCAAGTTTTGGTTCAACTTCAAGACCTAAATTAAGTATTTCAATATCCCCGTAAGGATTAAGTAAGTGTACCGCACGAGTAATAAGCGCAGGAGTAGGTACACCTTTTGGAGTTTCGGCAATAATATCAAGACTTCGCACTTCCCCGCTGCATAAAAACTCACAATCAAGCGTAGGTGTAAGATATATTTTCCCCGGAATTCCTGCTTGTGTAATACCATCTATATTTGCTGTTGCTGTATTGCTAAGAGCTAACATAAAAGTAGCTTTTTTACCTCGCAAACTTTCAATAAAATCAATTTTTCCTGTTATATTCTTTATCATCTTAACTCCTATAAAATTTGTAATTTTTGTAATAATTTATATTGTTTGTTAATAACCATGCAAGTAAACCAAACACCCAATATGTAAACCACTGTGATATCATCCCTATAAACCCATCTTCATAATAAAAATCTACAATTTGAAATACTAGAAAAAATAAAATTGTTGATTTTAAAGCTATAGTGTCAGTATTTGGTATAAATGAAATCAAAGTTAAATTTTGTAATTTATTTTTAAAATAAAGTAATACTATAACAAGTATGATATTGACAGCAATTATAATATATTCACCTGATATAATTGCCAAAATCTTATCTTGCGTTAAAAATATATAATATATACCACTTAGTATAAACAATGTTACGGTAAATAAACTTTTAAGATTTATCATCAGAGTCTTTACTTTCCATTTTTTTTGTAAGTAATGCTAAGAGTAAAACTACTATTGTTATCATAGTGAAGCTGATTATTTCATTTTGCATATTTTCAATCCTTTAAATATAAGTTACTGTTGTTTTTAAATTCATTTTTTTATTCCACTTCATAGTTTGTAATTCTGGAGTATTTAAAAACTCTTTAGGATAACCGACACATAAATATCCAATAAGTTTATACTCATTTGAAACATCTAATAACTCATTAACTTTTTTAGGATTCAATATACTAACCCAACCAATACCAATATTAAGGCTTCTCGCCATTAACCACATATTTTGAATAGCACAAACTACACTGTATTTACCCATTTGTTTTTGTGAAGTTTGTCCCAATATTTTTTTATTAGGTTTCTTATAATAAACAGCTATATTAACAGGAGCTTCTTTTATACCTTCAAGCTTTAAAGTATTATAAATTGGTCTGTTTTTAAAGTATTTTTTACTTTTATCATATTCTTTTTTAAAGTTTTTATACACTTTATTTTTGACCTCTTCATCTTTAATCACGATAAACTTCCAAGGTTGAGAAAATCCAACAGAAGGTGCATCTAAACCTGCTTGTAAGATTTTATTTAAATGCTTTTTCTTAATTTTTTTAGATATAAAATTATTACCTCTTATATCTCTTCTTGCTATGATAATATCGTTTAAAATTTGTGATTGTTTTTTATTAAATTGCATCTATAAACCGCCTTTCCAATAACTTTGTATTGTTTCTAAACATAGTATGTAAATATGTACCAAAGACTTTTTTATTCACACTTTGCCAACTTCCTACTTCCCCAACACTATTTTTAACTTTAGATAAAACATCCAAACCATTTTTATTATCAACTGCTCTTGTATAGTGAAAACAATGTCCTTTAATCCCAGATTCATTATAATAATATCCAAGTCGATTAAATCTTTTTTCTAAAGTAAATCCTACATCCAAAATATCACTCATATTTTTATCATATACTTTTTTTCCAAGATATAAAAGACCTGCACATTCCGCATAAATTGGTTTAGTTAAACTATGTTTAATCAATGATTTTTTAAACCTCTTTGAATTTTTAATATTTTGATATGCAATATCACTTTCAACATATCCGCCACAAATATAAACTATATCACAATCTTTTGGTATAACTTCATCTTTGGTTGAATCAACTATGATTACTTCTTTAAAGACTTCTTTTAAAAATTGTAAATTATCATAATAAAGAAAAGAGAAATTCTTATCACTAACAATTACTAGTTTATTATCAATTTGTTTTATTCTTTTAAATGGATATTTAGAACTTTTTTTCTTTTTAACCTTACCTAAAAGTTTAATCTTATCTATATCAATATTTTTTAATACATCTTTACTGATTTGTTTAATTTTATCCAACTCTTTTAAATCAAGTCCTAGATGAGTATCATTTAAACTCTTTAAATTCTTTTCAATCCATCCTAAAACTATTATATCTTTATGGTCTTTTTTTAGTTGTTGTTTTATAAGTTCATAGTGCATAGAAGAAGATACTTTGTTTAAAACAACAGCTTTGATAGTATTGTCTTTTTTATACTCTAATAACCCCTTTAAAACAGCACTAATCGTAATATAACTACCACTTGCATCAAGAACCAAAACAGTAGGAACATTTAAAAGTTTACTGACACTATAAGCACTACAACCTTTATCATCCCCATCATAAAAGCCCATCACACCTTCAAGTATAGATACTTTTTTGTCACTATAATGATTATAAAGCCATTTAACTTGGGGCTCATTCATAATAAAACTATCAAGATTTATACTAGAAGTTCCACAAACTCTTTTATGAAATTGTGGATCAATAAAATCAGGTCCAATTTTAAAAGGTTGCACTGATTTTCTAAAGTGATAAAGTAAAGCAGTGGTCAAGATAGTTTTACCTTGATTTGATGCCGTTGCTGAGATACATAAATTTAACATATTTTACTTTTACTTTAATTTACCATCTAATTCATACTTATTTAAATAACTTTTAGGAGTTAAAACCAAACCATTTTTAGTTAAGTGTGTATTTGAATTACCAACTATAATTAATGTTGACATAGATATCAATGGATTTTCAAGACCTTGAATAATTAATTCTTTTGTATTTGTAATAGTTATTTTTTCTTTTTCGTCACGACCTACATGAGAAGCAATAACAGCAATTCTCTCATCATATTTTTCTAAAGTTTTTAGAAAGTTTTGGTAAGGTTTGAAATGTTTTTTAGATTTTGGATTGTAAATTCCAAGTATAAAATCACCTTCTAATGCTAATTTAACTCTTTTATCAATTAAATCTAAATTGGTTAATTTATCAGATAAAGAAATTACTGCAAAATCACCGGATACAGGTGCTCCTACTTTTGATGCAGCTGCTAAAAATGAAGTAACTCCGGGAAGTGAAATAAGCTCTATTTCATCCCATAAATCTTTTTCATCCATAAGTTCAACCACTACAGCAGCTACTCCAAATACATTTGCATCTCCATTTGAAATAATACAAGTGATTTTTCCTTGTTTTGCATATTCGATTGCCTGAGCACATCTTTGGATCTCATGAGTCATACCAGAGGTATAAAGCTCCTTTCCCTCTAAAATGGACTCCAGTTCTCTAGCATATTTGCTGTAAGATACTACAACTTCACAATCACTAATTGCCTCTTTTGCTTCAGGGGTAAGATAGTTTAATCCACCAGCTCCACTTGATACGATATATAATTTGTTCTTCATAAAATTATTCTCTCTTTTTGTTAATAATCAAATATATAAAAAATGGCGCACCTAAAAATGAGGTAACTACACCTATTGGTATATCTGAAGTTGTTCCTAAATTTCGTGCAATCATATCACAAAATACTAAGAATACACCGCCATAAAAAAATATTGGCAATATTAGCTTTTCAGCACTTTGTTTATATATTATTTTCAAGATATGCGGTACTATCAAACCTACAAATCCAATAGGTCCTGTGATACTGACAGCAACTCCAACAGCTATTGAAACTCCTAAAAGCAGAGTGTAGTTTACTTTTTTTACATTTATCCCTTTTAATTGGGAAAATTGGTATGAAGTTAATAATAATTTTAATTCATATTTGTATCTTAATATAAGCACTAAAAGTAAAATACCAGTAAGTGCCATAATGTAAACATCATCAAAGCCAACTATATCTAAACTTCCCATTGTAAATCGAACTATTTCATAACTTTCTTGTAAATCACTGATAAAAAACAGCACCATCAAAGCAGCACTATAAAAAAAGGATAAAGCAATACCAACTAAAAGTAAAGATGATGTTTCACTTTTTTGAAATCTTGATGAGAGTATAAATAATATGACAATAGTAAGCATAGCCCCTAAAAAAGCAAAAAAAGATATAAAAGATGCAAAGCCTAGAACTATTCCAATAGCTGTAAAAAGTGTTGCTCCTGAAGCAACACCAAGGGTAAAGGGTGTACTCATAGGATTTCTAAAAATAGTTTGAAATATAAGCCCGCTTAGAGCTAAAATTCCACCAACAAAAAAAGCTAATGTAGTTCGCGGAAATCGAATATCCCAAAAGATTTGATAATCCATTTTGTTAGTGTCTAGTATGTTTGCCAAACTTATTTCAATTTGTCCAAAGAATGGAGAGGTACAAACTATGATAATTGAAAGTAGAATTATTAAATTTTTGTGCATAGCAATTCCTTTACAGTCATCATAAATCTACTACTATATGATTATTAATTCTTCGTACACTTTTATTGAAAAACATATCTAAATTATCACTGTTAAAAAACTCATCATTAGAACCAAAAAACTTAATTTTGCCATCTTCTAAATATAATACATCGTACCCTAATTTAAAAGCTAAATTTAGGTTGTGAGTTATGATAACTTTATTTTGTAAAAGCTGTTCATTTTTCAATAACTCATAAACCATTTTAACTCTTACAGGGTCAAGATTACTCGTAAGTTCATCAAATATTGTAAATTTGGCATTATGTAATATAGAACCAGCCATCAGCGTCAGCTGAGCTTCCCCACTACTTAAATGTTTGCAAGATTTATTTTTAAGATAACTAATATTTAAAAATTCAAGAACCTCATCAACAGAATGATTACCATACAAACAATTCAACTCTAAAAACTCTAATACATTAATAAACTCATCAAATATATCAAGCCCTACAGGGATATAATTAATCAATTTAGTTCTGGCACTTCCGTAAAGTTGTGAAGGATTTTTATCTTCACAACTTACTGTATCACTTGGTATTAAGCCACTCAGAACACGAGCTAGTGTAGTTTTACCTGAACCGTTTGAACCTAAAATAATAAGGTTTTTGCCCTCAAGATCAAATGATATATCTTCTAATATATAATTAGTGTAGTTGTTTATTTTTAGCATCTAATAAAAATCCTCTAAAATCTTCTAAAAATAATCTTAATCTGTCACTTGCAATTCCTGCATAGTGTTTATCAAGTACATAGATACTTTTTGTCTTTTTAGCATTTATAGGTAAGCTTAACCAAGGTTTTATAAGGTCTTGTTTGGTTAGTCCTTTTTTCTTGGTAAAAGGGGCTATTAATATTACTATATCAGGATTAGTTGCAATTATATTTTCCATATTTAAAATAGGTTGTCCTATTCTTTTGCTTATAAAAGCATTTGTATTACCGCTAAGATTTATAATATCATCAAAATACAGATTTTGTCCTGCTACAAAAATTCTTTTTTCTAAACTTAGATTATGTCCAATAACCATTAAAATCTTTTTATTATTAACTATATTTTTAGTTTGATTTAATTTATGCTCTAATTCTTTTAAAATATTTAAAGCCTTTTTAGGTTTACCTAAAATATTCCCTATATCTTTAATAGTGGCTGTAATACTATCTAGTCTATCAAGTTTGACCACTTTGGTTTCTATGCCAAGGTAATTTAGCTTTTTTGATAGTTTAATGCTGCTATGCTGCATAATAACAATATCAGGTTTTAAACTTATGATTTTTTCTAAAGACGGGGAAAAATATCCCCCAACTTTTTGTTTGCTTTTTGCTGCTTCTGGATAATTACAAAATGTGGTATTTCCTACTATTTTATCTCCATCACCTAGAGCATAAATTATCTCATTTATAGATGGACTTAAAGCGATAATTCTATCATAGGCATATAAATTTAATGATATACAAAATAATAAAATAGCTTTTAATAACAAGATGATACCTTTAGTGACCATGTCATTTTATTTGCATCTTTTAATACATAATTTGATGCCATTTTATTTGTTGATTTATTGTTTACAGTATAAAACCATCCAAATTTACCAACTTGTGATTTTACACCGTCAACTGATCTTACAAATAAAAATTTACCTGCTTTAGTTGCTTTAACATCAGAGACTTTTTTTAATAAATTCATTGCAGTCATACCATCTTCATATGTTGTTTTTATTATCTTATCAGGTATTTGATTATTGTACTTAATAGTTACAGTAATATCATTCGCAAAACTAAATATAGAAAGTAAAATTAGTATATTTAAAATTTTCATTAGAATTCAACCTTTATACCTGCATAAAATGCTCTTGGACTTGTAGCATATCCGTCTACTGTTTGATAATATTTATTTGTAATATTATCAATTTTAGCATATAAAGAGATATTTTGTTTTATATCATAATTTGTTACAACATTAAATAGTGTATATTTTCCAGTTTGTGCACCTTGCTTATCATCTGAATTATATCGCTCACCCACATACTCACCGTTTAGTCCGATATGAAGTTTATCTATACCATAATAGTCAATATTAAGTTTTGCTGTTTCTTGTGCAATTCTTTTTAAATCTTTTCCATCTTTATCTTTTGAAGATAATGTTGTGTAACTTGCAAGGATTGAAATATCATCATTTATAGTAGTAATGTACTCTGCTTCGTACCCCTTTGTAGTGGATATACCAGTTCTATTTTCATAACCATCAGTTGCGTTTACATATGAGATCATATCATCAACCTCTGTATTAAACTTTGTGATTTTAAAGTTTTTATAGTTTAATGATATATCATATGATGTGATTGATTCAGGATTTACATTTTGATTATAGGTGGGTTTGCCGTAAAGATGAGATACGTTTGGTACTTTATATGCTGTTCCATAATTTAAAGATGTAGTAAAGTCCTTAATATTTTCATGAAAATGTTTTACACCAATCTTACCTGTTGTTTTATTATTAAATGCACTGTAGTTATCTTTTCTAATCGATTCAGTTACTATAGTTTTACCACCAGTTAATCCGTTAAAAATATTGGTATTTGAAATAAATATTGCATCACTTTTATAGTTTTTATTTAAAGTTGAGGTACCATATTCATCTGTATTAAATGTTGTATTTTCTATACCAAACAGTATAAAGTCATCGTTGTTATAAGAGATATTAGATTTTAAACCATATTCTTTTATATCACCAATATAATTTGTAACACTTGTTTCTGTGTACTTTCGATTGAAAGTTGATTTTTTAGCGTATATATCAAGTTCATTAATATTATTTATATGATTAAAATTTAATGATGTAAATTTACTTTTTGATTCTTTTGTGTAGCTTGTATCAGCATTATATTTATCATATTCACTATTTGTATCTATTATTGTATGTTGAATATTGATCTTATTACTTTCATTAATCTTATAATCAAACTTTGCTGATGTTGTAGTATTTCTATATCCGTCATCTTCGAAATTATCAATATCAACCCCATTGGTTGCATATGAAGTAAATCCATCAGTATCAACTACATTTGTACTTAGTTTAAAGCTATATTTATCTGTTTTATTAGATATTGTAGCTCCATATTTTTTAGTATTGAAACTTCCAACTTCACTATAAGCTGATCCATGAATACCTTTTTTGGCTGATTTTGTGATAATATTAATTACACCTGCAGCTGCATCTGCTCCCCAAACTCCACTTTGAGCACCTTTTATTACCTCAATTTGTTCAATATCCTCTATCATAAGATGATTAAATGCAGCACCATATAAGCTATCTGTTGGATCGTTGTATCTTATTCCATCAATCAATACTAATACTCTCTTTGAATGCATACCTCTTATATTTATGTTTGTAGTAGCACCTAAACCACCTTGTTGGGTAAAACTAATTCCAGCTATACTATTTAAAGCTTGTGCTACCGTTGTATAATGTTTCTCTTCTAATTCAATATTTGTGATAACATTAACATTTGATGTTACATCCTGAATTGATTGTTCTGTTTTTGTAGCACTAATAACTGTTATCGTACCCAGATCTTCATTTGCGTTAATTGTTGTAGCCAATAATAAACTAGCCAACAAACTAGTTTTAATTCTTTTTTTCATTGATATTTCCTATATAATTTTAATTTGTGTATGTTATTTATTAATAATTAAAATTAGAGTAGGGTGGTGCTTGGCTCGGTTGTAGATATTCAAAGGCTTTTAAATGGTACTGAAAATTGCTATCCGCTTTGCATAGTTTATTAACAGTTGAATACATAGCAATAATTGCTAATGAGAAGTATCGTTTACCATAACCTTTTAAATATTTCATTTTTGGATTTTACTGCAATTTAACTTTTAGTATGCTTTTCATACAACTCATCAAGATAATCGTTTGTAATCTCATCTTGATGAATTTTTTTATATTCTAAACTATCTCTGGTTTCTAATAATTCATCATATTGAAAAAAATCTAAAAATTTTGGATTTATTTGAACCTCTTCGCCTGTTACACTAATGAGATGTTTAATTTGAATAATTAAATCTTCCCTTGTTTCTTTTTGTTGTTGATTTGCCATTATTTTACAAACTTCTTTAAAATTTGGTCTAAATACAATTCCATTTTAGGAGTTCCAAAATCATCTTCGGCACTTTTACAACATCCGCACGCAGTTCCTGCATCTGTTATATCACCTATATCCTCTACTGTTTTTGCACCTTCTTCTTTGATAGAATGTATTATTTCACCTAAGGTTACATGTTTACATGAACACACTTCGTAACTATGTTGAAACTGCGCCATTTATTTTTTTTCTTTTTTTATCAATTCATAAGCTTCGTTTATCTCTTGAAGCTTTGCTGTTGCTTGATCAATTATTGATTGTTCTGCCCCTTGACCGGTGATTATATCTGGATGATTTTCTTTAACTAAACTTCTATATTTCTTTTTAATTGTTGACATATCATCGCTTTGATTTGCGCCTAAAATCTCATAAGCATTTCTTAGAGTTTCAACTTTATTGTTTTTATGCTGCGTATAAAACTGTTCAAACTGAGCTACTAATCTTTCAAAATCAGCTCTTTTTATCTCTAAAGTATTTGCTATATCTTCAGTTATCATAAATTCAGTTTTACTAAAATCAGCATCAATGAAAGCTAGATTTAAAAGATATTCTATAACTCTTAATCGCTTTGTATAATCTCTTTTTGTAAGTTTTAAGTATTTTTGACAAATTTCAACAGTATTGTCAAAACTTTTCATCTCTTTTTTATAAATTTCTTTTAACTGATTTCGTATATCTTCACTATTTTCAAAATGTGATGAGATATCTGTAAAAGTATGACTAAGAAGTTCAGCTTCAAGTTCGCATACATGACCATCTGCTTTTGCAACTTTTGCCATCAATGCTATTAACAAGCCACCTTCATGTTCCGCTAAATCACCCTGTAATTTTTGTTTTTTATCAATTTTTATATTTTTAAAATCTTCTGCTCTATATCCGCGATTTATCATATAGAAAATAAATCCTACGATAATTAATATTAATAGTTTCATTTTTATCCCAATAGTTTTTCTTGAAGATAGATTTTATCAAAAATTAGATAAAATCCCTCATATTTTATAAAATTAATTTATTTGGAGTTATATATGTTTGGAATGGGCTTTATGGAGATATTTTTAGTACTAATAGTTGGTATTATAGCTTTAGGACCTGAAAAATTACCGAGTGCGCTGGTTGATATTGCAAAATTTTTCAAAAAATTTAAAAGTGGAATTGATGAAGCAAAAGCAACTATTGATTCAGAATTAAAGATTTCTGAGATGAAACAACAAGCTGAAGAGTTTAAAGCAAGTGTTGGAGATGTGACAAATTTAGCAAAAATAGATTTAGAATCTATAAATTCAGATAAATTAATAGATGATACTGAGGATAAAAAACCTGTTGTAAAAAAAGAAAAGAAAACAAAAAAAGCAAAAATTTCTTTATCTAGTGAGGAAGTTTAATGTTTAACGATTTAAAACCACATATTGCAGAATTACGAAAAAGATTAGTAATAATCAGTATTACTCTAGTAGTGGCATTTTTTGCCTGTTTTGCAGTATATGAACCAATTTTAAACTGGATGATGGTACCTGTTGAAGCTGTATTACCGGAAGGTTCTTATATGGTTGCTATTGAAGTGCAAGAGACATTCTTTACGGCACTTAAAGTTGCTTTCTTTAGTGGTTTTTTACTTACACTTCCAGTTATATTTTGGCAATTGTGGCTTTTTGTTGCTCCTGGACTTTATGAAAATGAAAAAAAATTCGTATTTCCTTTTGTATTTTTTGCTACGCTAATGTTTTTGGTTGGTGCATCATTTGCTTACTATATAGTTGTACCGTTTGGATTTGATTTTTTAATTAATTTTGGTAGTACCGTTGTAACTGTTCTACCTAGTATTGGTAAATATGTTGGATTTTTCACTAAACTTCTTTTTGGATTTGGAATTGCATTTGAGTTACCGGTAATTACATTTTTTCTAGCAGTTGTAGGACTTGTAAATGATAGAATGTTAAAAGACTTTTTTAAATATGCAATTATTTTAATTTTCGTTTTATCTGCACTTTTAACTCCGCCGGATATATTAACTCAATTTTTAATGGCAGGACCACTGATAATTTTATATGGTGTTTCTATTTTAGTAGCTAAAACTTTTAATCCAGCTAAAGAGGAAGAAGAGGATATCGAAGAAGAGGATGACTAAAACCTCCACTTACGATTATAATTTACCAAAAGAATTAATAGCCTTTAAGCCTGTTTATCCGGCTTCAAGTGCTAAACTTTTGGTATATAATAGAACTACCCAAACTATTACACACACGACTTTTGAACATATCTTAGATTTCATACCAGATGATACATCAATACTGTTTAATGATACAAAAGTGATAAAAGCTAGAATATTTGGAACTAAACCTACTGGCGGAAAAGTAGAATTACTGCTAAATAGACCTTTAAGGAATAATACTTTTTCTTGCTATATAAAAGGAAAAGTGCGTATTGATACTATTTTATCCTTTAACGATAAATTAAAATGTAAAGTTTTAGAACTTTTAGAAGATGGAAGCAGGGTAGTACAATTTTTTAAAGATGATAGAGTCTTAGACTTTTTATCATTAGTTGAAGTTTTAAATGATATAGGTCATATTCCATTGCCCCCTTACATAGATAGAAAAGATGAGAAAGAAGACAATCAAGATTATCAAACATTATGGGCTTGTAACTATGGAGCAGTAGCAGCTCCAACAGCATCTTTACACTTCACGCCTAAATTACTAGAAGAGTTAAAAGAAAAATATGAAACTTCATATTTGACTTTGCATGTAGGAGCAGGTACTTTTAAACCTGTAGAGTGCGAAGATATTCTTGACCATCCTATGCACAGTGAATATTTTGAAATACCACAAAATTCACAAGATATTATAAATAGCAATAAAAAGATTTTGGCAGTTGGTACGACAGTTACTAGAACCATTGAATATTATTATCAAACCAAACAATCTAGCGGCGAAGCAAATATATTTCTAAACCCTTTAAATAAACCAAAAAGAGTAGATTATCTACTTACAAATTTTCACTTTCCAAAATCAACTTTAATTATGCTTGTAGCTTCATTTATAGGAGTAAAAAAGACTTTAGGGATATATGAAGAAGCTACTAAGAAAAAGTATAGATTTTACTCTTATGGTGACGGGATGTTAATAATATAAGATTTAATTAATTATATAGTATAATTATACATGAGTTATAATATATTAGTAATTGATGATGATGAGAATAAAAATCGTAACCGTGAATTTTTAGAATCGCTGGAATCAATAGAAATTTTATTTGCAACAAATGAAGAGATGCTCTCTTGGTTCTTTATAACAGAAGAGATTCATGCAATAATTGTAAATACTGATATAATAGATTTACAAACTTTAGCTTCACTTATTGATGAACATTCTTTAAAATACACTAATATAGCAATATTTGTAATGAGAAAGTGTTCTGAAATACATTTAAAAGACAGTCCTTTGAAAATATATGATTATATCGATATTGAATCAAACAAAGAGATAGCATTTAATAAAATAGATTTTTGTAAAAGTTTGTATCGTAAAGAGCTTCAACATGAATCAAATATAAAAAAACTTCTTTACATAGATAGTCTTACAAAGCTTCCAAATAGAACAAAATTAATAAAAGATATAAAAGATGAAATTGGTATAAATGCACTTGCAATTATAGATATAAATTCATTTAAAGATATTAATGAGTTTTTTGGTCTTAATATTGGAGATAATATATTAAAGAGCGTGGTTGATCTAATTAATAATATTATAAAATTTATTAAGGACAAAGTAATACTTTATAAATTTTCATCAGATGTATATTGCTTGGCAAACATAGGTTTGGAAAAACAAGGTTTTGAAGATATTATTACGTATGTACTTGGAGCTATAGATAGTGAAATATTTAAAGAAGATGGTCATGAGATTAATATAAGAGCAAAAGCAGGAATATCATTTTCCAATAAAAAGAATAAATTAATTACCGCTGATATGGCACTTAAAGAAGCAAAAAAAACAAATAAAGAGTATTTGGTTTTTTATGATGAACTTGACAACCTTAATGAATACCAAAATAATATGTTATGGACAAAGAAATTAAAGCAAGCATTGGATAAAGATAATATTATTGTATATTATCAGCCGTTAGTAAATAATGAAACACTTAAAGTTGATAAGTATGAATGTTTGGTAAGAATGATAGATGAAGAAAAAATCATCTCACCGTTTTTCTTTTTAGATATCTCTAAAAAAGCAAATCAGTATAGAAATATAACAAAAATTGTAATTGAGAAATCATTTAAAGAATTTGAAAATTTACCATTTGAGTTTTCTATAAATATATCATACGAAGATATAGAGGATAAATACTTTTTATATTATATTAAAAGTAAATTAGATAAATATAAAGTTGCTAAAAGAGTAGTTTGGGAAATACTAGAAGATGAGAGTATTAAAGATTATAGTATCTTATTGAACTTTATAAAAGAAGTTAAGGCACTTGGCTGTAAAGTTGCTATTGATGACTTTGGATGCGGCTATTCAAACTTCGAACATCTTTTAAAAATGGATGTTGATTACTTAAAAATAGATGCATCTTTAATAAAATATGTTGCTGATGATGAGAACAGCTATAAAATAGTTAAAACAATTATTGAGTTTGCAAAAAGTTTAAATCTTAAAACGATAGCAGAATATGTTGAAAATGAAGAGATCTTTAATATTACAAAAGAACTAGGCGCCAACTTCTCTCAAGGATATTATTTTTCACCACCGATATCCAAACCTGAACTTGAGTCGTTTTGACCTAAAAAAACCAATTTAACTCCCTGTTTCTTTATGATTGTTAGCTAGTTACAAAAGAATATAAAATATATACAAAAAACTTCACACAATAAACAACACAACTTTGCCACTTTATATTTTTATAATGTATTTGTTTCAATTAGAAAAAAGGAGCTAACGGTTAGTTAAGCAGTATATATCACAACGAGGATAAATAAATGAAATATGTTTATATTGAAAATTATGTGAAAATCTCACAACAACAAAAAATAAAATTCTTAAATTTTATGAATAAATGTAAAGATTTTAAAGTTTCAAATCAAAAGATCATATTTAGTGAAGAATCTTTGATTTTGGAATTTCTGAAAGATTCTGATACAAAAAAAGCTTATAGTTATTCTAATGATTTTTTTAAAGATTTGGAAGATATAAAAGTTGATATGATTAAAATGACTTTTGATCAATCAAATCAAATGATTTTAACTTTTAATAATACAAATAAACAGATTAGAGTTTAACATTTAAAAAATAAATAACAAGAGAGAAACTAATTTAACTCTTTTGCTAAATAAAATCCTGTATAACTCCCTGTTTCTTTATGATTATCAGCTAATTGCGTTGGAGTCCCCTCTGCTATTATTTGTCCACCTTTGCTACCGCCCTCAGGTCCCATATCTATAACATAATCAGCATTTTTAACTATGTCAAGATTATGTTCAATCACGATTACACTATTTCCTAAATCAACAAGATGATGAAGTACTTTAGTTAATCTATCAACATCAGCAAAATGCAGTCCCGTGGTTGGTTCATCAAGTATATATAAAGTATTTCCTGTATCTCTTTTACTTAATTCTTTACTTAATTTTATTCTTTGTGCTTCCCCGCCGCTTAATGTAACTGCATTTTGTCCTAAAGTTATATATCCAAGACCAACATCACTTAATGTTTTTAATTTAGCATAAAGTTTAGGTACTTTTGCAAAAAATTCTAAAGCAACATCGACACTCATACCTAAAACATCTGCAATAGATTTTCCTCGATAAAGTATCTCTAATGTTTGCGGATTATAACGAGCACCTTGACAATCATCACATTTAACCATAATATCCGGTAAAAAGTGCATCTCAATTTTTATCTCACCTTCACCTTGACACTTCTCACATCTTCCGCCTTTGACATTAAAACTATATCTTCCTATTGCATAACCTCTAAGCTTACTCTCTTTAGTTTCTGCAAATATTTTTCTAAGTTCATCCATTAGACCTGTATAAGTTGCTGGATTTGACCTTGGTGTTCTTCCAATAGGGCTTTGGTCTAAGTAAATCACTTTATCCAGTTTGTTAAGACCATCAATGCTCACACCATCTATTTTATGTACTTTTCTAGCATGATTTAGAAGCTCTTTAGCAACAGGCAGTAAAGTTTGTAATATTAATGATGATTTACCACTACCGCTAACTCCGGTAATTGCACATAAATTTCGAAGCGGTATACCGACACTTAAATCTTTAATATTATTTACATTAACATCATTGATTTGAATAAAATCTTCTTGTGGTCTGCCTTTAAAATAATCAATTGTTTTAGCTCCTGTCAAATATTGAGCTGTCAAAGTTTTTGATTTAAGCAATTGTTTCATAGTACCATTAAAGACAATCTCTCCACCGCCAGCTCCTGCCCTTGGACCAATATCAACTATATAGTCAGCTGATTCCATAGTCTCTTTATCATGCTCTACAACTATTACAGTATTACCTTTCTCTTGTAAAGCTCGTAAAGTTTTAATTAATTTTTGAGTATCTCTTTCATGAAGACCAATACTCGGCTCATCAAGTACATATAACACTCCGGTAAGTCCAGAACCTATTTGCGAAGCAACTCTAATTCTTTGAGCTTCCCCACCACTAATGGTCCTTGCATCACGACCAAGTGTAATATATCCCAACCCAACATCATAAAGAAAATAAATTCTATCTCGTATCTCTTTTAAGATTGGCTTTGAAATAAGTTGTTCTTTATTGTTAAAATGTTTAAAATTCTTTTCATCTTGAAAAAAAGAATGAGAGATCTCAATAGGCATATCAAGTATTGAAGCGATATTTTTATTTGCAACTTGAACTGCCAAAGATGAAGCTTTTAATCTATGACCATCACAACTATCACAAATTTTTTCTGTCATATATTCAGCCATATCTTTTTCATCTTTAACCATATCATAGGCAATTTTTACAATTCCCATCCATTTCCGAGTCAATCTATGTCGTTTCCAAGTAAATTTTGTATCTTCAACTCCACCATGCAATATTGCACCTTTTTGATGTGATTCAAGTTCTTTAAATGGTATAGTTGTATCGATTGATGCAGCTTCACAAAAACCTTTCATCATCTTAAAGTAATATCCTTTATTAAAGCCATATATTACTCGTACAGCACCATCTTCTATACTCAACTCTTCATTAATAACTTTTTTCATATCAAGGGTATAGCGGATACCTAAACCATCACAAGTAGTACAAGCACCCTTAGGGCTGTTAAAAGAAAAACTTAAAGGTTCAAGTGGTTCAAATGAAATTTTACAATCAAAACAAGCCATATGCTCACTATAATGGATATGATGCTCCGTACCCACTTCTTCATAATTAATAATACTTACCTCAAGTTCCCCAAAACTTTCTTTTAAACCTTTTTCTACACTTTGAGCAATTCTTTGAGCGTTTTCATCTTTCACTACAACTCTATCCATAACTACTTGTATAGTATGCATTTTTGTTTTAGCCAGTTCTATCTCTTCATCAAGCCGTACCATCACCCCGTCAACCATAGCTCGTACATAACCTTTACCCCGTAAAGATTCAAAAAGATCTGCAAAAGTACCTTTTTTACGGTTTACCAAAGGTGCTAAAATGACGATTTTAGAATTTGTTGGTAAACTTAATACTTGATCAATGACATCACTGCTTGACATTTGAGATATAGGTTTATCACATTTATGACAATGCTGTTTTCCGATTCTTGCATAAAGAAGTCTTAAATAATCATATATTTCAGTAATAGTTCCAACAGTACTTCTCGGATTCTTACTTGTAGTTTTCTGATCTATTGCAATAGCAGGAGTCAGACCTTCAATTCTTTCAACATCAGGCTTACCAACTTTGTCTAAAAACTGTCTGGCATAAGCACTAAGAGACTCTATATATCGTCTTTGCCCTTCAGCATACAATGTATCAAAAGCCAAAGTTGACTTACCACTACCGCTAAGTCCGGTAAAAACTATTAATTTATTTTTTGGTATTTCTAAACTTACATTTTTTAAGTTATTTTCATTTGCATTAAAAATTTTAATTGAATCTATCATATATTATAATTACCTTGTAAAAAATTAGGCACATATTATACACTAATAAATGATAATTTGTTCATATAAAGTTATATATTATTTTAAATGATATTTTAAATGATATTTAGATAGAATAATAAACTTAAAATTAGATGAAGGCAGTAAGTGAGAAATATAATTAAAAATACTTTTTTTCAACTAAAAAAGAAGGGGTTGATAGCAACTCCTGATAATTATTTCCAAGAATTTGCAATTCAGGCAAAAACCGCATCTAAAGATATTTATGAATGCAAAGTATTTGATGATATTCTAACTAATCTAACACCACCTGAACAGCAACAAGCTCAAAAAGATAACATAACTACATTTAGTGATTTAGCCACATTATTAACAAAGCGTTTTGATAATTTAAAAGGATTTGCTTTTATCTTAAATGAAATTTTAACACCATCTATTAATCAAGATATTAAGGAAGATGTTGAAAAGTTAACAACAATGATATCAGAAAATCCAAAAAAACTGTTAGATAGAACAACAATTAGTAAAATTAAAGAGATAACTAAAAAAAGAATTACTAATGATAGAAAAGTAATTAAAGACAAATCTCAAGATATGATAAAGATAACTTCATTAATGGGTAAATATTTTGATAAAACACTTTTGGAAAGTGAAAATTCTACCTCTGAAATTTCTAATATTAAAGAAGAATTAGAAACTTTAAATATTTCACCTGCTTCTTTTAGAGAAGTGGGATTATTACAATCTAAACTTGTAAATACTATTTATGAAATTGAACATTCGATGAAAAAAACTACAAAAATTCTTCTTCAAAACAAATCACATTTTGATCAAATGCAAGAAACAATAGATCAATTAGAAAAAGAACTTGAAAATGTTAAAGAAGAAAAAGATTATGATTCTTTAACCAAAATATTAAATAGAAAATCTTTTGATATAGAACTTGATAAAATTGAAAGAAAATATAATATGTTTGGTAAAAACTATGCGATTGTATTTTATGATATAGATAGATTTAGAAATATCAATGATATGTATGGTCACGATTGTGGAGATGCTATTTTAAGAACATTTGCCGGGGTACTGAACTCTTTAACAAGACAAAATGATATATTAGCAAGATACGGTGGCGAAGAGTTTGTTGTTTTATTAAATTATGATGATGGAAAAGAGTTGACTAAGTATTTAAAAAGGGTAAAAGATATAGTTGCAAATAGAGATTTTAATTATAAAGGTCAAACTATAAAAGTTGAATTTAGTGCGGGACTTAGTCGTAGAAATCAACATAAATCTAATGAAGCAACACTAAAAAAAGCCGATGAACTTTTATATAAAGCTAAACTAGAAGGTAGAAATAGAATTATTTTAGATAATGATGTTCAGATTATTGATTAAAATAAAGTTATTCACTTAAATTCATTTTGAATAAGATGGTATAAAAATATTCTTATCAAAATTATTGGAAGCCAAAGATTTTATTCTTGTATTTGAAGAAAAATATGCATCTTCAAACTTTTTTCTAATATCTTCAATATCAGCATCTCGTGTATCCTTTTCTATATTTACAGCATAAAGTATAAAATAAGGTACTCGTGTAGTTGTGGTTTTATAAATATATATATCATATCGAGATAATGTTCCGGCAAGTTCCTTTGCCTTTCTTAAACTAAGAGCACTAACTATAGTAACAGCTTTCTTATTTATATCAATAAAATTATTATTCCCTGTTATGATGACTTTCTCTTGTTGCACTATTTTCTTTTCTACTACTTGTTTTTTAATTTGTTTTATGACAACTTTCTTAGGTTTTACAATACTAATCTTTTTCATTCTTATTATTGGAACACGATAATCATATTTTACAGTCATCATTTGATAATTTGAGTTTACTAAAGAAACTTCAGATGGTCGCTTTGATGTTAAAGATGATCTAATAAATAAATTTTTATTAAAAGTATTTGAAGCTAAATATTTAATTTTTGCATTTGAAGAAAAATATGCATCTTTTAGAATTTTTCTAATATCTTGTAAATTTTCATTACGATTATCTCTCGTTATATTTACAGCATAAAGTATAAAATAAGGTGTTTGTGTAGATGTGGTTTTATAAATATATATATCATATTTTGATAATGTTTTAGCAATTTTCAGTGCTCTTTCCAAATCAAGACTACTGACTAAAGTTATGGCCTTTTTATTTATATCTATATAATCTAATCTTTCTGCCAATCGTTCAATAACTTCTTCTTTTAATATTCTTTTAGTTTTTACAGGATTGGTTAAAGTAGTTTCTACAGTTAACTTTTGTACTGGTTCTATTTTTTGAGATACTAATTCTGGTTTTTCTTCTATTTTTGGTGTAACTTTAATTTCTTTAGATACTACAGCAGCTTTAGATTCTATTTTATTTTTTGGTTTTATAACTTCTTTTTTAACTATTTCTTTATTTTCTGTTTTAGTTAAAATGATATTCTCAGCTATTGGTTCTATTTTTGGTATAACTTTAATTTCTTTAGATACTGTAATTGTTTTATTTATATTATTTTCTACATTACTAGCTGCAATAAATTTATTTATAGGGGAGATATCTGCTGCAAAATATTTAACTTTTGCAATTGATACTTTTTTAGCATTTTTAGTATTTTTTGAAACAAGCTTTAAAATAGATTTTACATTTTGTTTTTTAATATTTACAATATATACAACACAACATGCTTCTCTATTTTTAACCGTACTACGAATATATACATCTTGATTTTTATATTTTTGTGCTACTAAATTTGCTTCTTTTGGATTTTTTACATAATCCACTAATATTATCCTTTTCGTAGGATCAATCCAACTTTCTTCAATATCTTGAGATAAATTATTTTGTATAACTTGTTTTTGAGCAATCTGTTCGATTTTATTATCTATTATTTTATCTTGAATCTTTTCTTCAATTGTATCTTCTGTTCCAGATTCAATAAATAAATTTTTAGGAGACATATCTCTGGCAAAATATTTAATTCTGGTCGTTGATATCTCTTTTGCAGATAAATTATTTTGTTTAACTTTTTTTAGAAGAGACTTAACATTTGTTTTTTTAATATTAACAATATGAATTGCGCAACAAGCATTACTGTTTTGAATGGTATTATATATATAAATATCATGATCTTTATATTCTTTTGCTATTGTTTTAGCTTCTGTAATATCTTGTGCATAATCTAATAATATTGCTTTCTTATTTGGATCTATCCAATTCTCATCATTGGCTATTAAAGGTAGTAATATAAATAAAATAATTAAAATACTTCTTTTCATATGCGATACTATCCACGCACCACTTAATTATTACTTAAAAGTTATAAACTTACTTTAATATTATTTATTTTATAATATATGTATAAGTTAAAAGGATCTGTTATGGATATAAACACAAATAATAATTTAAATTCTATTTCAAATACGCAAAATAGTGCGTTAGAAAGAATCTCGACTGGTTTAGCTATAAACAAAGCTTCAGATGACTCTTCATCTTTATCTATAGCGGCTGCTTTAGGATCTCAAAGAAGTACTATGTATCAGGCTTTGGAGAATATAAACAGTGGTATTGCTATGAGTAATATTGCTCAAGGCGGGTTAAGAGAGCAGTCAAATATTTTGAATGAAATCAATACCTTGTCTTTGCAGGCCATGAACGGTACTACAAGCGCTGAAGGCAAAGAGGCAATTAAAGGACAAATATCAAGTTATCTAGATCAGTTCGATGCAATTGCTCAAAGTACGAATTATAACGGAGAGCAGCTACTTGCCGGAAATCAACAAGATTTATCTATAGTGACAGGTGATGATTCTATTATCAATATGCAATCAGAAGAAACTGCAGATATATCACAAAATATTAGATCATTTTTAGATGACTTTACAGTTAATCCAAATGCAATGAGTAATTTGTTTGATGCTACAAAGGCAGGTATGGGCAAACTATCCGAATTTTCAAGTAATTTTTCTGCTTCATCTAATCAAATGGAATCAAGCGGTAGAACAGCAATAGCGTCTCAAACTAGTTTGGCACAGGCTAGCAGTAATATTATGGAAGTAGATTATTCTAGAGAAGTGACAGATTTTTCAAAAAACAATTTGATGGCTCAAATAGGTTTATTAGCATCAACACAAGCTAATGCAGTACAACAAAGAAGTGTATCTCTTCTGTCATAATTTATAGGCAACAGATACTAATATCATAACATATAAAATTAAAATAAGTTTTTTATATGATGTGATATGTGTTTTATTTTTTACATATATTCCTAAATAAACTCCAAATAGTGAAGCAATTCCAACAATAGCACCTTCAAAATACATCATATGACCGGCCAAACTTAAAGATAAAAAACCGGCGATAGAACTAAACATTACAAAAAACAATCCTAAAGATGAAGCATGTTTTAAATTATAATGTAAATATCCGGCTAAAATAGGTGTAAGCATCACTGAACCGCCAACACCGATACTCATAGCAATCATACCTATAAAAAATCCAATTGTTATCAATCGTTTAGGAGAGCTGTCTTTTTGTATATTATCATGTTGTGCCGGAGTCATACTTACTCTTACAATAGCTAAAATAACTATAAGTAAAAATAAATATTGTAAAATATCACCACTGACATTTGAAACTATAATACCACTTAAACTACCGCCGATAAAGCCGCCAATACCTAGAAATAATCCATCTCTTAAAATTTCTTTATTTTTTTTACTATTTAAAAAACTGCCAAAAACAGAGCTAAAAACCATTTGCATAATAGAAATAGACACAGCTTGTTTCATCTCAAAATTGGCAAATAAAAGCATAGGAATAAGAACCATACCACCGCCAACACCAAAGAAACCGGAAACTGCTCCGGTGATTATCCCTAGTATTGCTAATTCAAGCATTTACTTCTTCATTGCATCAATAAAGTTTTCGTAAATTGATTCTAACTCTTCATCTTCTTTGGATACATCAATACCGTCTTGTTCTTTAATTGCATGTTCAAGTACAGCAACTCTTTTAAGCAGATAATCAAACATCTCTTTAGAGATATCCGGCAATATATTATGGTCTAATTGGCATTTTGTATCTTTTCGCTTAATTACCCGTGCAGGAACACCAACCGCAGTAGAATGACTTGGTACATTTTGAACTACAACGGAATTAGCACCAATCTTACTTTCACTTCCAATAGTAATATTTCCTAAAATTTTTGCACCGCTGCCAATAACAACATGATCTTCAATAGTAGGGTGTCTTTTATCGTGAGTTAAACTAACTCCACCCAAAGTAACACCTTGATAAATTAAAACATCATTTTTAATAACAGTTGTTTCTCCAATAACTACTCCAAAACCGTGATCTATAAAAACTCTTCGTCCAATTGTACATGCAGGATGAATATCAACATTTGTAAGAAATTGGCTGATTCCACCAACCATACGACCTAAAAATTTAAAACCACTCTTGTAAAGCCTATTAGCAATTCGATAATTTACAACTGCCCAAACCCCCGGATAATTAAATATCAACTCAAAGCCTGAATGCAAAGCAGGGTCATTTTTTTTTGGAACTGAGAAATCTTCTTTGATTAATGCAAATAATGTCATTTTTAAAATTCATCCATTTTTATAATTTGTTCTTCTTTTTTATCTAAATCTTTAACCCAAATAGTATTGTCTTTTAATTCGTTGTCTCCAACTAAAGCAACTATTGTGGCACCTTTCTTTTGAGCATTGTTAAAGTGTTTTCCAAATCCTCTTACTTTATAATCAGTAATTACTTTTGAAGCTCCTCTTTTTTGAGCAACTTTAGAAAATACTACATCAAGAGCATCTTCACACATAGCACCGATATAAATCAACTCTTCTTTTGTCTCTTTTGGTTTAATCAATTCTAAAAGTCGCTCAATTCCAATAGCAAATCCAACAGCAGAAGTAGGGCGACCGCCTAAAAATTCAACCAATCTATCATATCTGCCACCGCCTGCAATAGCACTTTGAGCACCTATCTCATCACTTACAAATTCAAATGCACTTTTAGTATAATAATCCAATCCTCGCACTAAAGAAGAATCTACCTCATATTCAATACCATTTTTATCTAAAATACTTTTTAGTTTTACAAAATCTATATCACAACAAGCACATAAACTACTTGTAATCTTTGGTGCATTAATTAATTGTTCTTGACACTTACCATTTTTACAATCTAAAACTCTAATAGGATTTGTAATAATTCTTCTATCACAATCCTCACAAAGCTCCAAATCATCTAAATGCTTAACCAAGCCGTCTTTATAGCTAGGCATACACTCGTTACATCCTAAAGAGTTGAGTTGAAGTTTATAACTAATACCAAAGAACTTAAGTATATCTGCTATCATCAAAATAATATTTGCATCTTCATAAACACTATCTTCTCCAAATGATTCGCAACCAAACTGATGAAATTCTCTTAATCGCCCTTTTTGCGGTCGTTCATATCTAAACATAGGTCCATGATAAAAATATCTGTGAGTCCCGCCTGCACGGTCAAGTTTGTTTTGCACAAACATTCTAACAACCCCGGCAGTTCCTTCAGGACGAAGACATACATCATTTTCGCCCTTATCAATAAACTGATACATCTCTTTACTTACAATATCACTGCTTTCCCCGACACTTCTTTTAAATAAAGCTGTTTCTTCTAAAATTGGAGTTTCAAGATAGTTAAATCCATATCTTTTAGCTATTGCCGAACAGTTATCAACGAAGTAAGTAAAAAGCTTGCTATCATTGTCCATAATATCTTTCATACCTCGCAAGGCTTGTATATTACTCATCTATTACCTTTTATAAATTTTATTATTTATCATATTTTTGTAAGGATACCATTTTTTTGGTTTATAAGTGCTTTTACATATAATATCTACTTTATATAGTGAGTTTATTCAACATTTAATAATTGTTTTTTGATGCAGTCTTTAGCAAGGCATTTAAGTGTAAATCATATATAATAAATTGTTAAATAAAATACTGTAAGGAAGCAATAATGAGCATACTAATAATATTTAACCATCAACCATATGATGGCAGTGATGTAGCTTGGAATGGATTAAGACTTGCAAAAAATCTTTTAGAAAAAGGTGAAGAGGTGCGAATCTTTTTAATGAATGACAGTGTTGATTTAGCAAGAGATGCTACGAAAAAACCTGAACTTTATGATTTTGATTTAGTAAAGATATTAAAAGAGTTATATTCAAATGGGGCAAAATTAAAAGTATGTGGTACTTGTCAGGCAAGATGTGGATTAAATAAAAATGAACCATATTTTGATAGTGAAATAAAAGGCACTATGGATAATTTAGCTTCTTGGGTGATAGATAGTGATAAAGTATTGACTTTTTAATGACAATCAAATTCTAGTTTTATTCCAAAAACTTATCTATTTTTTGAGCAATATCATCAATACTCTCACTTGCATCAATAAAAATATGATTTAATTCTAATAATTGGATTGATTGTTTTAACCTATCTTGAATATCAAGTAAATAGTCAATCCCGCGAGATTCAATACTGTCATTTTCTTTTGCACTTAATCGTTTAGTTAATTCTTCACGACTTAACTCAAGTAAAACTACATGAGACGGTAGAGTATTATTTGTCGCCATAAGATTTAAAGATGTTACAATTTTCAATGGCATATCTTTTGCATAAGCTATTCCACTTATCAGACTTCTATCACTTATTACCAAATTATCCTTGTTTGGGATAATTACCTCTTCTACGTGCTCCGCACGATCAGCTAAAAATATAAACATCTCAGCCATTTTTGATTTTGCCCGTCCTGATAAAACCATCTCTCTTAATTCTTTTCCAATTTCAGTTGCACCAGGTTCTTTTGTAAAAATTGCATCTGGATACTTTTTTTGCAGGATATCTAACTGTGTTGATTTACCTGCTGTATCAATTCCTTCAATTACAATATACATTATCTTAATTCCTTTATAATATTTTCTGGCACAAGATGACTAAAATTTCCATCAAATCTTATAAGTTCTCTTACTATTGATGAACTAACAAAGGCATTTTCTAATGTTGGCATTAAATATATGGTTTCAAGATTTTTATCAAGTGATGAGTTTGCATATCCCATTTGTAATTCAAATTCAAAATCACTAACAGCTCTTAATCCTCTGACAATATGTGTTATATTTTGTATTTTCGCAAAATCTACAAGTAAAGTATCAAATGGTTCTACTTGAACACCATTTAAGTTTTGTGTAGCAAGTTTTGCTAATTTAACACGCTTATCTATATCAAACATAGGTTTTTTAGCATCTGAATGAGCAATAGCAATAACAACTTCATCAAATACCTTTAAAGCTCGTTTAATAACATCAATATGTCCATTTGTAATAGGGTCAAATGTCCCACTATAAATTGCTCTTTTATATTTCACTAACTATCTCCCCATCGTTTATATAAGTCATTTTCTATATCTAATAAATCAAACCACTTGCCTATCATAAAGTTTTCCATATCTTCTAATGTATGTTGTTTGGAATAATACCCCAACACCGGTGGTGCTATAGTAACCCCAAGAGTTGATAGTTTGGTCATATTTTCTAATGTTATTGTACTGTAGGGCATCTCTCTTGGAGCTAAAACGATACTTCTTCTCTCTTTTAGCATTACGCTGAAAGCTCTTGTAATTAAAGTATCACTGATACCAACTGTACATTTTGCCAAAGTATTCATACTGCAAGGTACTATTATCATCTTATTGGCACCATAAGAACCTGATGCTATACTTGCCCAAAGTTCATTATCTTCATGTAATTTTACATTTTCTTTATCTAAAACATTTTCTAAATCTTTAGAATTCTCATATTTCATCGTAATCTTAGCACCATTTGACAATATCAAGTGAGCTTTAATATGTAAAGGGAGCAATTTAACAAATTTCAACCCGAGTTCTACACCACTAGCCCCGGTAATAGCAATAATTAGCTTCATATAACAATCCTTTTAAGATTTTTATTTTATCAAATCAAGAGTAGTAATTACCTGAAAATAGAGATTTCTTCTATAAAATTCAATTATTTACAAAATTTATCTTTAAAATATACTTTTCTTAATATTAGTTTAAGGATAAATACTATAACATTTTGTTAGATATTTAAGAATAATCTTATACAGTTTGTAATTATTTATTTATTTTTATAAAACAATATGTTAAATTATCTATATTTAGAGTGGTTAATGCGCATATCATTTCTTAATATTAGTTTAAGTTAATATATTGTAACATTTTGTAAAATAATTAAAGATATATTTATACATTTTATATTATTATTCTTATATCATTTATACATTTTTAAACAGGAGATATTATGAAAAAGCTTATTAGTTTTATTAGAGTCAATACAAATAATGACGAATACACACAAACACAAATTAACGGTATTAAACAATATTTAATTCAAAATAGTCTTGAGCTTCACAGCAGTGTGAAAGTTGAAGTAAATGTTCCTAATGAAGAGCAAAATATGCTTGTATTGCTTGAAGATTGTAAAAAAGGATGTACTGTTTTAGTTTATGATATCAATGTATTTGGAAGAACTACTGCATCTATTTTAAAGATGATTAATCATCTTTTGGATAATGATGTAAGAATTATCAGTATTCAACAAAATCTTGATTTAGTAGATAAAAATGATATGCTTACCAAAATGATACTTGGTATGATAGGTATGACGATATCACTTGAGAAAGATTTAATGAGTTTAAGAACAAAAGAGGCACTTACGGCTAAAAAACTTGACGGTGTTCATTTGGGTAAACCAAAAGGTACAATTCAAAAATCTAAATTTGACCTGCAAAGAGATAAAATTGAAGAGCTTCTAGGTCTTGGTTTAAGTGTAAGAAAAATAGCTAAAATCCTTGGTTATAACAATCATATTGGACTAAACAATTATGTTAAGAAAAGAAACATCAGAGAAGATGTTGAAGCTAAACGAATAGCATAAGAGGAGATATTAATCCTCTACTATTTGTCTTTTTATATCAGCGGATAAAGAAGTCAGAATCTCATAGCTGATTGTATTATTTATATTCGCTAACTCTTTTACATCATCAAACAAACAAATTTCATCACTTTGTCCACTTACACTTATGTTATCCATAGAAACTCTTCCTAAGAGGCTTTCACCACCTTTAACTGTAAAGTTTACACTAGGATCAATTCTCATAAAACCATCTGCATATCCAATATCATAAGTTGATATGCTCATATCTTCTTTTGCTGTAAAAGTTCCACCATATCCTACCCTTTGACCTGAAGATAAAACTCTTGTTGAAATTTTAGATGCATGTAGTGAGAGTACAGGTTTTAAATTTGGGACTTTTAAGGGACTTTTATTTTCCAAATATCCATAAGCAGCAATACCTATTCGGCAATACTCTTCACTAAAATTATTATTCCTAAACAAAGCACTTGAATTACTACTGTGAAAGGCAATTTCAGGTAAATTTAATTTGGCACATATTTTTTTGCTATCCTCTACAATCCCTTTAAATAAGTCTTTTTGCCAAAAATATTCACTACTTAATGTATCAGCACTTCTATGGTGCATAAACACTGACTTTATATTTAACTCTTTTCTATAAGCCCCATAAATACAGGCTTCTAGCTCTTGTGGTAAAATTCCATGTCTATGCATTCCTGTATCAACTTTGATAGCAATATTGGCTCCAGCCCCCATTTTATCTATATCTTCTAAGCTATTGATTGTTATGTGAAAACTATGTGCCAAAGTAGTGGTTGGTATATCAGCTAAAATTAAGATTTGTGTGAAAAAAGTCTCTATTTTTTGAGCTTCTTTTACTGTTCGCACTACTGCTTTTGTTATACCAAACTCTTGAGCCATTTGTGCTATTTCTAAAAGTCCATGTCCATACGCATTATCTTTTAAAACTATTGAAACTTTTTCTTTTCCGCCAGCTTGATCAGAACAAACTGCAAGATTATGAAAGAAATTTGATTTATTAAGTAATATTTTTGCCAATTATTCTTCTTTTTCGTTAAAATGATTAAATACAAGGATACTATCTTTTGCATTTAATACTTCTTTTAAATTTTCAACATCTGAATTCTTAACAGCTTCAAAGGTACCAAAGTAATTTAACAATTTCGTTACTTTGGCCTTTCCAATGCCCTTAATGTCCAAAAGTGATATTTGCTTATCTTCTTGTCGCTTTTTCTTTTTATGGAAGCTTATGGCACATCTATGAGCTTCATCTCGCACTCTTTGGATAAATTGCAATCTTTTATCACTTGGTTCTAATTTGTATCTTTCATCTAAAGTATATAAAATATCTTTTGCACTACCTTTTGCCCTATGAGCTTTCGCATCAACTTTTTCTTTAGAAATAGCAACCATATCAAGTGTAACTCCAACACTTTTGCAAATGTCATTTGCCAACTTAAGAAGTGTTAAACCACCATCAATAATCCACATATCAGGAGGTGGATTTTCTTCAAATCTTGCAACTCGACGCATCAAAGTTTCCCTCATTTGTGCATATTCATCTTTAACATCCAAATTGTATAACCGATAATCCTCTTTAAAAAACTTATTATCATCCCATACAACCATTGCACCAACTGTTGCCTGACCCATCATATGTGAGTTGTCAAAACATTCAAATCTATATGGTGTTTTGTATAAGTTAAATAGCTCTTTTATCTCTTCATTTACAATATTTGTATTTGTCTTATCTATCTTTAAAAGCTCTACACAATTTTTAAAAGCAACTTCTAACAGTTGTTTTTTTATTCCAATTTTAGGAACAACCAAGGAAACCTTTTTATCAAATTTAGAGGCTATAAATTGCTCTAAACTACTCTTGTCTTCAAGCTCAACAGCTACTAAAATATTTTTGGGAACATAAGGTAAATCTGAATTATAATATCCAACAATAGCCACTTTATAAACCTCATCCAACTCTTGCATATCTTCACTGATATTTATATAGTTATGATTTGCAGATATAAGCTTACCACCCCTTATAAACATCTTCACAATTACAGCTTTAGTCACACCTAATTTAACAGCAAATAAGTCATAGTCTTCATCTTTAGCAAAATCTAGAGTTGATTTAATCTCTGACTTTTCAATAGTTTTAATTCTGTCTCTTAAAGTCATAGCCTCTTCAAATCTCATATCTTGACTTAATTCAATCATTTTATCTTGAAGTTTTGCTGTTAATGCAGATTTATTTTGAATGTAACCTATAGCAATATCAATTAGCTTTAAATACTCTGCTTGTGATACCTTTTCTTCACAAGGTGCAAGACATTTACCCATTTGATAAAATAAACACGCCTTACCGCCTTTAATGCAAGATTTTTTCTGAACTAAGGGAACAATCTCATAAATACTATCCAGCATATCTCTTGCACCTATACTATATGGACCAAAATATTTAATTCCTGCACCTTTTAACACTTTTCTAGTAATCTCTAATCGTGGAAAATCTTCAGAATAGTCAATATAAATATATGGATAAGTTTTATCATCACGAAGTAAAATATTGTATTTTGGTTTAAGTTGCTTTATAAGTGAGTTTTCTAAAATCAAAGCATCATTTTCATTGTTTACAACTATATAGTCCAATTGAGCAACTTCACTAATCATCTTATAAATACGAGGGCTTAGTTTATCGGATGGGGATAAATCAGGTCTAAACTTAAAATAGCTTTTTACACGATTTTTAAGCACTTTGGCTTTACCAATATAAAGCAGTTTGCCGTCTTTATCAAAGTATTGATAAACACCAGCATCTAAAGGGAGTTGTTTTAATTTATTTTCTAATGTCATTATGCGGTATTATAGTCAATTCGTGCTATGATGTCTGTTAATATGATAAAATTTACAAATGAAAACTTATATAAAATACTTGATATTTTAACACAAGAAGTGGCGCTTCTAAATGAGAATGATATTTTAGAATTTACTACAACCAATGACAATTTGAAAGCTTGGGTTGATTTATCTCAAATTTTACAGTGCAAGATTTTAATGCCCCAATCTTTAGATAATGGTACTATATCAATCAAATTTCAGAAATTAAATACAAAACAATCATTTCACCGTGAGCAAGGTGATAATAAAATAGAGGCTAAGTATGGTATAGACTCAACTTTTGCTAAAATACAAAAGTTAGAAGAACCTGCATTTTTACACTACTATTTAGAGGCTTTAAAAAATGCCACAATAAATAAACGCCTTAGGATTTTAAATCTAGGTGTTAACAGTGGTGATGAGTTTGAAGTGATAAAAAAGTATGCCGGTAACTTTGAAAATCTTGAACTAGTAGGGATTGATTATTGTCAAAGTGCCATAGATAAAGCTACTGAGAAATTTAAAGATGATAAAAATGTATCGTTTTATGCTTGTGATATAAATGACTTAGAGAGTTTAAAGTTAGAAAAGTTTACTAAAGAAAGCAAAGCTTTTGACTTGATTATCACTATAGGAACTTTACAAAGCACCAGCCTAAATTTCAAACTTATATTTCAAACAATAGTACAAAAGTATTTAAAAAAAGATGGTGCTATAATACTTGGATTCCCTAACTGTCGTTGGATTGATGGAGAGATGATTTATGGGGCAAAAGCTCCAAACTATAGCTTTTCAGAGATGTCAATACTTTATAATGATGTTATATTTTGTAAAAAGTATTTACAGCAGAAAAAGTTTAGAGTTACGATCACAGGAAAAGATTATATCTTTTTGACTGCAACTTCTATTAGAAAGTAGGGGATTCTCAAGTTTTTAGATATACTTCCACAATTAAATGAAAACAAATCAAGGAAAAATAATATGAATTTTAATGATTTATCAAATGAACAAAAAGAACAATTACATAATGACCTTATGGAAAATGCTGTAAGTGTAGGTGGAATAAATCCATTTTTACAAATGATTGAAGATATTAGAACTTCAAAACCAAAAGCACTTTTAAATAAAACTGCTATTTTTCATTATAAAACTGGAAAAATAAATTGGGGAAAGTCTATTTTTAAAGATACATTAGCAATACTCTATAGTGCAATGGCTAAAGAAGAAAAAGATGGTGATATAATTGCCGGATTGAAGCCTAAAGAGTATAAAAATACTATGAATATGATGAGAGCTTTAAAACCTGTAGTTGTAGAAATAATCCCAAAAGATGAGACTTGTAAAGGTTTTACTTTTTCTATGCTTGATGCAACCCAAGAAAAGAAAACAAAAGTTGATTTAATGTTTAAAATTATCTTCTTTTTTAATATAGAATTTGCAAAAAAAGTATTAAGTCACGAAATAAAAGCAGACTAAAATGGGTGATCCTAAAAAAAGATTCGATGTAAAGCAAGGTTTAAAAGTAAATATTGTTTTAAAACAAGATCAAAGAAGTGGAAAATTAACCCAAGGGATTGTTAAAAAGCTTTTAACAAATTCTCCAACTCATCCACATGGTATAAAAGTGATGTTAACCAGTGGAGAGGTGGGGCGAGTTCAAGAAATATTACAATAATATTATATAACTGCTAAGGATTCCATACCTTAAACTTAATATGATTAGGAAAAGCTTCAGGCTTTAAAATGGGTTTACCCACTAAAGTTCTTAAACACTCTTGAATCCCCTCAGTCATACTAGGATGAGGATGTACTGTTTTTAAAATCTCTTTAAGATTATGTTTATGATCCATAACTGTAGCAATATACATAATTGATGCAGCTGCTTGAAGACCAGCTGCTCTCATTCCCAATACTTTTGGATTTTCCTCATTTGTCACTATAAGCTTAAAAAATCCATCTGTTTCTCTCATTGCAATTGCTCTTGAAATTAATGAGTGCTTATAAAATACAACTTTATATGCTATTTTTTGCTCTTGACACTCTTTTTCATTTAATCCAATAGTGGCAATCTCTGGATTAAAAAACATAATTGTAGAAATATTACGATATCTTAATGGAAAGCCTATCTTAGATTCTATTGCTTTAGCTGCAAATCTACCTTCCATCTCCGCTATATTTACTAAAGCTACATTACCTGAAATATCTCCTACTGCATAAATGTTATCACTAACTTTACAGTTACTATCAACATTTAATGTTCCTCTCTCATTAATATCTACACCAATATTTTCTAGACCTAGCTTTTTAACAGTTGGTACTCTTCCAATAGAAACTAAAATTGTATCAACAACAATTACCTTTGTATGTCCATCTTTATAATCCAAAACTACATCTAAATGAGTTTTTTCATCTCTTACTTCTCGCAAAGAGGCTTGATGATGGATATTAACACCAATTGTTGATAATCTTTTATCCACATAATCACTGACATCATCATCTTCAAAAGGTATAACCCTTGGTTGAGAATCTAATAAGTGTACTTTAGTTTTACCAAAATTGGCAAAAATAGTTGCAAATTCACATCCAACAATACCAGCCCCAATTATTAAAATTCTTTTGGGAAATTTTTTCATATTTAGAATATGGTCAGATGTAATTATTTTTTTACCATCAATAGGTAAAGTCGGATGTTTTCTAGGATGAGAGCCTGTTGCTATTATAAAATTATTAGCAGTAATTTTAACAAATGTACCATCATGTTGTGCAACTATTACACTTTTGTCTTTATTAAATTTTGCCCAACCTTTTATCAATGTGATACTTTTTGTTGAGTTTTCTTTTTTTGAAAATGTTTCAATCTGTGATAACATTTGATATCGTTTATCCATAGCAGCTTCAAATACTGTATCTCTTACTTTTGTATAATCCACAGTTAATCTAGATGCAATATACCCTCTATCCGTCCGCTTTGCAACGGCATAGTTGCTTGACAATTCCCACATTGTTTTTGATGTTAAAGCACCGTCCATAATCCCAGCACCACCTATTTGATTACCTTCTACGATACAAACATGATTACCAAAATCATAAGATCGCATAGCAGCAGAAAAACCAGCCGGTCCACACCCTATAACACATACATCAAAAATTAACTGTTTCATTATTTTATCTTAATTAAGATTTTTTAAGAAAACATGTTTTTAATTGAATTTTAACACCATTTACACGACCTTCAATATGAGTTTCATCATTTGGTACTAAAGATATGTTTCTTACAGCAGTTCCTTGTTTGGCAGTAAATCCAGCACCTTTAACAGGTAGATCTTTAATTATTACAACTGTATCACCGTGAGCTAAAATTACACCGTTTGAATCTCTATAAACTAAAGCATCTTCATCTACCTCTTCCGGAAGTCCTGCATCTGCCCAAGCTTGAACATCTTCTTCTAAATACATCATATCCAGCATATCTTGATTTTTCATAATAAATAACATTCTGTAAGCAACCACTTTAACAGCATCTACTTCACTCCACATACTGTCATTTAAACAATGCCAATGTGATTCATCTATTTTACTGTTATCTTCAATTTGCTCTTTACAAGTACCGCAAACTAAAATCTCTTCATCTTTAGGTGTAACTGTATATGCACTCAAATCTTCATTTGAACCACATAGTTCACATACATTTCCACTTCTGTCTAATAATGTTTGAGCGATTGTCATAATTAAGTTCCTTAATTTATATAATTTGATTTTTTATCTTCACTATCTAACTCTTGCCCGATAGCTTTATATTGAGTAAAATAATACTCTACAAATGCTTTAATATTATCATCAACAGGCATAAAATACTTATCTTCTTTAATTGCATAAATATTAAGCCAGATAGTAGCTTCATTCTTTTTTAAATAATGAACAGCCAATGAACTGTAAGTATTAACATACCATTGTTTTAAAGCTTTAATCTTTTCATCATTCATATTGATAGCTAATTTTTTATTTTCATTATCCCAAAATAATACACTAGTCTCAAATAATCCGCTTAAATGAATTAAACCTTCACAATAATAAGGTTGCACTTCATCAACCTCCATCCAACCTATAAGTCCAACAGCTCGTTTAACAGTATCCATTAACACTTGTCGCTCGCAGTCGCTCTCATCATTGGCAGAATCAGTAAAAAATGATACAAGCCCGCCTGTAGTAGCTTTAAACTCTTCTATATTTTTAAAGTTACCACCTTTATTCATCACAGCTTCAGTGTTTTCATCACACCATAAAATATGCCCATATTCGTGTCCAATGGTCGTTATATCATAAACTTGATGCCATTTATCACTTTGTGTAAATAAAGCCTTTCTGTCTTCTGTTAAAAAATCTTGCCCTAAAATCTCTCTACTTAGCTTTAAAAATGGTTTTGCTCGCTGCCCTTGAAGTATTTCATCACTAAAAGCAAATATCTTTTTACCTTCCTCACGACTGACAATCTCATCATTTGGTACAACTTGAGCAGAAAACAAGCCATTAAACTCTGCTCCAAAGAAGAGAGCAGGGCGACCAAGGTATAATTGAACTTTATCTAATGATTTTAAAGAGAAGTCATAAATACTTTTATACTCTTCTGTAATATCAACCACAGAATAAATTTCATTAAACATTAATTTTAATTTTTCTACTCTGTTATTATTATTTTGTAGAGTAGGGGAGGTTAATCTGATATCCCATTCAAGTGCTACAGCTTTTCTAAAATGATCTTCATAATATTCAAGTGGATGACCTATTTGAATTGGTGTTTTCAGCTTCATCCAAGCTCTGTCTACATCAGCCCATCGGGAAACAAGTGTATCACACTTATCTTCCCCTAAGGCTTTAACAATTGCCTGTATGTATAATATATAATCCCATTTAGAACCATACACTTCATCTTCAAGTTCTATTAGATTATCAACGAAATTTTCTAACATATCAATAGTATTAGTAACCTCATTTTTAAATGCTTTTATATAAGATTGACTTTCATATTTGCCATCTTTTTGCACAAGCATTGAATAACTTCTATCAGCAATCTCTCCATCATGACCTAAATCAAAAAGTTTATTATCTTCAAGATACTGCATAACTTTTGTATCATCACCATCAAATTTAGATGATAATTCTTTGTTAACACCATTTATAATTAATGCAGTCCAAGAAGTCTGCCAAGAGGTCATAGCAACACCAACCTCATAAACACCATTAAATACAGCTCTATAAAAGGGTGTAAGTAGATTATTTTCATTTATAAAGTTTAGGGTATTTTGATGAACTTCAAGCCAAAATTTTGAAACAAACTTATATGCTTTTTCTTGAAGAGTGATAATTTCATCATCACTCTTAGGAAGTTTTTTTAATACTTGAACTAAATTATCATCTCTTAAACTTACTAATCTAGTTACAAGTGCCATTCTAAGGTCATCAGACATTGTCAAACCTAAATTAACAGCAAAGTTGTCAATAACAGTTAAATTATCAAACTTGCCATCTTCTAAATACTTATAAAGTTTATTTATATTTGATTTTTGTTCTGTAATATAATTATACAGCTTTTGAATATCATTTGTAAATTGTTCCATTGCCATTGTTATTTATCAACCTTAACTTCACAAAGTACTGCTTTTATAGTAGTATTAAAAGATAATATAACATCTTTATCTAACATTCCAACAGCTCTAAAATAGCCATTATTATAATAATATGTCATTGGTATAATTGATACTTCTTTATCAACAGTAACTTGTATTGTTAAATTTCCAGTTCTAGGCTTACCTTTAATCCTTTTATTAGCTTTTATATCAGTTATTTCAGCCTTGATATTTGGTCTTTTTAGATTTGTAGAAGTAGTATCAATCATTATCTTAGATCCAACAAATAATTCTTTAAAATTTGTACCTTCTAGTGATGTTGGTATATACTTAATATTTGTAAATTTTTTATTGATATTTGCTTTTAAAACATTATCATAACTACTATAGCTTACATTTAAAGTTTTTGGCTGTGTTAAAATACATCCCCCTGAACAATATGCAAACGATACAATTGATAAAAGTGTTATCATTATTTTTTTCATGAATTAATCCTTTTTTTATTCTTTTTCTCTAACTATATCTGCCCCAATATTTACAAGCTTAACTTCCAGCTTATCATATCCGCGATCCAAATGATAAATTCTATGTACTTTTGTAGTACCCTCTGCCACAAGGGCTGCAAGTACCAATGCACTACTAGCTCTTAAATCTGTAGCCATTACATCTGTACCTATTAATTGTTGAGGAGTACCTGTAACAGTTGCTACTGTTCCATTTAAGCTTATTTCTGCTCCCATTCGTACCAGTTCACTCACATGCATAAATCTATTTTCAAATAGTTTCTCATCTATTACGCTAACACCATTTGCCATTGTAGCTACAGCCATAAACTGTGCTTGCATATCTGTAGGAAATCCTGGATATTCTGTAGTTGTAATATGAATTGGTTTAATTTCATTTGCAGGGAGAATTGTAACACTTGTTTCATCTTTTAATATCTTATACCCCATCTCTTCAAATTTGGCCAAAACAGCATCAAGATGCATTGGGACTACATTTTCAATTTTTACTGTTGAATTTGTGATAGCTCCGGCACATAGATAAGTTCCTGCTTCAATTCTATCCGGTATTATCTTAAACGGTTTAAATGGTACTGTTTGTCTGTTCGTACCCTCTATGATAAGTCTATTGGTTCCAATCCCTTCAATTTTAACCCCGGCATCTGCTAAAACTTCACAAAGCTGAACCACCTCAGGCTCTTTTGCCGCATTTACAATCGTTGTGGTACCAAGCGCCAATGCTGCTGCCATTACTATATTTTCAGTCCCTGTTACTGTTACTTTATCAAATACAATAGTTGCACCCTTTAAAGCACCATCAACAGTAGCCAAGATATATCCGGCTTTTATCTCAATTTTTGCACCCATTTGCTCTAAAGCTTTTAAATGCAAATCAACCGGTCGCTGACCAATGGCACAACCACCGGGTAATGATACTTCACAATGTCCAAAACGAGCCAGCAGGGGACCTAATACTAAAATAGATGCTCTCATAGTTTTTACTATGTCATAAGTAGCTTTCGTTTCGGTAAGATTGATAGTATCAATACTTATATTTGTATTATCATGATTAAATGTAGCACCCAACATACCAAGCAGTTTAAGTAAAGTTCTTATATCTACCACATTTGGTAAGTTTGTAATTTGCACTTTATTTGAAGATAAAATAGTTGATGCCAATAAAGGTAAAGCCGCATTTTTGGCACCACTGATTTTAACACTTCCAGATAAATTCTTTTTGCCTATAATTTCTAAATAATCCAATTTATATCATCCTTAATTGATTTTATTAGGGGTATTGTAGTGTAATTGAAATATAAATCTTATAAAAGCCAAATGAGACTTAATATACCAATTTTTAAGTATATAAACATTATAATTATTATTATGAAACATAATAATATAAAAACAAAAAGATTTTTAGTTCCCATACTTACTTTGGTTATGCTTACTATTATTCTAATATCTTCAGTAAATGCATATATAAATATAAATATGTTTAAACAACACATGCGAAATGATATAGATAAGCATAAAAAAGAATATCTCCAAAAACACAAAGATAAAGTTTATCAACAAGTTCATCTTGTTGACAGTGCTATTAAATTCAATATATCACAAATAGAAAAGAAAATTAAAAAATCTCTAAAAGTGAGAATCCAAACTGCTTTAGATATCGCAAATTTTATATATAATGAACAAAAAGGGAAAATAGCAGATGATAAAATAAGACAAAAAATTGTAAAGCATTTAAGTACTGTTAGATTTAATGAGGGTAGAGGATATTATTATATTTTCAATTATGATACTAATGTCATAATAGGTCATCCTCTTAAAAAATTTATTAATAAAGATATGACAAATTTCAAAGATACAAAGGGTGTTAATATAATAAATACTCAAAAAGCATCTATAAAGAATGATAAAATTGGGTTCTCAAAATTATATTTTAATAAACCAAATGATCCAAATCGTGAATATCCCAAAATTGTTTGTGTATCAAAATTTGAACCTTTAAATCTTGTAATCGGAACCGGTGAGTATCTTGATGTAGTTAAGAAACAGATAGAAAAATTTATTATAGATAGATTTAAAACAATTAAAATAGATAAAAACAATTATATGTTTTTCTTAAACCTGCATAATATAAACGGTGGAGATAATTTTGCTACTTTTATTATGAACCAAAATAACTCAGATTTAGTTGGTGTAAAAGTAAATGAAAATTACAAAGATGCAAAAGGTAAAGAGTTTATAAAAGAGATGCTAACAGAGCTTAGGGGTAAGGGTTACTCATATACAAAATATTGGTATAAAAAACAAAATAAAAATGGAATCAAACCCATAATGTCATATTTTTATCTTCAAAAAGATTGGAATTGGATAATTAGCAGCGGATTTTATTTTGACGATTTAGAAAAACAGATTATTGAAATGAAGCAATCAATTGAAAAATATACAACACAAATAATTATTGATTCTATTTTAGCGACACTTATGTTGTCTTTTATTGTTATAATTATAGCTGTTTATGTATCTTTGAGAATTGATAAAACTATCAAGAAATACACAGATGAATTATTGGAGAAAAAACTTGAATTAGAACTTGCTCAAGAGGTTGCTCATATGGGATCTTGGTCTTTAGATTTGACTACGAATAAACTAAACTGGTCTAACGAAACTTATAATATATTTGAGATAAACAAAAATGAACTTGAAGCAACTTATGAAGCTTTTTTAAATGCAATTCATCCAGAAGACAAAGAGATGGTCAACATAGCTTATACTAACTCTTTACATGATAAAAAACCATACAATATTATACATAGACTTCTTATGAAAGATGGCAAAATAAAATGGGTAGAGGAAAAATGTGAGACTATTTTTGATAAAGACGGAAAGGCACTTATCTCAAATGGTATAATTCAGGATATTACAAAAGAGCATGCAAAAAATGAAGAGTTAAAACAAAAAGATATATTATTAATAGAGCAAGAAAAATTAGCTTCAATGGGAGAGATGATAGGAAATATTGCCCACCAATGGAGACAGCCTCTATCTGTGATATCAACGGCTGCAAGTGGTATAAAGCTACAAAAAGAGTTTGATACTCTTTCTGATGACTTATTGATTAATGGCTGTGATGCAATAATTAACAATACACAATATCTTTCAAAAACAATAGATGATTTTAGAGATTTTATCAGGGGAAACAGAGATAAATGTATATTTAATTTAAAAGAAAATATTAATAGTTTTTTACACTTAATTGAAGGTTCAAGCAAAAATAACAATATAGATATAATATTAAATTTACAAGAAGATATAAAAATAGACGGTTATCAAAATGAGCTGATACAATGTCTGATTAATATATTTAATAATGCCAAAGATGTATTAAGAGATAAAAAAACAGAAGATAAGTTTATATTTATATCAAGTTCAATAGAAGATGAAAATGCAGTCATAAAAATAAAAGATAATGGCGGAGGAATACCTGAAAATATATTGCTTAAAATATTTGACCCATACTTTACGACCAAATATAAAGCTCAAGGAACAGGACTGGGACTGCATATGGCATATAGATTAATAGTTGATGGAATGAAAGGTACTATTGAAGCTCATAATATTAAGTTTCAGTATAATGATAAAAATTATACCGGTGCTGAATTTAGAATTACATTACCTCTTTCTTAAATTATAATGTAATAATATAAAACTATATAGTATAATTCCGCAAAAAATAAGCCGTAGGATCAATAATGTTTAAAGAATTTGAATTAAAAGAATTTCAAAGTAGTGCTAAAACACTTGAAAAAATGATAGAAAAAAATAAAGAAGAGTTAAAAGAATTATTAAATATTAAACATAAAACTTATCAAAACTTCGTAGTACCATATCAACTCATGGCTCAAGATTTAGAAACTTTTTCTACTCCAATCTTTCATATAGATAGTGTCAAAAATAGTGAAGAAACCCAAAAAGTTTATGGTGAATGTTTGCCAATTTTAAGTTTATATGAAACAGAGATTTCTCAAAATGAACAAACTTACAGTACTATAAAAGATATACAGTATAATGAAAATAGTACCTTAAATATAGAACAAAATAAAGTTTTAGAAAATGAGATAAGAGATTTTCAACTTGGCGGTTGTGGCTTAAGTGATGAAAAAAAAGATAGATTAAAAGAGATAAATTTAAAAATAAGTGAACTTAGCAAAGATTTTTCTCAAAATTTACTTGATGCAACAAATGCCTGGGAGATGATAATTGAAAATGAAGAAGATATTAAAGAGATACCTAAAAGTGATTTAAGCAGTGCAAAGTTTGTAGATGAAGAAGATAAAAAAATAAAATATAAGTTTACACTTCAAATGCCGTCTTATATCTCATATATAACTTACGGAACCAATAGAGATAAAAGAGAAGAGATATACAAAGCTTACTGTACAAGAGCTCCTCAAAATGGCGGTTTAATCGAACAAACACTAAAACTAAAAGATGAAAAAGCTAAAATACTTGGCTTTGATAACTATTCACAATACTCAATTGTTACAAAAATGGCAAATAAAACAGATGAAGTTTTAGACTTTTTAGAAGAACTAGCAACTTATAGTAAACAAAAAGCCAAAGAAGAGTTAGCAGAGGTTAGGGCGCTAGCATTAAAAGAAGATGGTTTGGATGATTGTCAAAGCTATGATTTGGCATATTACAGTGAAAAATTAAAAAAAGCCAACTATGATATTGATGAAGAGTATTATAAACCATACTTTGAACAAAACTCAGTTTTAAAAGGATTTTTTAAAGTTTTAAATAAACTGTTTGACATTACTTTTACTTTAAACAGCGATGCAAAAACTTGGGATGACAAAGTTAAAGTTTATGATATATCCCAAAATAATAAAATCACATCAAGAATTTATATTGATTTGGAAGCTAGAAGCGATAAAAGGGGTGGGGCGTGGATGCATAACTGGCATTCACATTATGAACTTAACGGCAAAGAGGAATTGGCAACTGCATATATAGTTTGTAACTTTCCAGCCTCTACAGATACCTTGCCATCACTTTTAAGACACAGCGATGTTGTAACACTTTTTCATGAAATGGGTCATGCTTTACACCATCTTTTAAGTAATGTAAAAGAACCGTTTGTAAGTGGTATAAGCGGTGTTACTTGGGATACAGTTGAATTTCCATCACAATTTCTGGAATATTTTGCTTACGAAAAAGAGGTATTAAAACTTTTTGCAAAACACTATGAGAGCGGGGTAGTCTTAGATGAAGAGGCTATAGATAAACTTATGCGTGCTAAAAACTTCCAATCATCTCTTACATTGGTACGACAACTTGAATTTGCTACTTTTGATTTTAAACTTCATTTAGGAGGATATACAACTGAACTACAAGTTCAAGAACTTCTCAATAATATTAGAAATGAAATTGGTGCAATGCCGCCGCCAGCATACAATAAATTCCAAAATGGTTTTGCCCATATTTTTGCGGGAGGTTATGCTGCAGGATACTATAGCTATAAATGGGCGGAAGTTTTGAGTGCGGATGCTTTTTATATGTTTATAGATAGTCAAATATTTAACACTTCTTTAGCTAATAAATACAAGCAAATCATACTAGGAAAAGGGGGTAGTGAAGATATGGATAAGCTTTATACCTCTTTTACAGGTAAACAACCTGATATTAAATCTCTTCTTTTAATTGATGGTATTATTAGTTAAATTATGTTAGAATAATTGATAAAATTTTGAAGAAACAAGGAATTTATACTTATGGAAAATGCTACAATTGAACAATTAGACGGTGCAGTTAGTCAACTTATGGAAGCTTATGAATCATTACAAGCTAAATACGAAACTTTAGAAGAAAAAAATCAAGAATTAGAAAATACTATAACTGAATTAACAATACAAAAAGATGACTTAGAAAATAATATCAATAGTCTGAGTGATAATAAAAATACACAATCAAGTCAAATGAACAATATATTTAATAAAATAGAATCAATGCTAACATCTAATCCACTCAAATCAACACCCAAACCCACAATTGAATCTGAAACCGTTGAATCTGAAACCGTTGAATCTGAAACCGTTGAATCTGAAACAAAAGAAGTAATTGACAACAATGATAATGATGATAATAGAAAAGAAGATATTAATGATATTAATATTATTTTAAAAAGCAATAATACAACTGGTGATTCAAAGAAGATTGATATGAGTAGAATGGAGTCTTTACTAAACGGAATGTAAATGACTGTTCTTATAGATAAATCAAGTTTATACTCTACATTTAATGTATCTTGTTTTGATGAGTTAGAATCATCAATAAATAAATTATCACCATCTATGACGGAATATTATTTAAGTGATATTGCGTCATTAAATAATGACAGTTCCCACTTAAACAAAACAAATGTACAGAAATCACTTCTTTTAGATAAATATTATCTTTATTTAGATTATAGTAATAATGTTTTTTTAGAAATTACCAAAGATGCAGATGATGAATTTGAAACCGGAACTCTTTGGTAATAAAAGTTGTGAAAATTTATGTTTTCACTAATTAGGATTTAAATGAGATACCCTGTAGATTTTCTAAACACTTTTGATAAAACCTTTCTTTTCTGGATACAGAGCTTTATTCGTCATAAACTAACAACCTTGTCAAATAGACAAGTAGAAGATAAAACTAAATTTCAATCTATTTTAAAAGATTTGAAACTAGATATAGAAAATATGGCTAAACTGAAAAAAATTACCAAAGAAGCCAGACAATGCGGATTAATAGGTATCAATACTTATATAAATCCTTTAGAGAAACTTTTTTATTATTTCCAACTTCAAGGCTTTGCTTCTTTAAAAGAGATTGATGAAGAGTTTCTAATAGACTTTTTAGCAGTTGAAACTTCAGCATTGAGCGATGCTACTAAAAAAAACTACCGTATGGCTGTTTTATCATTATTTAAATATATAGATAAACAGAACCAAGATGATGATGGAAACTCTTATGTCTTTGGATTTGAGCTTAAAAATTGGGCTGGTTTAAATAGTAAATCTGGTACTAAACTGCCCTCTTTTATGAGTGATGATGAATTGAACAGGTTTCTAGAATCGATTGAAACTACAATATTTAAAGATTATGCTGCAGCTAAGAATCGACTTTTAGTTAAGATTATACTTTATACAGGTATGAGAGTCAGTGAAGCTATCAATATTAAATATAAAGATATGATTTTAGAAGATGATTTGTATATTATCAAAATAACAGGCAAGGGCAATAAACAAAGAATTGCTATGGTAAAACAAAAATATATCCAAAAAGATTTAACTAATTGGAAACAATACAGAGATAACACAACCACCCTGCTCTTTTGTTCAAGAACCGGTAAAAAGCTTACACAACCTTATATATCTTATGTAATGGATAAAATATTAACTAATGCCAATATTAGAAAAGATAAAAACGGTGCTCATATGTTAAGACATACCTTTGGAACAAAATTATATCAGACAAATAAGGATTTGATTTTAGTTCAAGAAGCTTTAGGACACGCAGATATTAATACATCTCGTATATATACACATTTTGATAAAGATAGATTAAAAAAAGCCACTCAAATCTTTGATTAAGCTTTTCTTTTCCCAGAAGCAAAATCAACTATATAAGAAGATATATCATTTAAATGACAAATATCTTTAACAGCACCTGCTTCTATCGCTTTTTTAGGCATTCCATAAACCACACAACTCTCTTCATTCTGGGCTACACAATAAGCACGGTTTTTAAATAATTCTTTCATACCAATACTTCCATCATCTCCCATACCTGTCATCATAACAGCCATAGCTCCACCACCTGCACTGTTATTTACACTCCTGAATAATATATCTACACTTGGCTTATGACGACTGACTCTAGTAACATCTAAAAGCTTTGTAACATAGTCGTTACCTCTTTTTTCAATAACCAAATGCATATTACCGGGAGCTAAATAAGCATTGCCTTTTTGTAAAACTATACCATCGCCCCGTACTTCTTGAACAGTTACACTTGAATGAGTATTAAGTCTTTGCGCAAAAGAATTTGAAAATCCATAAGGTATATGTTGAGTCATAACTATAGGAGGAAGTCCAGAGGGTAAACTTTTAAATACTGTCAATAAAGATTCAACACCACCGGTTGATGAACCTATAGCAATAAGTCTACTACCTGGTAAATTGGCTGGTCTACTTGGATACACTTCATCTGGATGAACTTTTCTCTCTACCCCGTCATCACCCAAATTAACTTTTTTAACTTGTTGTCTAATCGGTGTAATGGGTTTTGGTTTTTTTAGTGTATATCTTTCCAAAAGAAAGGTAAGATTTAACAAAGTATCTTTAATTCTATTACTAAAATTCTGCATAGTTTCACCAGTAGCCGGTTTTGGTACAAAACCAACGGCACCATCATCAAAAATATCACTACCTCTTACACCCTCCCCTGATATTACAACAGCAGGCATAGGATGTAATTTCATAAGATTTCTAAGAAATGTTACTCCATCCATTTTTGGCATATTAATATCTATCGTTACCAAATCAGGTTCTAATTGTTTTATTTTTTCTCTAGCCTCATAAGCATCAATTGCCGTATCAACAACCTCAAATTCATCAATACTATTAATCATATCCCTTATAACTCTTCTCATAGAAGAAGAATCATCAATAACAAGTACTGTAAACACTTAATTCAACCTTTATTTTAAAATAATTCTATATCCATCTCTTGCTCTGGAGCTTTATCGTCAATATCAAAGATACCGGTTCCAGCCACATATTCTGCAGTTGCAGGTTGTCTGACAGATATCTCTCTTTGTAATGCTTTCTCTTCAGCGATAACTTCATTAGTAGTATTAGAATTTTGTACACTTTTAATAAATGTTTCAAATCTTGTTGCTAATAAAATAACCCTTCCTTCAGTACCTCTTGTATGATCAGATATTATTCGAAAACCTTCTGCTGAACAAAAATCTCTTGCAAATTCAACATTTCTATGACCAATACTTTTTGAAGACAAGCCAATAGACATAATATCAGCTCCTCCGGAAATTTTAACAGCCATATTTTCTTTTCTACAACCTAGTTTATACATCTCATTTAACATAGCTTCAACTGAATAGAGTCCATATTTCATATCTTCATTACTATTTTCCGTCGCCGGTAACAAGAAATGGTTCATTCCCTTAACTTTTTTTTCTTTATCATAAAACATAATTGCAACACAAGAACCAAGTAATGTTTTAAAAGCGATATTGTAATTATCACTAACTACTGCAAACTCGCCGCCAATTACCGTATGTGTAGGATGTCCTTTAACTATCTGAGTAACTCTAGTCCCAGACATTTTTTCAATACTGCCATCCTTATGACCAAGCGTTATCAATTAAAATCCTTAAGTTTTACAAAAATATTTTGACCGACTCTTTGGGTATAATTAATCAAGTCTTGCGGATTCTCAGAATGTCCTAAATATAAAGTCCCGCCAATTTTTAATAATCTGAATAACTTCTTTAAAATTGCATTTTGATCGTCCATTGAAAAATAAATTAAAACATTTCTACAAAAAACTACATCAAACTGCTGTGTATCAAAAGGATATACATCGTCATTTAAGTTCATTTGACTAAATGTCATACCTTGTTTTAATTCATCTTTTACTTTAATAAGTACTTCATCTCCAGCCAGACCCTTTTGAATTCTCTTTTTAAAATATTTTGCAGGAGATAACCAAGTAGGAAATTCTTTTGAACTTTTTTGAAATCTATAAATTCCATTTGCAGCATACTGTAAAACTTCTGTATCTATATCAGTTGCAATGATTGATGATCTGATTTGTTTTCCAGCTTGGGTACTGGCCTCTTTTACTGTCATTTTCATAGAGTATGGTTCTTCACCGGTTGATGATGCAGAACAATACATTTTAATCTCTTGACCATTATTGGCAAATTCCGGTAAAACTCTGTCTCTTAAATCTTCAAAATGAAAATCTTCTCTAAAAAAGTGTGTTTTATTTGTAGTAAATGTATTTATAAATTCTGTAATATATTTACCATCTTTAATTTCATTTAAAAGTTCATTTAAATCACAATCTTTACAATCAGTATTTCTTTTCAGCTTTTCCAAACGATTAGCTATCATTATATCTTTATTTTCACTAAGAGTAATACCAGTTAAAGAATATAAAATATCCTTAACTTTTTTATGTAGTTCTTGATTATCCATACTACGCTATAACTTATGAAACTTTTTGATGTTGCTCTTTAGAATCTAAAACTGTTTTTTCGGTCTTCTTTTGAGCCTCAATAATACCCATAATATCTAAAATAAGTCCAATACTACCGTCACCTCTTACCGTCGCAGCACCAATACCTTCAACTGTTCTAAAATTCTTATCTAAAGGCTTAACAACAACTTGATGTTGATGTAAAAATTCATCAATAAACATAGCAATTTTCATTGTACCAGATTTAACAACGATTAACATACCATCCTCAAGTTTTGTATGTTCTGTTTGTATATCAAATAATTGATGCAGTCTGACCACAGGGATAAACTCTTCTCTTAACATTAGTAAATCTTGTGTTCCATCACCAATTTTCTTAATCATCTCAGAAGTTGGTTGAAGTGATTCTACAATTGCACTTAACGGTAAAATATATTTAGTCTCACCAACAGCAATATCAAGACCATCAAGAATTGCAAGTGTAAGCGGTAACATAATTGTAATCGTAGTACCGATTCCAAGACCGGTATCAAGCTTAATAACCCCACCTAGTTTATGAATATTTGTTTTAACAACATCCATTCCAACACCACGACCGGATATATCTGTAACCTTTTCAGCAGTACTCAATCCTGCACCGAAAATCAACATTGCTTTATCATTGTCTGACATAGAATCTAATTGATTTTGATCAATTGTACCATTGTCAAGTGCTTTTTGTGCAACGATATCTGTTGGTATTCCCTTACCATCATCTTTAATAGTAATAATCATTTGTCCATTTGCTTGTTCTGCAGAAATCTCAATAATACCTGTTTCCTCTTTCCCAGCAGCAATTCTATCTTCAGGCATCTCTATAGCATGATCCAAAGAATTTCTAATAATATGCATTAATGGATCTGTAAGACCTTCAATCATCGCCTTATCAATCTCAACAGTATCACCCTCATGTCTAAATTCAATTTTCTTCCCAAGTTTTTTAGATATATCTCTTACAACTTTTGGAAATTTTGAATAAATAGATTCCATTGGTACCATTCTGATACTCATAATAGAATCTTGCATCTCTCTAATATGTCTTTCTAATAAATCTAATCTTTCCAAAACAGAAGTTCTTGTCTTATGATCTTCAATTGTAGTTGCAAATTGTGTTAACATTGCATTTGTAATAACCAAATCTCCAACATTATTCATAAGTAAATCAATTTTATCAAGATTTACCCTAATGGTACTTGCCACAGCTGTTTTTTTACTTGTAGGTTTTTCTTTGACCTCTTTTGTTTTAGCTTTTGCTTTAGGAGCTGCAGCAGCTACAGGCTCTGCTATTTTAGTTTCTACAGGTGCTGCCTTTGGAGTTTCAATTGTTGATTCAGGGGTAATATCATCAGTATCATCAAAAAATCCAAAGTTATCATTCTTTTCTACCGTATTATTAGAAGTTGTAGTTACCTCTTCAGATGCAGTATCATCAAAAAATCCATAAGATCCACTTTCACTTGAAGTTGTTGTGGTACTTTTTTGTTCATCAGCAAAAAATCCATAAGATCCTGACATTTTATTTTCTTCAAAAAATCCTTCATCTTGTTGAGAAGAAACTTCTTGAACTGAAACTTCCGAAGCTTCAGCAGATGGTGGTGTTGATTCAGCAGGTGCTGATTTACCACTGGTATATGCTCTGATTGTTACAAGTAAATCAGCAGTCATCTCAGTGAAATTTTCTCGATTTATCTCATCATCACATTCCATCTGTAATATCTCTTTCATTACATCAAGACCATCAATTAAAGTTTCTGCCATCTCTGGGACATATTCAATATCATGGTTTCTAAGTTTATCCATCATATTTTCTACATCATGAGTAAATTCAGCAAAATATGTTAATTCTACAGATGCACCACTACCTTTTAAGGTATGCACATCTCTAAATAATTGACCCATCTCGTCATCAGTTAAACTTCCATTAGACTCAGCCGCTAATAAGACATTATCTGCAGATTCAAATAGCTCTTCAGCTTCCTCTACAAACATATCTCGGTACATTGATATATCAAATCCAGACATTTTTACACCTTTTTAAATTTTTTATAATACAGTTACTTATTTAAAACTATATTTACAGCTTTTAATAATTGATCGGGAACAAATGGTTTTACAATCCATCCAGTAGCTCCGGCAGCTTTACCCTTAGTTTTCATGTCATCACTTCTTTCTGTTGTTAAAACTAAAATTGGTTTTTTAGAATATTCAGGTAACTTTCTGATTTCACCAACAAGTGTTAAACCATCCATATTTGGCATATTAACATCAGTAATGATTAAATCAAAAGTTGTAGCTTTAGCCTTTTCAAGACCATCTACTCCATCTACAGCTTCTGTAACATCATTATATCCACCCTCATTAAGCGCATACGAAAGCATATCCCTTAACATAGTTGAATCATCAACAATTAATAACTTCATTTATTTTCCCCTTTAAAATAAATAAAAATGGCATATTTATAACCATCCCTAATATCATATAAACTATTTTATCGCAAGATTGTTTAAACTAATCTAAATTAGCTGATGATAGTTCTATTCTATCACGACTGATCTTTAATACTTTTATATCTATTTCTTGACCAACTTCTAAAACATCATGAATATTAGATACTCTTTGTTTTGAAACTTTAGATATATGAAGTAATCCCTCCCCGCCTTTTGGAAGTTCAATAAATGCACCAAAATCAACTAATCGAACAACTTTACCTTTTAAAATATCATTTAAATTATAAAGTTTTTCAAAATTTATAGTTTCTCTTTTTACGAAAGATTTTGCATTTGATGAAATAGTTTTAATATGTGCAACAGCATCATCTACATTTTGTTTATCTTCACCGCTTACTTTAACTCCACCGGTATCTCTGTCTAAATCAATACCAACTTCAAATTTTTCAATAATCTCTTTTATAACAGAACCTGCTTTTCCTATTACTGCCATTATTTTACTTGGGTCAATTTCAAACTGAGTAATAATAGGTAACGCATCACTTGGTACTATTTCAGAAGCAGCTTCTTCCATAATATTTAAAATATGAGCTTTCCCCTCTTTTGCTTGAAGTAACGCCTCTTTTAATACTTCAAGTTCAATACCGCCTAGTTTAATATCCATTTGAAGTGCGGTAATTCCATCTTTTGTACCTGCAACTTTAAAATCCATATCTCCGTCGTGATCTTCAAGTCCCATAATATCTGTTAAGATGGCGTATTTTCCATTTTCATCTGCTTTGTCAAAGATGGCACCCATAGCAACACCTGCTATTAATGAAGATATAGGAACCCCCGCAGCTTTAAGTGCTAAAGAACCACCACAAACAGTTGCCATAGATGAGCTTCCGTTTGATTCTAGAATTTCAGATACAAGTCTTACAGTATCTGTAAAATCATTATCAATTGATGGTTCCAATGCTCTTTTTGCTAAATTTCCATGTCCTAATTCTCTACGGCTAACCCCAAAAATCGGCTTTGCTTCACCAACACTGAATCCTGGAAAATTATAATGAACCATAAAATTCTCTGTTCTAGCTGATTTTTCATTAAGCAGCTCATACATTTGTCCATCTTTAGTTCCACCTAGTGTTCCAACCACAAGTGCCTGTGTTTCACCTCTTGTAAATAAACAACTGCTATGAGCTGACGGTAAAATATTTGTATCAATAGAGATTGGTCTAACTTCACTAAGCCCTCTTCCATCTGCTCTTATTTTATCATCTATTATCATACTTCTCACAAGCTCTTTTTTTACAATATTAACAGCTTCGTTAACATCTCTTAGCTCACATTCCTCTTTAACACTAAATTCATCAGCAGTTACAAGTTTAGCTACATCTTTAAGTGCAGTTGATCTTTCACTTTTTGCCAACTTTTTAATAGCTTCTTTTATATTTTGAGTATAATTTTCTCTTACATGATTAATTATTTTTACTTCAATTGTTGTACTCAATAACTCAACTTCAACCATATCTTTACAAACACTCTCAAAGCCTTCTTCATAAGTGTTATTTGAGATCTTTAAACTATCAGTGGCAATATTAATCGCTTTAATCAACTCATCTTCAGTTATATCATTTATACTATGGATTTTAGTAAAAGATTCAATATTAACTTCCACCATCTCTTCTGTACTGATTGATTTCATCTCTATCATAAGAAGTTCACTTGCTGTTCCTGCTACATAAAGATCAAGTATAGATTCTTGCATTTGTGAAACAGTAGGATTTACAACTATATTTCCATCAATCTGCCCTATTCTTACACCTGCAACACTTTTTCTAATAGGTAAGTCAGATGAATATAAAGCAGCACTTGCCGCATTTAATGCCAACACCTGCAAATCAACCCCTTTATCACTGCTTAGCACCATAACAGTAATAGTAGTAGGATATACATACCCTGAAGGGAATAAAGGTCTTAAACTTCGATCAATAAGTCTTGATGTTAAAGTTTCAAAATCACTAGGCTTACCTTCTCTTTTGATAAATCCACCTGCAAATTTTGCACTTGCATAAGTTTTTTCTATATATTGAACAGTAAGTGGAGTAAAATCTTCACTTACTGGATTATCAAATTCACTTACTACAGAAGCCAAAATCACAGCACGACCTTGTTTCATTAATACCGACCCATTACTTTGTTTGGCTACTTTGCCAAATTCAAAACTCTCTATACTGTTGTTTAATTCAAATTCACATACTATTGACATTTTATTCATCCCTTTTTATTATATTTTTAATTCTTTCTAATTCTATTAATTCAAGCTCATCATAGTAAAAATCAATTGCTACAAAATGTGCAGGAGCTTTTACATAATATAAATCATCGGCAATTGACTCGATATCTGCAATTGTAACTTTTGGCAATACCGGAACTGCAACTGCAACAGATTTAGCACCACAACTTATAGCTGATTTAATACAAGCCATCATTGTAAGCCCAGTATTTAAACCTTCATCCACCAATAATACATTTTTATTGCGCATATTAATTATTTCTTTATTATCTCTATACTCTTTAATGTATTTTTTAATATCTGTATTATACTTAATTTTTGCCTCATTATAAATATTATCCAACTTTATATTAAACACTTTCATTAATTCTTCGTGAATAATTATCTCTTGTGTTTCTGTTATAATTGCTATCTCACATTCATCATTTTTAGATGCATCTATTTTTTGGGTAAAAATAAAATCAAATTTTGCATTCAATTTATTTGCTAAATTAAAAGCAATAGGTACACCACCTGAAGAAGTTGCAATCACTATCCATGATTCTTGCTGCATTTGATTTAATGGCAATATGTTAGACAATTGATTACAAGCATCTTCTCTATTTTTAAATAAATTATTTCGCACTTTTACTTTTCTCTTTTCTTTTGAATATATGTTTGGTTTATTGTTATAATTGGTTTTAAAGTAAACTCTATATAAATAACATTTTGTCTGATAGCTTTATCATTTGTAGTTGCAGATGCAACTAAATTATCTGCTAATTTTAAGTTTAATGCCCAACATTTTTTATCTATACCAAAAGTATATTCTTTTAATTTTGATATCTCAGTAACCAAATCATATTCTTCTTTATAAGCTATTTGATAATATTTATTAAACTTATAACCTAATTGAAGTGTTACACTTTCTGCATCCGGTAAATCTCTATAGGTATACGATTCACTGTTTGAGCTGACTAGGGAAGTATCTTTAGAATAACTATAATAGATATTTGAAGTAAAGTCATCTTTATTAAATGAAGCAGATGTTGATGAATTAATAATAACTTTATCTTGGTGATTATATAAAATTCTATTAGATAATTGACCATACTTATAATATAATATCAACTCATTTTCCAAGTCTGATAATTTATGTGTTTCATCATCGTTATAAATAATTGATTGATTGATTTTATGATTTATGATTTTAGATACATTTTCTTTATCATATATAGATTGATTCAGTGAAAAACCGATATTCTTTTTTGTTTTTGTTACGGGGAAAACATCCAGGTCTGCTGTACTATTTGTAACACTGTATAAATCTCCATCTTGTTTTATAATATTCGGTATAGTTAAACTGGTTTTAAAATTAACAGTATGAATGTAATCTTTATATGCTTTAAGTAAATCTGTTGATAATGTCAGTATATGTTTATTTTCTATAAATTTACCATCTGCATAACCATTGGGGTTATTGCCGTATTTAATGTCAATTAATGTGAACTGCTCAGAAAATGAAAAATTTAAATAATCATCTAAAAGCTTCAAACTATATGTAAAAGGTATAAATATATCTGTTGTATTGGCTTTCAAACCTTTTGTTCTTGTTTTATTTGAATATCTAATATCTGCTGAATACAGTATTTCATCAATGAAAGTTTGTGTTGAATATTTATGAAGATGTATTTTAGGTAATTCATGCATAGTTGTACCATGTTCTTCATCAGTAGTTTTTGATGTATCTTTATAATATTTAAAATCAATATCTGCATATATATCATCTGTATTATAAAAATATTTTATTTTTGACTCTACAAGTTTTTTATCTAAAGTACTATTATTTTGTGCTTGTGTATTTATATAATCAATATCATTTAAACCATGTAATGATACTAATAAACCATCCTGAGTATTATCATTTGATAACACTTCACCTCTTTCATAAATAAAATCCCAACCATAATGTTTTTGATTTATTAAACTTGATTCTCTAAAATATTTATTATTTTCTTTAAATAAACCGGTATTAAATTCTAAAGATGAAACATCAGAATCTTTGAGTCTATAGCCAATTTGATGACCGTAACCTCTAGTGGTTCTAACTTGTGGAATATATTCAATATCCCAATTTAATTTTGGAGCATAAAAAATAGGCTGAGCATATAAAAAACCTTCAATATTTGAATATCCGATTGTTGGTTTTAAAAGTCCGCTTCTTCGTGTTTCATCAGTTGAAAACCCAAAATATGGTGTATATAATATTGGTATTTGATTAATAAACAAAGTTGCATTATATGTATTTAACCATTGTTCTGTTGTATTATAATCTCCACTTGAAAAACCGATACTCCATGCAGGATCATAACAGTCACAACTTGATAATGTTGAAGTTTCAAATTTGATCAAATCACTTGACTTATTTGATTGTGTTGAATTAATCCATATGTTATTTGTATTATCCATAAGAAAAATCGGGGTAAACTTATCAATATCTTTAGAAAAATCCAAAAATGCATAATCACTAAAAGTAATCATTTTACCGTCTTTAATTATATTGACATTATCAAATAATTCAACAGTAAAGTTTTCTTTATCATATATTATCTTTTGTGCTGTAATATAATATTGAGGTGAATGTAGTAAAGCATCCCCACTAGCCGTGATAATATTATCTTTTGTTTCAATAATGGTTGCCAATAATTGAAGTTTATCACCATCTTTTATTATTTCAGCATTAACGCTGCTAAATAATATACCCCAAAGGGCTAAAAATAGATATAGCTTTTTAAGCATTAACGACAAGTGTTTTACCTATTTTATCATGAAATGTTTGTTTAGACTCTGTATAAAAAGCAACAAAAAAACCAATATAAAATGCCATTTCGCTAAGAATTCTACCCGATGATCTAAGAAGTGCATTAGTCAGACTAACTCTACCAAAACTATCAAAATCTATAACTCTTATTTTTACTACAAGTTTACCTAAGGTCGCTCCATAATACCAAATAAAAAAAGTTTGATATATAAATTTTAAAATCACAACTTGGATAAATGCACCATTTATCAATAATAAGATAGTCGTAAAATCACCGCCGCTTACAGATATTTGATCCCATAACATTAACATAATAACAAATGTAACTGCTAAATCATCAATTATAAAAGCTCTAATCCTATTTTTTGTTGATGCTAATTCTAAATTATCAATATTACTCATTAATATACTTAGTTTAAAGCTTGATAAGCGATATCTGTTCTTATCTTTTTACCTGCAAAATGAACTTGTCCGCAAAGTGCATAAGCTCTATTTCTAGCTGTACTAATATCATCACCAAAACCAATACATAATAAAACTCTACCACCCGTAGCAAATAATGTATCATCTTCTTTTGTTACACCTGCATACGAAATATGTGAATTTTCTTTTAAAATTTCATCATGTATCTCATCAACTATAATCTCAGACGGTTCACTGCTGCCATATGGATAATTAGCGCTTGCCATTACAACTGCAACACCAAATTGATCTTTCATTTTTAAATCAAATTTGTCTAACTGTTTTGTTGCACCTTTATAAAAAAGTTCACTTACGCTTGATGCCATTAAAGGCATAAGTATTTCACACTCAGGATCCCCGAATCTCACATTATATTCTAAAATAATTGGTTCACCGTCTACTACCATAACACCAATAAAAAGAACACCGGCAAAAGGAGCTCCCTCTTTTTTCATACCTTCAAGTGTAGGTTTAATTACCCTATCTTCTACTTTTTGATATATATCATCATTTACCAATGGTGTTGGAGCATAAGCACCCATTCCACCTGTATTTGGTCCGGTATCCCCGTCACCTATTCTTTTATGATCTTGAGCAGCAGGTAAAACTACATAATTTTCACCGTCACAAATAGCAAAAATAGAAAGCTCATATCCATCTAAAAACTCTTCGACAATTACAGCATTTCCTGCATCTCCAAAGCTTTCCCCGCTTAACATATCTCTAACAGCATCTTTTGCTTCTTCTTTTGAGGTTGCAATTATTACACCCTTGCCACCGCAAAGTCCATCAGCTTTTACAACTATTGGAAGTTTAGTCTGCAAATCAATAAAATTATTTGCTTCATCTTGATTTTGCGTTTCTATAAAAGCAGCAGTTGGAATATTATACTTTTTAAGTATATTTTTCATATAAACTTTACTACCCTCTAATTGAGCAGCTTTAGCTGATGGTCCAAATATTGTTAAATCATTTGCTTTAAAAATATCCACTACACCATCAACTAAAGGTGCTTCAGGTCCTACAATTGTAAGTTCTATATTATTTTGCTTAGCCCAAGAAGCCAACTCATTATAATCTTTTATATTTATATTTTGACCCAATTGGTCAGTTGCTCCATTACCTGGGCAAAAAGTTATATTATGTTGTCCTCGTCCATCTTCTTCTTTTGAAAGTGCTAATCCAATAGAGTATTCTCTCCCGCCACTTCCTAAAATTAAAATATTCAAAAAAAATCCTTTGTATTTTTAAGGGTTTAGTGGTTAAGTTTTAGTGGTTAGATATACTCCTAACAACACTAAACCCTAAATCCTAACCACTAAACCCTAATTTTTATTAAATCAAAAAATACCCAAGCAGCCGTTAACCATAGGTTGGCCCTAAAAGCCAATTACTGTATGTAAGAATATAACTTTAGGAACGCTTCGTGATAAGCGTTACACACCATCATATTACGATTACCCACATTAAAACAATTAACAATCTACTCATGTCTATGTTTGGGTATTTTATCTTAAATTAGCTGAAAATCTCTGAAAATGTGTATGTGTTTGTGTATTACTTATTCAAGATAAGTAACGAATTCTCTAATACTTTTTATTCATAATAAGCAGGGATTAACCCTACTTATAATTTCCAGTAACTAAATACTGCATTACAAAATAGTTTATTACACTTCCAAATAGAGTTTCAATGGCTCTTTTAAGTGCTCTTGTCTCAGCTCTTGCATTCATAAAATGCAATTCTCCATTACCTTTTAGCTTACTCAATTCACAAATTCCCATATCTTTCATTAAGTCAAATGCTACAGATATTATGCAAAAATCATTAAATAAAGTTGATTTACCAGAATTAATAACAACTGATCCAATATCAGATATAAGAATAGTTTCAAAAACTGATATTACAAAAGCTGTATCTTCTATATCGCCTTTTCAGATTTGGGCATAAAGATATAAGAACGAATAATGAAAGATATGGAAGGCTAAAAACTCAAGTAAAGTCCAATACTATAGTTTCAACATTATAAATTTAGAAATTAAACAGGAGCCTTAATTTCTGATGATGGTTCTCCTAGATAAAAACCTTGAAAAGCATCAACTCCAAGTTCTTTTGTTTTCTCATATACCTCTTTAGAATGTATATACTCTGCTATGGTTTCAGTACCAAGTTTGTTTGCAAATTCGACAATGGTCTGCGTTATTTTATAAGAACCTTCATTTTTGTCAATATTTTTTATTATAGATCCATCTATCTTTATAAAATCTGGTTCCATTTTTAGTAGATAGTGAAAATTTGAATAACCGCTTCCAAAGTCATCTATGGCTATCTTTACACCAAGTTTTTTCATTGTTGATATAAAAACTTGTAAAATCTCAAAATCATCTATAGACTCACTCTCCAATATCTCTATGATTAATCTGTTTTGTATCTTGTATTGTTTTATTTTTTCTATTAGAAAATAAATTGTAGCATTGTTTGATATATCTTCAAAAGAGAAATTTATTGAAAAGTTCTCTTCCCTATGTTCAAAAGCTTTAAATGATTTTTCTATCATGATTTTTGTAAGCGCTGTATAATATCCTGCTTTTTTTGCAATTTCTAAGAAAAAATAAGGAGATATGACTTTATCATTATCAATTATTCTAATCAATGATTCATATTTTACTTTTCCATTTTTAAGTTTTATAGGCTGGAAAAAAGGAACTACCTTATCGTTCTTTATCGCTTTTTTTATTATCTTAGTCCATTTCATATTATCTTTAACGCGTTCATATAAATTTAATTCTTTAGAGTATATGGCATAAGGCAGCCTTTTCTGTTTTGCATAACTAAGTGCATAATTGGCACTTTTTAATGGCTCATCCTCTCCTATAGATATCCCCATGACTATTTTCAAATATATATCTATTGTCTCTTTTTCTAATTCTAAAACTATAGCATTTTCTTCCACATCGGATATTATATCTATTGCAGTTTGTATGGCATCTACATTTCTGACCTCTTTTTTCGTGTTTAAAAGTACAAACTCATCTCCTGAAAATCGATATAGATTACAGTTCTTAGCATATGCTATCTTTTTTAATATTTCAGCAAATCTTTTTAATACAATATCCCCTATACTATTTCCATAAACACTATTTACATTTTTAAACTCTTGAATATTTATAAAAAGAATATTAGATTTTTCATGCATTTGCAGATCTTCCATAAATTTATTTCTTTTTGGCAACCCTGTCAAATCATCGTAATATAATCTTGTATAAAGGCTCAAAGTCTGCTCATGTACTTTCTCTTCAAGAGATAAATTTATTTCATTTAACATCTCTTTTTGATGTAAAACTTTATAAATAAAATAAAATAAAATTATAGAAACTAAAAATGATATTATTCTAATAATAATTCCGCCATTTATAGTTGTTTTAATAAACTCACTATTTTCATAAGTTACAAACCAAGCTACAGTTTTTTTCTCTTTTATATTTTTGACTGGATAAAAAGAGAATGTATTTACATGATTATTATAATAATTATATATAGCAAACTTTTCACCTTCTTTTATTTTTATATAAATTTGATCTTTGATATCTTTAAGCTTATCATAGTTATTTATAATACATTTTTCTTTTGTTTGCCGCTTTCCTATTGATAATGCATAATCTTCATGTTCTGCACTTTGAGTATAATTAGATTTCACACTATCTCTATCCCATATATTAGCATCAAATATTTTTTTATCAACTAAAAAATGTGTGTTAATATTATTTATTTCATATAAACTATCTTCAAAATAATCACTCTTATATGATAACTCAACAGACCCTAAGTAAATATCTTTTTTGTTAAATATTGGATAAACATATCTAAATGCATGTGATATTTTACCTTGCTCAAATCCATCAATTGGTTTTTTAGTTTCATTTACATATTTAAATGAATATCTAATATCTGCTATATTGTCTCCATATTTATCTTGTTTGTGCATACGCAAAAATGAGGTATTGTCAGGTAGTACAAATTGAAATATTTTCATTCCTTTAATTTTCATTCTTTCAAATTGGACTTTTAATATATTACTAAGTTGTTTTCTTAAAACTGCCCTTTCTTCTTTTGTGGCATTTTGAGCTTTTGATAAAATTTGAATAATATTTTTATCGTTAATAGTAAATTTATAAGATATATCAGCTAACATTTTATGTTGCTTTTTAGATATCTTATAATGTGTTTCAAGAGTATTAAGTCGCCTTTCTAAATCTAGTTTTATTCTTTGAGTGTTATTCATTTCAGTAATAAAATAAATAGTGATATTTACAATAATGAACAACACTATAAGTAATGTGACTATTTTAGTTTTCATATATTAGATAACCTCCATTATATTTTTTATCTGACGGAATAGTAACTATGGATTCAGAAGCCTGTAAGGAAATACTGAAAGAATAAAATACTAACGTTAAAATAATTAACTTAAAAAACATTCAACCACCTATTTAAATTATTGTCAAAGTTATAGATGTAACCATAATAAAGATGAGTATTATTTCATCATCTAAGCAACTTTTGATAAACTTTATACAATTATACAATATACAAATGTCAAGTAAGTTAAAAAAGAAAATAATTTTAAAATTTATGAAGAAGATTATTAATCATATGAGCAACAGCAAAGAAACAATCTAAGTCTAAATGTAAAATTATAATATAATTGTACCTAAATTAGTTACTAAATCCATAAAGCATGTCAATTTGTAATGTTTTAGTAATTAATACAAAAGATATGATATTATTTCAATAATTTAAAAAAGGATATAAAGTGTTAGAAGTAATCGCAATCACTACAGTTGTTTTATTTATAATATTAACTACAATATATCAATTGGATAAAAGTAAAGAATCTAAAAAAGTACAATTCAAGTGATAATACTAGACTTTGAAACAAATAGTTCAAATGAACATGATGCAATAGAGGTTACGGCTGTAAAAGTAAAACTTATGAGATATTAAAATGTATGAAGAGACATGATTAATATAAATTTTACTCTAACTTATTTTGAACTGCACTTGCTATTTGTAAATATATCAACATTTTTGATATATGGATTTGATAAGATACAAGCCATCAGAACAGCTAAAAAACTATCAAGGGTGTCAGAGTTCAATTTATTGCTTTTGGCTCTTCTAGGTGGTAGTATTGGTTCTTTAGTTGCTATGATTTTATTTAGACATAAGATAAAGAAATTATCATTTATTGTAAAGTTTATAGTAGTAATTTTGATACAAGTTATGGGATATTATTTATTTCCCAATTGATATATTCTAGATAAAAATTAATAAATTTATAATCAGTATTTATTCGTAAATATGTAACTTCAATTTCTTTCGATAATATAATACACTCTTTATCTTTTTGATGTTTTTTACCTGTACAAGCTAACATATATAAATCTATTAAGTGATTATGATGTATCGTTTAAGTACTTTCATAATTGTATTATATCAAATTTTAAAAAAGACTACTTCTAGGCTTCCAAAATTTAAAATCTTTATTGATAATACTTAGATGTTCGTCAGTAAGTTTTATACTTTTTCCTTTTTTAGTATATTTAAATCCTCTTACTGCTATAGAATCTTTATATTTCACCACTTGTTCCAGCACACCTGAAATATAAAAAGTTCTTTTTTCTATATATTCACCATTCTTATATATTGTTTTAGATTTTAGTGCACCTGATTCATAATAACTTCTGCCTTTTACAGGTATACTCTTTTTATATCTTATTTCAAACTTTAATTTACCAGATTTATAGTAACCTCTTTTTTTTGTACGATTTCCATTTTTATATATTACTTTAGATTTTAGTTCACCAGATCCATAATAAATTTCACTTTTCGTTATACTACTATCTTTATATTTTATTTCTGATTCTACTTTACCAGACTTGTAGTAACTTCTCCCTTTTACAGGCATACCATCTTTATATGTTATTTCAGATTTTAACTTTTCAGAGTCAAAAAATGCTCTTGATCTATAATACAGTTTCAAAACACCATCTATAGGTTTTTTGGTTGTGCTATCAAGTAATATACCTGATTTATCATACACTGTATTTTCTTTTGTATAAACTACATCAGCAAGTAAAAATCCATTCAAAATCAACATTAACAATATCTTTTTCATACTAAATATGGATATAAATAATTTAATCATTTTATAAGCTAGCCCACAACATACGAAGTAATAATCCAATTGTAGATGTATATCCTACTTCACTAAAAACAAGATTCTTATTCTTATCATATATTAAAGTTGTTGGAAAAACTGATATATTAAATTTCTTTGCGTAAAAACTATTGTGGTCATTGATAACTTTAAAATCTAAATTATTATCATCTAAATATTTTTTTATTTTAATATCATTACCAGAGTTAACTGCAATTGTTAGAACATTATGACTTTGTGATAATGTTTGTATATTTAAAGCTTCAACTTTACAAGTAGGACACCAAGTAGCCCAAAAGTGAATTAGTATAGGCTTATTATTTAAAGAAACATTTTTAATATCTAATTTATCTTTACTTATATCTAATGCTTTGTAGTAACTAATTATATTAGACAGAACAACTATAAGTATAACAAAGGAGAGTATTTCCTTTAGATAGTGTTTTATTTTATTCATCTAATTTGTTCTTTTTATTAAATAAGAATTTAACAAAATAATATATAACTATTGGAGCTATTAGTAATAACCATAAAAATGAAATACTATTTTCTACTAAAATATCTCTAACTTGATATGCGGTTATTGATAAGAATATAGTTGCAAAATAAAGTCTTACTCTATTTGGTTGTTTATTTAGTAGTTGTTTAAATTTATTGTATATATCTTTCACTAAAATTACTTATCTCTAGCTTTTTTTATTGCAGAATAAGCTTCATTTAGACTTTTTGTCTTTTGTTCTGCAAACTTAATCATATCTTCTGGTAAATTTTTACTAACAATAGAATCATAATGATATTCTTTCATCAATGTTCTATATCTTTTTTTTATAGTTTCAAAATTATCTGCCTTATTCGATTCAAGTATTTCATAATATTTATCTAAATTATTTTCTGGTTTTACATAACTATTATATTGTCCTGAATACTCTTTATATTGAAATCCAGATGATTTGTATTGTACACCTCTCATTACTGTAAGACCAATAGCTAGAAAAAAATTAAAAGGAAAAAATAGAATAGATGGTGCAAATATTAAAAGCAATATACCAATGATAACAGTTCCAAAACAAACACCAAGCCATACCACCTCAAGAAAAATTCCAAAAGCTATAATAACTAATCCTAATATAGTTTTCATTTTAAATTATATCTTTTGCAGAACTTATATTTTAACTTGCACATTCAACACAATAAACACTTTCAGGTCTAATTAAAAATCTAGCTATTGGTATTTTTTCTCCACAACCTATACATAATCCAAAATCATCACTATCTATTTTTGTTAATGCATTATTCAAACTATTTAATCTTAATTTTACTTGATTTAATGATGCTTCAATAACACTTTTATTATTAATGGCATCCATTCTTGTAAGTCTTCCCAATGATACATCTGGTGCAATTGGTTTATTTTGTTCTTCCAAACTTTTTATAGAGTTTTCAGTTTTTAGTATTTCATCATATATTGCTTTTTTTACATCTTCATTTTTCATATGGCATTATATCAAAATATAAATTTTATTTTACATCTTTTTTGAAAATATCTATTATTACTTTGTTGAATTGTGAACATAGGATTAACAAATCCAATATATTTAGACCACTTGGTCTTTACAGACTAGATACTCTAGAAGTACCATTAACACTACTAAGTCACCCAAGCAGCCGTTAACCATAGGTTGGCCCTAAAAGCCAATTGCTGTATGTAAGAATATAACTTTAGGAACACTTCGTGATGAGCGTTACACACCATCATATTACGATTACTCACATAAAAACAGTATCGGACCCTCAAAATAATGGAAATCCCGTACCACTTAGGATACCATATTTTATCGAAACGAGCTTGTGAGTTTCCTGAAAACTAGAGAATATATATAGCTATTGACTATTGATTATTGGAAGGTTTTTGCTAATTTAATGCAAGATTCTAAAGATGTGTGTTTTGATATTTTATAATTTATATACTCTGGAATAAATTTAGATGTTGTTTTACCAATTGCAATCGCCAAATAGCTTTCATCCCATCCAAAAGTTTCTAAAAAACATTTTAAAGTTGAGGGGGAAGATAATACTATAATGGAATTTTTAGGCGGTTTATCATCTTTTCCATAAGTTTTACATACAGTTTCATAAGTGATTAACTCATCACAAATAATATCATCCTTTTTTAAAATATCAGTCAGCTTTGATACAACCTCTTTTGGCTTGATATATAAAACTTTTTTATCTTTTAATAAAGGTATCAACTCTTGCGCAAACTTATTTCCATGTCCATTTTGACCTATATACTCCAGCTTACCACCGTTTTTTTCAATACATTGTGCTGTTTTATATGAAATTGCAAAACTAGGGATTTCTTTCCATTGATCATTAAAAGAATCTAATGAGAAGACTCCATTCTTAGAAGTAAATATCAAAGCATCATACTTACTTATATCTACTTGTGTAGGTAAAAAATTTATTTGAAAAGTTGGAAGATTTGATACATGATTGATTTTTTTATCTGATAATATGTATATTTCTTTTTTAACAGATTCTTTTTTAACAGATTTTGCTTTAGTATTATTAATATTTAAAATATCTTCTTTTGTTAATCTATAATAAGGTTTCCAAATATACTTCATAAATTTTGTCTCAGAAGCTGTAAAACCTTTTGGATCTTTATCACTGATTTTCAGCATATTATCTTCTAAAACTTCAATCTTTTTTAATTTACCTTTAATCAGTTTTGCATAATATACCAGTAAAAATCCTGTCTTAGTTTTTTCAATTGTTACAATAATTTTATCTTCATCAACATTGTCTATATTGAAAGTAGAATATATATTTTTAAATTCATTAGCATCTATAAAACCAATATAAAGTTTTGAAAATATATCAAAATACTGACTTAGTTTTTCTAGTCTTAAGAAATCAAAATCTATTACATTATCTTTTTTTTCTCTAGTTTTTCGTAAAATCCAAGATAAAGTTTCAAAATATTTAAATATAAATATTTTAATATCTTTTGTATGTATTAATTTTTTTGCCTCTATTTCAGTAAAAGGTTTTTCACCTTGGTTTTGAATATCAATTAATTGTGAGATTAGTTCAGTATCTTCAAGTTGTTTTGTTACCCAAACTGTACAATATGAGGGGAAACTACTAGCACCTATTACACCGGCACTTAATATAATCAATGCTCTAATAGTTAAATCCGGGAAAATAAGTTCCAATAAAGCTTTTTTCTTTTTAAGCCGTTTTTTTAAACTTGTAGTTATTTTTACAATTGTACTTTCAACAAACCATAGTTCATCATCGCTAAAAAACAAACCATCAAATTCACTTACATCTTTATATCCGGACTTGTAAACTATTTGATGGTTTTTATCTATAAGTAAACCATTTTTTTCATTTTTATACCCATCTTGATGTGGACCTTTTAAAACAAA
>JAGLOP010000008.1 GCA_023138835.1 Arcobacteraceae bacterium
AACAAAAGAAGATAATACAAACATAGTAAATAGTTATGATGAGTTAAATAGATTGAAAACTGTAAGTGTAGATGGTAATGTAGAGCAAGAGTATACTTATGATGATCTTTCAAGATTAACACAAGCAATAGACCATAATCAAAACAGACAAACAAATATTGTAGGGTATAGTTATGATGAACAAAACAATATCGTAACATCTACTCAAAACGGAAAAATCGTCAACAAGCAGTACGATGCCAACTCAAATCTGACAAAGATTACAGCTGATAGTTTTGAAGTGAATAATGAGTACGACAGTTTAAATTCTTTAAGTAAAGTATCTTTGGATGTAAATGAAATAGCCAACTTTACTTACAGTAAAGATAAAAGATTAACACAAGTAAATAAAGCAAATGGAATAACTTTAGATATAGAGCTTGACCAAAGATCAAGAGAGAGTAAAAGAACATATTCAAACGGTATCTTTACACAAGATACAGCATATGACCTAAACTCAAATATCATAGAAGAAAGCATAACTATCTCAAACCAAACAATCATAAAAGATTATGAATATGATAGTCAAGATAGACTAATCAATGATATATCTAATAATCATATCTATAGCTATGATAAAGTAGGAAACCAAATATTCACTACTCAAAACGGTATTGATGAGAATAGAGAAGTAAATGAAGATAATGAATACACATCTATAACAGACAGTAATATAGAATATGATGTAAATGGAAATGTAAAAATCTACAAAGACAAAGAGTTCATATATGATTATCTAAATAGATTAGTAGAGTTAAAAAAAGATAATATAACAATAGCTACATATACTTATGATGCACAAAATAGAAGAGTAAGTAAAACTGTAGATAACATCACAACAGAGTATATCTATAACAACAATCAAGTAATACAAGAGTATGAAAATGATACTTTAACTAACTCTTACATATATGCAAGTTATATAGATGACCCAATAGCATATACTTTTAACAACCAAATATATTACTATATAAAAGATAGACAATATTCTATACAAGCTATAACAGATAGTTCAGGTCAAATAGTAGAGTCATATTCTTATAATTCATTTGGTATAATGACAATGAAAGACCAAAGCGGAGGTATCATCTTCAACTCTAATGTAAATAATACTATCACTTTTACAGGTAGAAGATATGATACTGAATCAGGTCTTTATTACTATAGAAATAGAATGTACTCTCCAACACTAGCTAGATTTATATCTAAAGACCCAAAAGGTTATGTAGATGGTATGAATTTATATGCTTATGTTAAGAATAATCCTTTGAAGTATTTGGATGCTATGGGGACTACGGCTTATCAAAGACAAAATGTATTTGAACAAAATTTTAATATAAATGATTCAAGTTATAATGGATATATGGAAGTTCCTGGGGCTGATTATAGCCAGAAGTTATCAACAGCAACTTGGCTTAGACCTGATGATCATAAATATGTTGTTGGTAGGGATACGATAAAAGGTTTTAGACCAGGTGACTTAATAACAGGATTTTTAGAAGATTATATGCCAGGAATGCACACTATGGGAACAATACATGATCCATTAGTAGATAGTTTGACAGCAATGGGAGTGCCAGATATATTAGCAAATATTCCAACAATGTCAACGGCTTATACAACGGCTATCAAGGTTGAGACTGTAAATAGTATAGTAGATGGTATAAATAGTATATTTGGAACTGATTATGATTTATCATTTGACCACAATCATCCAAAGGATTAATTTATGAAATATGTATTTTTAATATTTATAATAATTTTATCTAGTGGATGTGTTGTAAAATATAAAGATGATAGTAAAAATGAACGTTATTCTAAAATTATTGATAAACAATTTAAAATTATAAAACCATTACCAATAATGGCAAATTTACTTTATAGTAAGAATTCAAATAAAAAAAATGCAATATACTCCTATACAATAACACCTCCTCCTGGATATGCTGGAAGATATGTATCTTGGGGTAAACTATTAAAATCTAATACTATTTTTACTATTAAAAAGATTTTAGATTACGATGATTTGCTACTAGATGATTATTCTATATTTATTAATATAGATAACAATGAATTAATAAGAAACGATTTACCAATAAAAACAGGATTGCAGTTACCTCCTCCAGATAAAAATGGTATTTATACTTCGTTTGATACAGATAAAATAGATTTTTATAAAAAAAATGCATCAATACAAATACGTTCAAGTTTAACTATTTTAAGTAAAGATGGTAAGTATATAATAATGGATCCTGAATATTTTGAAGAAGTAAAATAAAATACAAATTAGGTGTGGGTATTGCACATGGCGAGAAAATCCGGGGACAGTATACCAATTAAATTAAAAAATGGTGCCAGACACAAAAAAGGGAATAATAGATGCACAAAATAATAAAACAACATACAGCTATGATGAGGCAGGAAATATCATATCTCAAACAGATGCAGCAAATAGTACAACTTTATACTCTTATGATAAAAATAAAAATATGATAAGAAAAACAAACCTACTGGAAAATGAAGAGCTAATTCAATCATATGCTTATGACAAGTTAAATAGAGTGATATCAATTACAGATGCAAATGAAAACCAAACGATATTTGCATATTCAGTACATAATGAAAAGATATCATCAACAAATGCAAAAGGAGATATTACAAAAAAAGTATATGATAAACTATCTCGTCCTATACAAACCATAGATGCAAAAGGTATCATCACAAAGCTAGAATATAACAATTTTTCAAATCTAGTAAAAGTAACTCAAGCATTAGGATTACAAGAAGAAGTAATAACTTCATATATCTATGACAACATAGGAAATAAATTATCTCAAATCAAAGAGGATATAACAACCACATACCAATATGATAAACTAAACAATCTTGTAAAAACAACTATAGATAACATTAGCAGCTCAAATAGATATGATGATGAAAATAACCTAATAGAACAAACCGACCCCAAAGGTAATATCACATATTTTAAATATGATGAAAACAAAAACCTGATCCAAAAACAAAACGCAAAAGGAAATATCTATAAATATGTTTATGACAATAACAACAATCTTCTAAGTCAGACATCACCCCAAGGAAAAGTAAAACAATTCCAATATAATGAACTTAATCAAAAAGTAAAATATACAGAAGGTAATGCAGTAAAAGAGATAACCTATCATAAAAACGGCAAAGTAAAAGATAGTATGAGTTTCAATGGTGTAATTACAAGTTATGAATATGATTCTTTAAATAGAATCATACAAAAAACTGAATCTAAAGATACTCAGGACGAAGCAATCACAAAGTATAAGTACGACAATAACTCAAACCTAATTTCACAAACCAATGCAAAAGGTGCAGAAGTATATTATGAATACAACACCCTTAATCAAAAAACAAAAAAAATAAATGGTGATAATACTTTTAAAAAGTTCTTCTACGATAAAAACTCAAATCTCATAAAAGAGATAAAAGAAGATGGTACCATAGTAGAGTATAGTTATGATAATCTAAACAGAAAAATAAAAACCATAGCTAACAATCAGATAGAACAAGAATTTAGTTATGATAACCTATCAAGATTAACTCAATCAAAAGACTATAATCAAAACCAAAAAACTAATACAGTTTTATATACTTATGATAATCTAAACAACATAACTAAATCTACTCAAAATGGTAAAGTAGTAGATAAAGAGTATGACAATAATTCAAATCTTTTAAATCTAAAAGTAGATAACAATATTATACAAACAAATAGTTATGATAAATCAAACAAACTCACACAAATAGAAAACTATGCAACAATGAGTTATGACAATGATAATAAAATAAACTCTATAGAGTATAACAACGGTATAATAAACACTATTTCTATAGATAACAGAAATAGAGAGATAAAAAGAGAATACACAAAAACAGGTACTCTATACTCGCAAGAAACCTCTTATGATGAAAACTCAAATATCGTAAAAGAGATAATTTCTAAAAATAACAATGAAATCATAAAAGAATACACCTATGATAAACAAGATAGACTTTTAAAAGATATCTATAAAGACCATAGCTTTCAATACGATAAAGTTGGAAATCAAATATTTACCACACAAAATAATACTCCTGAATATAGAGATGTAAACTTAGATAATGAATATACATCTATAACAGACAGTAATATAGAATATGATGTAAATGGAAATGTAAAAATCTATAAAGACAAAGAGTTCATATATGACTATAACAATAGATTAGTAGAGTTAAAAAAAGATAATATAACAATAGCTACATATACTTATGATGCACAAAATAGAAGAGTAAGTAAAACTGTAGATAACATCACAACAGAGTATATCTATAACAATAACCAAGTGATACAAGAGTATGAAAATGATACTTTAACTAACTCTTATATTTATGCAAGTTATATAGATGACCCAATAGCATATACTTTTAACAATAAAACATATTTTTATGTAAAAGATAGACAATATTCTATTCAAGCTATCACTGACCAAAACGGAGAGATAGTAGAAAGCTACTCTTACAATTCATTTGGTATAATGACAATGAAAGACCAAAGTGGAGGTGTCATCTTCAAGTCAAATGTAAGCAATACTATAACTTTTACAGGAAGAAGATATGATAGTGAATCAGAACTTTACTATTATAGAAACAGAATGTATTCTCCAACACTAGCTAGATTTATATCTAAAGACCCAAAAGGTTATGTAGACGGTCTTAATCTTTATGCTTATGTTAAGAATAATCCTTTGAAGTATTTGGATGCTATGGGGACTACGGCTCAACTTGCTAATACTATGTCACATCTTAATCCTGAGGATTATGGGTATGTTACTGTTCCTGGGGCTGATTATAGTCAGGAGTTTACTGATGTTGGTGGTTTTGTTGATGGTGCTACAGAGAAATTTAATAATGTTTTTAAAGGCTCTCAATATGGAGCAGGTACAGGTTATGGTATTGAATTTAAAGCTTCTAGTTTAGTTAATATAGGGGTTTCTTTTAATGATATTAGTGGTAAAGAATTGACTAGTAATGGTTTAAAGGATTTTCATGAATCATCGGCAGAGTTTAAAATTGGAATACTTGGAAATCAATTCAATTTAAATATAGATAGAAATTACAATATTAAACCAAAATGGAGTTATAATGACAATGCCTTTACTCTAGAAGATGCAAGTACTTTTTCTATTGGTATTAACTTAACATATCCACCTACATCACAAACCGTAAAATTAAAAGGGGAGGTACATTTAGATGAAATTTTTAAATAAGACTATGTTTTTGCGTTTAGGGTTTGTTATATTGGTGTTTTTTAATGTGGCAAATATAACATTTTTATTATTTGGATACAAAATTGTAGAAGAGTTCAATATATCATCAAGTGAAGGATTATTTAGTACTATTTCTATATTAATTGCATTTATTGTAAATATAATTGCTGTATATTTTATTTTTTATTGTTTTTTTCATTTATGGAAAAAATCAAATTTACATATATTTTATAAAATACTATATTCAATTTTATTTGGATTAGGTATTCCAATGTTGATTTATTATATTATTGCAGTAGAAAAAAAGTTCTACAGACAAAATACCTAATTCCCTCGTCTCCAAGTTTCAAACTTGGGATACATAAGAAAATATAAATAAAAAGAATAATTAAAATATGAGTAAATACATCTTCTCAGCTTATGACAAATTATCAAGACTAACTCAATCAATAGACTATAATCAAAATAGAAAAACCAATATAGTTGAATATAGTTATGATGAGTTAAACAATATAACTAAATCTACTCAAAATGGTAAAATAGTTAATAAAACTTATGATAATAACTCAAACCTTACTTCTTTAAATCCCAATTCATTTGAAGTAACAAACCAATACAATAATCTAAACCTTTTAGAAAAAGTAAGTGTAAACAATAATGAGATAGCTAACTTCACTTACAATAAAGATAAAAGATTAACACAAATACAAAAAGCAAATGGGATAACACTAGATATAGATTATGATAAAAGAGCAAGAGAAGTTAATAGAATATATTCAAATAACATCTTCTCTCAAACAACAAAGTATGACCTAAACTCAAATATCATACGAGAAGATATGACTTTATCAAATAACAATATCATAAAAGAGTATGAATATGATTTACAAGATAGATTGATAAATGATCTTTCAAATAATCATATCTATAACTATGATAAAGTAGGAAACCAAATATTCACTACACAAAACAATATCAATGAAACCAGAGTTGTAAATGAAGATAATGAATACACATCTATAACAGACAGTAATATAGAATATGATGTAAATGGAAATGTAAAAATCTATAAAGACAAAGAGTTCATATATGACTATAACAATAGATTAGTAGAGTTAAAAAAAGATAATATAACAATAGCTACATATACCTATGATGCACAAAACAGAAGAGTAAGTAAAACTTTAGATAACATCACAACAGAGTATATTTATAACAATAATCAAGTGATACAAGAGTATGAAAATGATACATTAACAAACTCTTATATCTATGCAAGTTATATAGATGACCCAATAGCATATACATATAATAACAATACTTACTACTATGTAAAAGATAGACAATACTCTATCCAAGCTGTAACAAATAGTTCAGGTAATATAGTAGAGAGTTACTCTTATAACTCATTTGGTATAATGACAATGAAAGACCAAAATGGAGGTGTCATCTTCAACTCTAATGTAAATAACACTATCACTTTTACAGGCAGAAGATACGATACTGAATCAGGTCTTTATTACTATAGAAATAGAATGTACTCTGCTACATTAGGAAGATTTATATCTAAAGACCCAAAAGGTTATGTAGATGGTATGAATTTATATGCTTATGTTAAGAATAATCCATTGAAGTATTTGGATGCGTTTGGGACAACTTCACAACTTACAAAAACTATGTCACATTATAATCCATCAGACCTTGGGTATATGAAAGTTCCTGATACTGATTATAGTCAGGGGTTATCTGGTGTTGAACAAACAGCAACTTGGTTTAGACCTAAAAATCATGATTATGTTGTTGGTAGGGATACGATAAAATATTTTGAACCAGGTGGATTAATAACAGGATTTTTAGAAGATTATATACCAGGGATGCACACTATGGGAACAATACACGATCCATTAGTAGATAGTTTGACAGCAATGGGAGTACCAGATGCATTAGCAAATGTTCCAACAATGTCAATGGCTTATACAATGGCTATAAAAGTTGAGACTGTAAATAGTGTAGTAGATGGTATAAATAATATGTTTGGAACTGATTATGACTTATCATTTGAACATAATCATTCAAAGGATTAATTTATGAAATATGTATTTTTAATATTTATAATAATTTTATTTAATGGATGTGTTGTAAAATACAAAGATGATAGTAAAAATGAACGTTATTCTAAAATTATTGGTAAACAATTTAAAATTATAAAACCATTGCGAATAATGGCAAATTTACTTTATAGTAAAAATTCGAATAAAAAAAATGCAATATACTCTTATACAATAACATCTCTTCCTGGATATAGTGGAAGATATGTTTTGTGGAACAAACTATTAAAACCTAATACTATTTTTACTATTAAAAAGATTTTAGATTATGATGATTTATTGTTGAATGATTATTCTATATTTATAAGTATAGATAAAAATGAATTAATAAGGAATAATTTACCAATAAAAACAGGATTGCAGTTACCACCTCCAAACAAAGATGGAATTTATACTTTGTTGGATACAGATAAAATAGATTTTTATAAAAAAAATATATCAATAAAAATGCGTTCAAGTTTAAGTATTTTTAGCAAAGATGGCAAATATATTATAATGGATCCAGAATATTTTAAAGAAGTAAAATAGATAATGTTATAAAAGAGATGATTGGACAATAAAATGAAAAAATTACTTATTCTGGTTATTGCTATTATGTTGTTGGGAGTATTTTATATCAAAGATATGAATGCTCTTGCTGAGGAAAAGCAAATTTTAAAAGGAACAACTGAACTAGAACTACTTAAAGCTATCGCTGGACATAATTTAAATAATATAAAAAATATTTTAGATAAAAATCTAAAGCTTGTAAATAGTCAGAAGTTATCTAATAAAATTACTCCACTTATATGGGCAGTTCAAAGGGAATATGAAGAAAGTGTTAAGGTACTTTTAGAACATGGTGCAGATCCAAACATAATTGCTGATTATAATAATACAGCTTTATTTGAATCAATTTCTGTTTCAACAAATAAAGATTATGATTTTGATAGAAATATCAATATAACTAAACTGCTTTTAAAATATGGAGCTGATCCAAATATAGCAGCATATTGTAAACCTAAAATAAATGGAATTTCATCTACTATAATATGCGGCACAACGCCTTTAATAAAAGCAGCTACAAGAAGTCTAAAAAAAGTAAAACTACTCGTAGAATATGGAGCAGACATTAATGCTAAAAATATTGATGGCACAACAACAGCAGCAGCCGCTTCTTTACGTAAGCAAATTGATATTGCATATTATTTAATAGTAACAAGAAATGCAAATTTCTCCTATCCTATCATACCTAAAAGCCTAAAAAATATTCCGGGAATTAGCATGAAAGTGGATTATCCGATAAGTTATTTACGTAATTGGCTTGTAAAACTTGGTTCAGAAGAACATAAAAAAAAGATGGAGATAGTTGAACATTTAAAAAAACAAGGAATTGATTATAGTAAGACTAAGCCTAGTAAAAGAAAATTACAACAAATACAAAAGTTGTATCCTAATACATGGACTGAATATTTAAAAAAGTATTAGTAATATTAGTATCAGAAATAGTTAAATATTTTAACTCGTTACCACTCTTCTGAGTGGTAATGCATATAAAAAGTAACTATAAATAATTACAATAACGATTTTTTATAAACACCTGGGCTTACAGCAAAGACTCTTTTAAATGATTTGATAAAATGACTTTGATCATAAAAGCCTACTTCACATGCAATATCAATTAAATTTAGATGTTTATTTTCTAATAGCATTTTTTTTGCTTTATTGATTTTTTGATTTATAATCAATGCTCTAGGGGTAAATCCAAATTGTTTTTTAAATACCCTAATTAAATATGTACCATTATATCCTGTGTATGAAGATAAATCTTCTAAAGATATATCTTGATCTAAATTATTTGTAATATATTTCTCTATATTATTTGCGAGCTGATTGTATTGTTGTTCTTTAATATTTACTGTGCGATTAACATCACAATATTGTTTAAATATATCAGTTATAAATTCAGATAAGCTATTTTCATAATTTTTTGATGTATTATCATTCATAATTTGTTTAAAAAGGATAATAAATTTATTATATAATTTTTGTTCATTTAGAATATTTGCATTAATGTTAATAAATTCAGAATCTTTTCCAAATATCTTTTTTTGGATAGATTGACACCATTCTGTGCTTAAGTAAAGTATAGAATAACCTAAAGCCTTTTCTCTAGTATTTTTAGAGCAATGCACTATCTTTGGATTAAATATAGCAAGTTTATTTTTTTTAAGTACTTCTAATGTAGATGTATTAAACTCTATATTTATAGTACCTGACTCAATAACAGCTATACCTAACACACAATGTGAATGTTTTGAATAGTTTGAAAAAAGTTCGTTACTATATTTTAATTCTGCAAATAGTTTACCTTGATTTGTATATAAATATTTGATATGTTATCCTTAGTTATCATATTTATATTTATATTATATTTTGTATGCGTCACAGTTAGCGTCACAGTTTTAAGAAATTTAGAAATATTTATTTTAAAATATTTAAGGATAAAATACAGTAGATTCAGAATAATCAATTAAATTAAACAAATGTGTCTTAATGATGAAATTTTGTACAAAACTTGTACAGTCTGTTTTTGAAGTCTTATAAAGCTAGTATTTAAGGGGTATAAGTGGCGGACGAGGAGAGATTTGAATGCTTTATTATAGTTCAAAAAGCCCTTAAATAAAGGGATTTATAATTATTAGTTCGTTAGCAACCGACTAGCGACGAACTATAATGGCACAGTTGTGCCACTTTTTTTCATCTTTTTATTAGTGGAATTATGACAATAAATTAAATCTATATTTTTACAATATATCTAATATTTCTACCCTTACTACCTTCAATTTGTTTAATACATTTTTTTTCTAATAATTCTACTATATCTCTTGATGCAGTAGCAGGAGTTGTATCAGCTATTTTAATATATTTTTTTTTACTAAGTCCACCATCAAAGTTTTCACTACCCATATCTAAAATCTTATTTATAACTTTTGTTTGTCTTGCATTTAAATTATCATCTTGATGTTTATCCCAAAACTTTGTCTTATCTACAATATAGTTTAATGACTTGTGAGCTTCAATAAGTGATATATAAAGAGTATTAAAAAACCATTCACACCAAATAGTTATATCTAATGGGTTATCTTTTTTTATATAGCCTGTAGTTTGTTCTAAAGCATTATAATAACCTTTTCTATCATCATTGATACTTTGTGACATAGTATATAGTTTAGATACTTTTGAGTTTTCTATTTGAGACAATACCATATCAGTTATTGCTCTGGTAATTCTTCCATTACCATCATCAAGTGGATGAATAATTACAAACCATAAATGAGTAATAGCTGCTTTTAGAAGAGTAGCTGGAGTTTCATTGTACCAATTTATAAAATTATCCATCTCACTTTCTAATATCTCTCTTGGTGGTGCTTCATAGTAAACTTTTTCTTTCTTCATACTACTTGATACTATTTGCATCTCACCTTCATCTCTAAATGTAGCTACATTTATTTTACTAAAGTTGCTATATCCTTTTTCAAACATTGCATGATGCCAACCAAATATTTTTTTTAGAGATAAACCCTCTTCATAATTTGTATTAGAATCTATTAATATATCTACATAGTTATCTTCTTTTATTTTGTTTTGATAGTTAGTATCTGATTCAAGTCCTAGTTTCTTCTTTATAGAAGATCTCACACTATCTCTATTTAGTATTTCACCTTCAATAGCACAACTTGAAATAATCTCATTTTCCATTGCTCTAAGTTGAGTTTGTTTAATATTATGATTATCCATTACACTTAGGAAGGCTATTAGTTTTCCTTGCTCTAAAGTAATCTTTTGAATAAGAGGATCTAGTACTTCTCTATCATAAGTAAAATTTGGATACTCATTATATTGCCATATCCATTGTTGTTTTATTGTATTATTTTTCATATGATGCTATTTTAACTAATATGATACGAATAGTCAAGTTAATCATCTCATAAATGATATGATTATATATCTTAATAGTCTTATTTGTTAAAAATTGCAGTTTAGAAAAGTGGTACAAAAAGTATAAAATGGCACAATAATTTTTTTGTTTGTCTAAAGTGATTGAAGTGGCGGATGAGGAGAGATTTGAAATCTTTAATTTAAATCATAATCCTTTTAACTAAGGGAGATAGAAACTAACTAATTCGCTCACAACCGACTCATAACATAAAATGTAGGACAATTGTCCTACATTTTAATAGTTTTACTTACGGAATTATATAATCAAATAAATATTACATCCAACAAAGAAGTTTTAATTCTTCAACTCTTTTGTTATGAAACTTTTCTAAAACATCCGCAAATTCAATTGGCTCTTTTGCGGCTTTCCATTCTGGTATTCCTCCAACTTTTTGCATTAATTTCATTTTATAAAAAGGAATATGTCCTAATTCTCTAATTTCATTTATATATTCAGGTAATATATTTGCATACTTTAGTGCAATATCATTGGCAACTTTTTTAAAATCTAAATGTTTAATATTCAATATTTCACATAATCCCTTAAAATCATTTGGTCTTATGTTTTTTTGCTTACCATTAATTTTAAGATGTGAATCATATTTTTTAGTAGTACTATAAAAACCTGTACAAGCTACATCATATAATGGAGAAAATAATACTTTCTTTTTATCAAATATCAAACTAAGATTTTTTGTATGCATATCTTCATGTTGTATAATAACACTATACGCATAGTGTTTTAACAATTCCATTCTCTCTGTTGGAGATATAAGTTCTTTTGCAATTCTTCTAAATAATTTTTCACTAGTTGTATCATACTTTTTTTCACTTCTTAGTCCCATATAGACAGCAAATGTGGCTTTTGCATACCTATGTACTTTATAGCGATCAAATCTTTTTATTAAATAGTGAAATTCTTGCTCATCTGTTTTAATAATTGCAGTATAAGGAACTCTAAATCCAAGTTCATTTTTTGCAAATGACATAAATAAATGTTCATTTAATGATATGTGAGGAAAATAAGTCTCAAGGTCTTTATTAGATTTTAATTTGCTATAAGGCTTTAGAATATAATTATGAGACTCATCTTCTTTGGAGTATATTACTTTTTCATCAAAATCTATATTAACAAGTTTTTTATATTGAAATCCAGATATTCCATCAGTTTGCTTTAGTGATAACTTTGTTAAATCGTGCCCTTCTGGAAATAGATTAATTTCATCTATATCTATTTTAAAATCATTTAAAATATTTATTCTAGGATTACTTCCTAGCATATCATCAAGAACATTTAAATATGATGGTGCTTTTGATAATTCTTCATATGATATATCATCTAATGTTTTAGAAAAATACAAATCACCTATATTATCCTTTAATGTTGTTAGTATAGTAAATTCATCTGCTGTTTGAGAATTAACCTCTAGAATCTCTCTATTAATTCCTTCAGGAATATTTTCTTCAAAAACCGCAGGTAATTCTTCAAATTTATAAGGTTCTATTAAAATGTCTAATGATGCAATATTTGGAAGTAAATCTACTATATATTGATTAAGGTAATAAAATTCAAATACTTCATCAAGTCTAAATATTATACCAGCAACATTGTTGCCTTTATGTACATAGATAAAATCAAATCTTCTATAAAATCTTTCAACATTTTCTACTCTATATTTAGTAGCTGATGCAGCTCCTTCTTGTATAGCTCTTTTATTATCCACTAGTTCTTTAAGTATTCTTTGTAATTTTCTCGTAAAAGTTCTATTCTTTTTTAAAATATTAATTATTTTACTTAAGTTTAAATATTCTTTTGAGTTTAAAAGAATATCTAAAACATCTATAGTATCCCTATTTATCTTTATCTTTTTCATTTAAGCTTATCCCGCCATACTTTTATTTTAATTTAAGTATTATATCATAATTTACTTATTTTAGCTACTTTTATTAAAATATTCTTAGCGATTGTCGTGATATGCTTAATTAAGTCAGGTTTTACAATTAATTATTCAGTTTTTCAGGGGTACGGATAAAAATTATTCTCGGTACTCGTAGAAAAACCCGTTTTAACTCATAGGTTGGGTATTTGATTGATTTTCAATGTGTTATAAAGGTAGTGTTTATAGGGGTTATTAGTGGCGGACGAGGAGAGATTTGAACTCTTTGGCACTCATACACCTGATAATCGAATAAACACCAGTAAAATCGGGCTTTGTCTCTTATCTATTAAGCGGATTTTAATACACAAATGCTTACATCTACCTAAAATCTTGTCAAGCCGACAAAATGGCGGTAAAAACCAACTGCACAAAAAACTGCACAAAATCATAAACACTAAAAAACTGCACAAATACTGCACACTTTTTTACAACAATATCATCATCATATTTTTAACACCCGTCTTAACCTTTGTCTTAATGTCTCATATACTTTCAAGACACAGAAACAGCCATTTTTAAAGGGTGTATAGTTCTTTGTCTTAGTGTCTCAATACATTGTGTTAGTAATTAATATTCTAAATCTTGCTTTTTTTATTCTTAGCTTTTTACTTTTAGTTTATTAAAAATCAATAAGACATTAAGACAAACAAATAAAGAGAGTAGTAAAAATCGGGCTTTTCAGTATCTCAAAAGTGAACTAAAAAAATAAGACATAGATTGAGACAATCAAAAAAGTGAGACAAAAAAGATAAAAAAAAATATAGGATAGATTATGGACAATATAGAAATACATACAATAGATTACGGGATAGTCAAATCTAAAGATCCATCAAAACATGGACAGACAATAGGACTAAAAACTAGACTTATAATCACACCTCCAACTGGAGCAAAAAAGATACTAGATTTTGATTATCAAGTGGAAGCTATCAAATATATTAAAGAGACTTATGGAAATAGTACCAATATTGGTAAAACATATCACATACTTAGTAATTATAAATTGTATGGGGAAAAAGGCTATCAATGGAAATGACACCACCACAAGCTAGAGCATTAGAAATATATTGTGAGAGTGCAACTATTGAGAATGAATACAAACCAGCTACTTTTAAAGAGATTGAAGAAAAACTAAAAGAAGAGCAAATGCAGGGTTCAAATTCTGCAATACAAAGATGGTCAAAAAAATTTAACTTTGAGGGTATTCTACAAGCTCAAATACAAATAGTAGTTATTAATGATGAAGATAAAACAACAGAACATAAAGCTTTAGATGTAGTAGTTAAAAAAAAGTTAGATGCACTACAAGTAAATAATGAATTAACAGATGATTGTTATGAAATTATGGGATTATTTGTTAAGCAAGTAGTAAATAACTATGATAACACTAATATTATAAAAAGAGATGATATTAAAATCATTAAAGATATAGCTACATTTACTGGTGGGCGTGAAGATAAACTACTTGATAGAATTGCTGAAAGTGGTGGAGATAAAATGACAAGTGAACAACAAATGGAAGAATTCAATGATATTGTCTTGGATATAGAAGAATAGTGTCAGCCACACCAACTTTAAAATTAAAAACTGCAAAACATATAGCACCTGAAATATTTACAAATCAAACACCAAAATTACATATAGGATTATTAAATTTTTTGGCGAGTCCTGATAAGTATAAAGTTGCTGCAATTTTCAGAGGTGCAGGTAAAACAACAGTTGTAACAAAAGTGGATACTTTCTCTTCTATATGGCATGAGCATGAACCTTATCATCAAATATTTTCAGTAAATGAAAAAAAAGCTAAAAAGTTTTTAAAAGATGTAAAAACTATGATACGAAATGCTATTCGTAAAGGTTATGATATTCAGATTAAAAAGTTTAGAGGAAAAACAAGAGCAGATGATAAAGACCTTGTTTGGAATGATACTGAAATAGAAGTTGTTGTTGATGGTAAGTTCTTTTGTTATGTTGAAGCATTAGGAGCTGGTCAAGACCCAAGAGGGGGGTCATTTAATTTTATGAGACCTACATTACAAACATTTGATGATATTGAAAGTAAAAGAGGTCAATACGCAATAACCAGCAAATCTAATAGAGAAAAATTACTAGAATGGTTTGAGGGAGATTGTTTACCAGCACTAGACCCTATATTTGGTAGAGTTAGATTTATTGGGACAATACTACACGAAGATTCATTATTAAGTAATATTTTAAAAGATGATGAGTGGGTGCAATTCATACAACCAATTATTAAAGATGATGGTACAAGTGCATGGAAAGATAGATTTCCACTCACGGATGAAGATGCCATAAAGAAAAAAGAAGAAATATTCAAAGCTACTGGTAAAGTTGCAAAGATTAGATCCATACAAGCTATAAAAAGAGGACTTTATAAAAAAGGTCTTCATAATCTATTTTATCAAGAATATTTATGTTTACCTCAAGCTGAAGAAAAGAAACTCTTTAAAAAAGAAATGTTTAAATATTATTCTCACATTGAATATGATGACAAGGTAAGCTATTTTAAACTAACTAATGCCTTAGAGCATCAAGAAGTTCCAATTAGAAAACCCAAAAATATAGTATTAAATGATGGTAAAAAAATAGCTATTGATAATACTATTGTATATAGTACAATGGATTTAGCTACAAAAGATGGTAAAGATAAAACTGTAATTATTACTTGTGGATATGACAGTAACAATAATATGTATGTACTGGATATTTCCTATGGAGACTGGACACCATTTGATAAAAGTGTAAATGCAATTAAAGTATATAAAGAGTTCAAGCCCTTAAAGTTTGGTATTGAAAAGGCTGGTATGCAAAATGACTATTTTTATACTATAGATGAAGCACAAAAAGCAAGTGGTGTTAAGATACCAGTTAAAGAATTATCACATGGTGGAATTGCTAAAAATATTAGAATAAAAAATATTCATCCATTATTTATGGTAGGAAAAGTGTTTTTTAATGAGAGTGATCCAGCAACATCTATATTAGAAGCACAATTTAATGCTTTTGACCCTGAAGTAGAAGGAAGCAATGATGATTTAATTGATACCTTAGCCTATCAACACCAGTTTATCAAAGGTAGAACATTTGAAAATGAAGAATATGAAGAAGAAGAGGAGAGTTCATGGTAACAATAATTATAAAGTGTTTTTATAAAAAAAACCCCAGCTAGACTACAAGCTGAGGAACAAATAAAGTAGTGTTTTGTATTAACAGATAGCATACTCGCTACTTCTTATCTTTCCATTCTCTTAACATAGACAGAATATGCCAAGATGCAGGTCCAACAATAGCGATAACTATAGCTTCTCCAATTCCCATAAGGATCCTTTCATAATAAGTCCACCCCATTACCCAGCCTTACTGGTTGAGAAACCCAAAAAGCTACAACAATAAAAAAAGCCCAAACCAGCAAAGGTCTAGGCTTTTCCTATTCTCATTATGAAAGATACATTGGTATCCGCTTTTCTATCTGTTTTTGTTTTAAGTCTCTTTCACTACAAAAAGACTACACTAGTTTTTTAGCTAACGACTAATTAGAATACTTTCGGAGTAATTCGTATATACAATATACCTATAGTAAACTTAAAGTTTAGTTATAGTTTAGTTATAGTTTACTTATAGTATTACTAATGGTTACATTATAATTGGATATTAGTAATAAGCAAAAGCTTTCTTAGAAGAGCGAAAACAACAAAGTAATAAAATTCCATTACCTGATATTAAAGCTATAAGCACGAAGACTTGTAGGACTTAACGGATAAAATTAAGATTTTTTTATTTTATTGAGACAAAGATTTTCACTGGGGAAATTTATATTTTATTTTTTTTAAATTTTTTATATAAAATTGTACATCATCATAGTATATACTAAGACTTCAATGGGGTACATACCCCACCCTTTTTTTTCTGATGATGTTTAAAAAAGCAGTTCCTAAAAAAGAAAACTTAAGCCAAAAAGCACCAAAAACACCTTTTAACCTTAAAGTAGTAGCATTTCTTAAACAAATAGCCTTTAAAATTAATCTAAAGTGGTTAATTCTATATACTTTTAACTACTTTAGACCATTTTTATCTAATTATCGCAGTATTTCAACTATTTATCACTTTCAATCAATTTGTCTTAAAATCTTAGTGGGATGGGATAAAAATCTGAAATATCCCATCATCTCAACCCATACCGTAGCTTAACTCACTATTTGTTTTTTTAAAAATGTTTTCGTGCTTAGGGCTTGTAGTAGTAAGTAAGATAAAGGTTAGAAAATCGCCCCTTGGTGATGATAGTGATAATTTGCTGAAGCAAATTAAGATTGTCCCAGTTATGGTGTTAAGGTTTGATTATTAGAAGTATATCGTTGCATTTAACACCTAAGATGATAGTTGCGAGTAAAAAGCCTGTAATGAAAACTAAGAAGTATTTTAGTGGTTGAGATAATCTGATCAAAAAGTTCATCTATCTTTTTATATTCATATAGGCATTATTAATATTTTTAAGAACTTTTACATATTCATTGTTAGCAGTACATCCATTGAAAAGAAATAATATAAAAATTAATAGTATCTTTTTATTTATCCACTTCAATATCTCTATCTCCTATCTTATAGTTTAAATAAATATTCCAGTAAGGTTTTTTATGTGGTTTAAATTCTTGATACTCTTCTTTTGTAAGATTATCTATAAATTGAGAATATTGACTAATCATCTTTTCTTTAGTATCTTTAAGCTGCTCTTTTTGATACATATTGTATTGACCATATAAAAGTAATACTGAAACAGCTAAACTTATTCCTACTTCTTTATAGTCATATTCGGTATGACTATATTTAGCTACTAAAAATCTAATAAAACAAGTTCCGAGTATATAAATGATAGCTAAATAAGAATTTACCATCATTAATATAAAAGTAAATAAAATAAATAACCAAAACTTTACTCTTGGTATTTCATTCTTTATAATTGATGCATCAAATTCTTTATCAGTCATATTTCTATCTATTATCTTTAATCATATCTTGTACCGCAATAAGCTTTTTGATTTTATCTATGTCTAAATTATTCTTTTTACAAAATGAACCCAGCTTTACTACTTCAATTAATTTAGGTTGTTTGGATGACCATCCAGCTATTGTACTATAGCTTTTACCTGTATATTCTACTATATCGTTATTATTTATATCTTTCATAGTTGATATGATACCTAAAAAACCTTTAACTATCAAATAAGAAATAAATATTTATTAATATTTCTTATTTGATATATGATTAAGCTACTCTTTATATTTCTTATGTGATAATTCTTTAAATAAATATTTCATATAAGAAATAAAGAAAGGCACAAAATGAAAACATACAAAACCCACTACCCACATAAGTTAAATAAACAGTTCGCAATAAAACAAAATCGTACTAGTGGTGTAGGTAGAACATTATGCAGCAATCGGTTTGAACAGGACTATACTTTAGATATAGACAAAGTAACTTGTGAAAAATGTTTAATGAAACTAAAAAATAAAGGACAAACAAAATGAAAATAAAAGTATTCAACAAAAACGGCAAAAGCAGAGTAATATATGCACATAGTGAAAATCATATATCAAAAATAGCAATTAAATTTGAAAGATGGGAATGGGTAAGATGAGTACAGATAAAAAATTAATTGATGAACTGTATCAAGAAATAAATGAATTAAAAAAGCAACAACAGACTATCAAAGAAGAAAATCTAAACTATGTCAATCAGTTTTCAGCATTATCTTGTGATGTTCAAGGTGTCGCAAATTTAGTACATGGACTTGTACACTTTCAAGATATGAATAAACAAATGTTTACAAACTCTTGTGGAGTATTAAGTCGTAGTTTGGAAGATATTAGTGCAAGTATGGAAGCTAGTGCAAATGGCGATAGTCATTTTGTAGGATAGTTGAGACAAAAAAGCAAATTATACGGATTAAACTACTGATAAAACTTTCACGGGGGAAATGATGAAAACATACAGAACACTAAGAGCAAGTACAGATGATAGAAGAAAAGTTATCATAAAAGAATTAAATCTTAGAAAAATAGATAAAGAAACACGAGCAAAAATTCATGAAGATATAACACTGGACTATTATAAAATCATTACGATTTTATCTCATCTATCAATGAAAACTACAAAGATGGTAGTCCACAATAATGTTGAATATATTAAACAATTAGATACACCATTAAAAGATGGTAGTAAATCAAATGCTAGATTTTTAACACAAAAAGAAATCCAAAAGCTAAATAGAGATTTAAAAATTTGTGTAATAGTACCACCAACAAAAATATATGAACTTAAAAAGGTAGGATAGTAGTATGGAAGTTATAGTAGTAGCCCACTCAAAAGGTGGAACTGGAAAGTCCACCATCATTTGGAACTTAGCACACTTCATAAGAAGTTTGGATAAACCAACAATCATTATAGATTTAGACTTCCAGCAAACACAACATTATCTACATAGAATTAGAACATTAGAAGGCTTAACCAATCCACAAAATGATATTCCAGTATTTAGACCACAAACAGCAGATGCACTAATTAATACATTAGAAAACTTTAGTGATCATTATATACTTATAGATGTAGGTGGATATGATAATGATATAAATCGTATAGCTATCAGCTGGGCAGATAAGATAGTAGTACCTTTATCAGATAGTATTACAGATGTATTAGGATTTAAAACATTTGAAAATATATTAAAAGAGATAGACAATCCTTTTATAAACATAGTCCTAAACAACATCCACCCACTCACAAAGAACTTTAACACCATAAAAGAAGCCATAGGTTCAAATGAAGATATCAAACTATTAGACACAGTTATCAGAACTAGAAAAATATACAAAACTACAATGGGAGAAGGTAAATCAGTATTTGATATCAACCACACAGTGGCACAAGATGAAATAAAAGGATTATATTATGAAATTATCAGCAATTGATGAAGTAACAAAAGACACTACTAGAACAACTGGAGTAAGTCCATTTATGGAACTACAGCTGGAGTTAGTTTATCCAAATCCAAATCAACCAAGAAAACTCTTTGATAAAGTAAAGTTACAAGAACTAGCTAACAGTATTGAAACACATGGGCTATTAGAGCCAATAGTTGTAGTTAAAGATGATAATGGTAAATACATGATAATAGCCGGAGAGAGAAGATACAAAGCTTCACTATTAAATGATGCAAGAACTATAAAAACTCACATCATCAAAGCTGATATAAAAAAGGTGCAAGAGTTAGCATTGATAGAAAATATCCAAAGAGATGATTTAACAGATTATGAGATAGCAAAACATATAGGTAAGTTATGGGATACTGGTGACTATGATAGAAAAAAAGATTTAGCAGATGTTATTGGTAAATCAGATACATATTTAAGTCGTGTATTATCTGTATTAAAATTAGATGAACATATCATTAGTCAAATTGAAAGACATAATCTAACTATATCTTTATCTGTACTAGATGAAATTTCACGAGTGAAAGATGTAAAACTGCAAAATATGGCTTTTAATGATTATCTTGATGGAAAGATTAAAAGAGATGATATTAAGCATATTAAAAATAGAACTAAAGAAGTTCCTGAATTGTGGGAAAAGGTGGAAGATAAAAAACCAAAGAAACTAAATAGAGCTGGAGAACTTGAAGCTAATGTTTGGTTTTTGGATGGATTAAAAGTATTAAATCAAGAAGAAGTTGTTTCAAAACTAGAAACAAATAAGCATTATAAATATAGTATAAAAAAAACAACTACACTGCATAGTCATATTTTAGAAGATGAAAATGGCATAACCTTTCAATTTATTGCTACTGAAGAAAATATAAAAGCACTAAAAGGCAAAAGTATCTTAGAAGATTTTAGTAAAGAGATGTCACTTAATAATATATATACAATGACAATAGATATAAATAGTAAAAGAGGTATGTTTGAAAAAAAAGATTATTTAAGTTCTCTAGCTTGTACAAATGAAAATGGCAGAACATGGGTAATTTGTACCGAGGGTGACTTTGAGGGAACTCTTGAAATAACAAAAGGTAAAGAGCTTATTAAAAATTGCTCTAATCATTGTTATGAAGTTATTTTAAAAGAGATTGATAAAGAACCGCAAATAGAAAATGATGATGAAACTGTAAGAGATATACTTATCAAAAAAAGTAAAATAAAGAATTTAACATCAAAAGTAAAATCATTTGATAATTGTACTGTTAGCAACGATAAAGATAAAACTATTTTTAATCCTGAAAATGGATTAAAAATCACAGTAAATGTAAGAGATTTGTTTTTAGCAAGTAAAAAATACAAAATATATTTTGAGGAGATATAATCATGAACGAAATATCAACAACTGGAATTATTCTATTTATCTTATTTATAGGAATTATGGCTTACATAACATATAAAGAAAATCAATTACATAAAGACAAAACACCATTTAAAAAGGAACTATAAAATGGCACGACCAAAAAACACAAAAAAAGACAGACTACCAATTATGGAATATGAATACAACCAAATAGTATTTAAAACAAAACATGATAAAGCTATGAAATCAGTAACCAAAAGAAAACTACTTCGTGCTTATGGATTATTATATTGCTTTGGTGCAAGGATATCAGAAATCACAAACTTTACACTTGATGATCTAAACTTTATCTATATGCATAAATACATCATACTTACAGATACCAAATCAAATGCAACACAAAGACTGATTATAAATGACAAAGCCATAGAGATACTAAAAAGCTTAGATTATAGTGATTGTGAAGATGCACTATTTTACAGACCAAACACCACAACACCTATGAATATTGGTGGACTTGAAAAACTTATCAATACCCACCTAAAACACCAGTTAAATGTATTATATACAACTCATAGCTTCCGTGCCGGTTACATCACTAGAATACTTGAAGCAACAGGTAATCCAAAAATAGCACAAAAACTAGCACGACACAAAGATATTATCACAACATTAAGATATAGTGGTGCAAGTGATAGACAAATAGATGATGCTTTGGATAAGATATTTTAAGCTGTCCTTTAGTGTAAAATATATATACTGTTGTCAACGGGGTATTAGCTCAGCGGTAGAGCGGTGAGTTTCTAACTCATGCGTCGTCGGTTCGAATCCGATATACTCCACTTAAGTCCCTCTCGGGGGGATTTCTAATTTAGTTATCAAAAATCAAACTTAGCTTTTTTAAAATTAAAAGTTTTATCATCACCACTCAAATCAAAACCAACTCTTTTACCAGCCTTTTTAATTTTTCGTGCAGTATCATCATATTCTTTTTGATTTTCTTTTTTGTCTCTACTTTTTGATTTATCTTTAAACTTCTTTAGATTTTTAGCTTCTTTAAGCCTTGAACTTAACTCTTTTTTCTCATTAAATCTTCGTACACCAACACCACGACCACCAAGTTCAGCAAAACTCATATCTTCTTTATAATAATTCTTTTGCTCTATACCCATAAGCTTTTTACTAAACCTTTGACCATACCTACCAAATGTAAGTGGTGGCAAATAGTTTTCAGCCATAGTCAATATCTTCTTACCAGCTTTAATATGACTTTCATCATACTTACCGCTTATGTTATAACCAAGTGGAGTTTTACCACTAGCAATATTAACCATACCACCAACAAAACCAAATCCAGTATCAAAACTTATATCAATACCACCAAACTTCATAGCTGGTATCATTCTTCCTAAGTTCATATACCAGCTACCACCAACATTAACCCACTCTTTAGCACCAAATAAGTTAGCTTGATTTTTAGCCCAAATAGGTTTAAGTAAATCTTCTTCACTAGAACTATTATCTAGCCAACTACTAGCACCAGCTCCCAGTAATGCAGTTTGAAGTAAAGCATATCGTACTGGATGTTTAGCTATCACTTTCATAGTAGCTGGAGTTGCTTTATATACATAGTGCATAAATGGAAATAATCCACTTTTATCAATAGTCCGTACAAAATCAGGCAACGGAGTAGAATAATCAACATAAACTTCACTCGCCTTTTTAAAAGCATCTTTTTCAGCTACTCCATCATCCATCAATCTTTTAAATGAAGCAACTTTAAAAAGCTTATCTTCCCAGTCATAAAGCTTTCTTATTTTATCTCCAGCTTTACTACCTTGTGCAAGATATAAGTTCTTAACGATACTTAGTCCAACATTGATTTTCTTTTTATCAGTTATGTGTACATCAATATCTTCAAAATCTTTTAGACTACTATTCAATCCATATTTATTAGCAGTATCAACCAGCTTTTTAAACTTCTTAGGATTTTTAACTTTCATATACATCACTTGACCCAATGCAATCAAATCTCCATTAAGTCCAGCCAACATAACATTACTACCGATATTGTATAAATGTGTTACTGGATTTTTAACTGTAACATTCACTTTGATATGATCTATTACTGGAAACCAATACTTTTCCATTATTCCAAGTGTCTCACGAGCTAGTTGTGAACTCTTTAAACTATTAGATATCTCTTTTGGTACATATTTACCAGCTAAAGCACCATACTTATAAACTCCACCATTAGTCTCATTAGATATTTTTACACTATTTTCAAACTCTTCATCTTTAGCAAACTTATCGGCTATACTTTTAAGTACACTAGCTTTAAGTATTTGAGTTCTTTGTTCAGCAAGTGTCTTAGGTATTACAACACTGGCATCTTCAATCATACTCATAGCTATTCTCTCATCATGAGTTAAATTTTTTCTTTTCTTAAATTTCTTATCAAAAAAGATTTTACCCATCAATCCTTTTTCATTTAAATAAGCAGCATAATATCTTTTTAGATAATCTTTGATTTTACTCTTAGATTTTAATGCACCAAGTTTAACTAACTCATCAGCATTATTATCTATTTTTGCTCTCATTTTCTCATATAAGGGTTTTAACTCTTTAGGTAGCTTCAATGAACTCATATCACCATTTAAAGCTTGTACTAGCATCTCACTTTCATTTGGTAGCAGTTCATCAGCTAAATGCTTTTGAATATCTCCAGCTTGTTCATATATATCCCCTAAAGCTATTTGATATTCTTTTATACTTTCAGCAAAATCCTTTTGCATCTTAGTAGTTGTAAGTATATTATACTTATCAAACTCATTTAGCTTATCTCCCATCTTAGAAAATATCTTATCAATACTATCATCTAATTTTACAGTTGCTTTTTTTATTCCACAATTCATCTTAACAATCCTTTACATCAAATGCAGTGATAATATTTCCATTATCATCATAATGTTTAGCTTCAAACTCTTTAAGTTGAGCATCAATACTTTTAAAATCATCTTCATAAACTTTAAGCCCATCTTGAAGCTTTGTAACAGCTTCTTGATACATAGGTGTTTTATCTTCTCTTGATTTTATATATACTTTTTTTCTATCTCTATAATCTTTTAAATCAGCTTCATACTTCTTTTTATACTCTTTTTGTTTATCACTTTTTTTATAAGCTTTTTCATAAGCTAGTCTAAAAGCTTTTGTAGGAGTATCATCAGTTAAGCTATCAGTAGTTTGTTTGATTATCTCATTGTTTCGTGTCAAACTCTCTTTAGCTCCAATAATCTTAGCTTTCATATAGTTCAACTCTTCACGAATACTGTCATATTCACTCTCTAGCTTATCAGCTTCAAACCTCACTATCATTTGAGCCTTGACAAGTGGATTAGTTTCCATCTCTATAAGTATTTCAGCTTCAGTAGGCATACTTCCACTATCATCAGTTATTTCAATTCTATCTTTAACTTCAGCATCCCAAATAGCATCGTTCCAACCTTTCTTACCCATTACAGTAGAATACATCAAACTATCAAATGTACCCTCTTGAAAGAAATAATGAACATCAACATTATCATATTTATTACCGTGTCTCAAACCCCTACCATTTCGCTGGATTATTTCAGCTGGTGTCCAAGGTAAATCAAGATGATAGATATTAGTTGTATATGTTTGTATATTCATACCCTCTCCAGCACTCTTTGTACTACCAATAACAACTTTAATCTTTCCACCTTGATAAGCATTAACTATCTCTTGCTTCATCTTACTAGCTTTCTCTCCACTTGCTGGAACTTCTTTACCATCTAAATTAGTTACAGTTTTACCATTGATAATAGCTACTTGATTTTTCTTATATCCATTTGTAATAAGTCCGTTTTTAATCTCTTGATGTAGGTTTTCACTTAGTACACTATGACCAGCACTATCCAAAAATATTATTTGACCAGCTTTTTTATCTTTTTTAAATTTACTGGATGCAAGTTCTATAACTCTTTGAACTTTATTGTTATCAGGTGTAGGATATAGCAAATCTCCAAATTCAGCACGAGCATACAATCGTGGATCAACTGAAGCAGTTACACCATTACTAAATATTCCCATAACTTCGTGTCTCTTTTGATAATCTTCTTTAGCTTCTTTTAGTCTCTCTCTAATATCTTCAAAGGCTACCATACTTTCATCACTAGCAGTTATCATCTCTTTAATAATATTTTCATTTGGTATCTTGATAAGTTTTCGTTTAGCAAATTCACTCATAGGAATTCTATCAACATATCTATCCAGTATACTTCTAAGTGCAACAGCATTTTTAATAGCTATTATTCCATTTTCAAACTTACCATTTTTACTAAGCTTTTGACCAAACTCAAAAAATGTTTCAGCAAAATCTCTATCAGTTTTTATACCATATTCATCAAAGATATTATCATCTAAATGTTTTAGCATAGTAAATACTTCAATAGGTTTGTTAGGTGTTGGTGTAGCATCTAGTAAATATATATTTTTACCATTATTTAAACTACTGATATACTTAGTTTTAAATCTAAAATCATAAGCTAAAGCACTATCAAGAGATATACTTATGAAGTTACCAGCCTTATCAGTTTTAAGATTTAATCCAAAAGCTTTACCAAGTTTATTAGATACTAGCTTACTATTTACACCTACATTTTTAAATGCTCTAGCTTCATCAGTTATAACTGCATCAATACCCAGCTTATCAATAGTGATTTTTTTATTAGCATTAGTTTTTGATAAACTATCTAAATACAAATCAATCTTTTGTTGTTGTATCTCTTTGGCACGACCTGTTAAATCTTCATTCTTCATATTTTCAGATATTAACTTTCTAGCATAGCTTTGTTCTATATCATCAGGTAGTTTAAGTTGTTTAAAACCCTCGTGAGATATAAGTACATAATCAGCATTAGTATTACCCAGTTCAAAAAGTCTTTTTTCTCTTACATTTTTAGGCAATCCACCTAAACTTATAATCTTAGCATTAGGATATAACTCTAATATCTCTTTTTCCCAGTTCTTAATTACTTTAGATGGTACAACCAATAAAGGCTTTTTAGCAATCCCTTTAGCTTTCAATACTCTAGCTAATACAATACCAGCCATAGTCTTACCACCACCAACATCATGAGCATTTATATTTTTACCCTCATATAAAGCTTTTATAACCCATTCAATCTGATTTTTTCTAAGTTTGATATGTGCTGGTAACTCATCAAGTACATCTTGTATAAGATATTGAGCCTTACTATAATTAGGCTTTACATAGAAGTTCATTTTTCTATTGTAAGCATCTTCAAATTTAGCTTTTAATACTGCATCACTTTTTATATCATTTCTAAGTCTTGCTTGAACTTCTTTAACTTCATATTGAGCATCTTTCAATCTTCTTTTATAGCTTGATTGACTTTCCCCATCTCTAGCTTTTATTAAAGCATCTTGATTAATGTATTTATTATAAGTAGCACCAACTCCAGTAGCTTGTATTTTTCTTACTTTTTTTACACCACCTTCCTTTTGCTTCACTTCTTTAGTTACAGTTTGATATTCAAATAGTTTAATACCAGCTTCACTTACCCAAGGCTCTATACCTTTGAAATCTATCTCATCAACAGTTTTAATAGTAGGTAGTGTATCTTGTAGTTTAGTGTGTTGTTTATCAACTAAATTTTTAATGTCTCCATCAGGTAACTTATCTAAGTTTAATTGTGTAGCATCAAGTTTAGTGTAAACATTACCAGCATAATATAATATATCATTAGCAATAGTATTTTCATCTGCATAAGCATACCCAAGTTTAAGTGCTTGTACCAGTTCAGACTTATCCAAGTGTTTAGCATCACTTAGATTTATGACACCTTGTGTATTTTCATTATAAAGTAATCTATCGTGAAGTTTAGATTTAGCAGTTATCTCTAGCTTACCACTATTTACATATTTAGTTTGTGTATTAAAGCTATCAGCTGGATTAAACTTATCATCAAATAAAGCACCATACTCATAAAGCTTATCCATACTATCAGCTTCCCTAAAAAGTTTTTTAAGTGTATTGTCTTTTAATGGATGGGTTTTATATTTAGCTTTATAATCTTCTATTAGATTTATATCCATAGTATCAGTTATCTTTTGAAGTAAGTTTATTTTATCAGCAGTTTTTCCAGTTAGTGTTTTATATATCTTAGCTTTACTATCTATATCATCAAACTCTACAACTTTATCAACTACTTTTATACCATTTTCATCCATAACAAAATCAGCACCGGCATAAGTATAATCCACATCATTATCTTTAGCCCACTCTTGAAAATCTAAACTATTTATTGGTATAGTCTTTTTTGTTGTTTTTGTAGTTGAACTTTCCCCAGTGAAAGTTTTATCATAAGCTTTATAATCCAACTTCATATTACTATAATCAGCTTTTCCAGTTATCTCATAAGCTGGTGTACCATACATTTTATTTACACCAACTTTAATATCTCCAAGTATATGTGATGGATTTTTTACATAATACTCATTCATATAAATATCATCATCAGTTTTAATAGACTTAGTAAACCATCTATTAGGTCTTACAAGTGTATCTTCTATTTTTATTCCATCAGGTCTCTTTTGTAAGAAGATAATATCAGTAACCACATCAGTATGAGCATTTTTACTAAATGTTTTAGCTGGTAATCTATATGCACCAATTACATCAGCTTTAGATACTATCTCTTTTCTTATCTTACTATCTACTTTATCCATTACACCAGTAGAAGTTACAAAAGCTACAATCCCATTATCTTTAACTTTATCAAGACTTTCTACAAAATAATAATCGTGTAAAGCTTTTATATCACTTCTACCTTTAGTTATACCAGTACCCCTATCTTCTAAAAATGGAACATTAGATATAACCAAATCAAAATCTTTACCCTTGAAACTCTCATAACTCATATTGTAGTTTTTAGCTTTTGGATAAAGTCTTTTAACTACTTCGTGGTTAGTTTTATCAATATCAATAGTAGTCCAGTCCATACCATAACCAAACCCTACAAAGTTACCACTTCCTACACTTGGCTCTAAAGCTTCTTTAGGATTAAATCCAGCTTCAAAAATAGCACCATACATAGCTTTGATAGTTTCATAAGGAGTATAATGTTCAGTTAAACTACCATAACCACCTTGACCCAATCCACCAGTACCAGTATATTGTCTCAAAATATTTTTATCATCATCAGTTAAAGTAGTTATATCTTTTTTAAGTATCTCTTGCACTTGATTATTAACTTCAATTCTTTTACCTTTAGTTAATTCAACTGGTGGCTTATTCATTAGAGTATAATTATCTAGTGTGGAAAGTTCCCCATCACTAACTCCACTTTGTTCTGATACCACTTTGTCTCTTCCAAGTTGGGCATTGTTTCCATCATTATCTGTAATGGCTTCGTGTCGTTCCATTCTTCCAGCTTCATTGAGTAACCCATCATCACTATTATTTGATTTAGTATCTCGTTCAATGTTTGTAGATATGGTGCTACCATCATTCGTGCTTGTTTCTTGTCCAGTTTGTTCAGGCTTTGCTCTTGTATCGCTTGGGCTTGTGTTACTGTTTTCATTATCTCCATTCTCTCTTGAAGTGGAAATATCTTCTCTATTTGTTCCTTGATTTTCAATATTTGCATCTTTTATATCCTTAGTTATTGTTTCTTTTAAAGCTTTATGTGTACTCTCAATATTTTGTGAACTTTTATCCACAACAAAATCATCAAAACTATCAAGGTTTTTATTGATGATACTATGTACTACTACATTAGCTAACTCATCACTAACCCCACCTTGTTTAAGTTTTACCATCATTTCATTAGGATTATTAACACCAGCTTCAATACTGTTTTTAGCTATATCTCTAAGTCTTGTACCAGCAAAACGATTTTCTACTGGCATACCATCATTTATAGTTTTAGTTAAATCTAATTCTTGTTTAGTTGGAGTTAGTTGTTTATTTATTTCATCTTTGATTGTAACTGCATCAGCACCAGTCTCAATTAATTCTTGTGATATTATTTTACTTTGTTCCACAGATTGAGTTGATATCTCTTGTGCTTTTTTCATATCATATATTTTTTTAGCATTAATACTATCTATTATATCTTGACCTACATTTTCAGCCCAGCCATCATAGTCAGCATATATTACATCTTTATGAGTTATCATCTTTTTAGATTTAGCTTCAAGTTGCATCACTTGTTCAGGTGTTAAAAGTTCAACTTCTACCAATTCTCTATATACTACTGGTAATTTTTCCATAGTTGCTCTTACTACTGGCAAGTTGTCATATATCATCTGAAAGTTAGGTTTTCCTTTTAGTTCAGGATGTACACTATATTGATTTACTCCAGCTGCTTCACTTCTAAATTCATCACTAACTTTAGGATAGTTACTCATAGCTTCTTGAAGTTTAGCACTCACTTCCTCAGGACTAAGTGGCTTACCACCACCCATATTTAAAAGTTCATTATCTAATATATCACTAGCTTCACTTTTTTCAAGTTTTATAGGAGTTGAACTTTTAGAAACCAATCCCCCAAATGTACCAAATGACCCACCAGCAACAGCACCACCACCAGCACTTTGGAAAGCTATTTTATTTGCTTCATCATCACTCTTACCTTGACCCTTAGCGATAATATATTCAGCACTACTATTAACAACAACACCCTCGGCAGTACCAGCAGTACCACCAATAATACCCTTTACAAGTAATGTACGACCAAATCTACCAGCTAAACTACCAGCACCAAATGAAACTGCATTAAGTGGATCAGTTATCATCTCTACTACACCTTGAGTTGTCCACTCACTTGGATGAGTTACAGTATCAGCCATAGTAGATGCACCAGCTTTTATATTTTCCCATGGTGTTTTAGTATTTTGTGATTGTTTATCTAGTTCTTGAAGTTCAGCCAATCTCTTTTTAGATAGTCCAGCTCTTGATGTTTTTTGCTTTTTAGTTTCCATCAACTCATTCATATTATTCATATTGTTAGTAACTTCATCACTTACTAAATCAAAACCTAAAAATTCAGCACCAGCATCAAGTCCGGCAACTGTACGATTTACAGTTGTAGTAGCACCTCTTAAAACACTTCCAACGACACCATCTTCCATAAATATACTATTGTTAAAAGCTTCATTTTTAGATTGTGTTGTTTGATTTACTTTGGATTGTATATTTTTTTGTTGTGCTTTTTGCTCTTTGTGTCTTGCAGTTGCAAGAGATACAATCTCTTCATCACTTTTTGTCAGTCTTAAAATATCAAGTTCATTTTTTGATATTATATCTCTTATTTTAGCCATAAGATAAACTCCTCTACTATAGTTTATCTTATGTTATTATTTTATTTTTTCTTTTTTGTCTCACTTTTTGTTACTGAATTTCAGTATCTTCTAGTTTAAATTTCGCTGCTCTTTTAATGGCTCTTTTTTTATTTTGTTCCTTACCCCATTTAATACCGTTAAAATTTTTACTATTTGGGTCTAATTCATTTCCAGTATCGGTAAATTTTCCACCTTTTTTCCAATCTCTAACCTTACCAAAACTAACATTTTCATATATTCTTTTACCATCAGTCCCATCAGTCCCAGTATCATAGACACCAACTCTATCACCATTTTTTGCAGTAAAAACATCAACCATTTTTCTTTTAGTTTTATCTTCATGTACATCATTGATTTTATTTGCCAATACAAAAACTTCATCATCTGATAAGTCTTTTGTAGTTTTAGGATGCAGTTTTTTCATACCACTAATAATAGAAGTTTTAGTTTGTGCATCTTTATCTTTTTTATTTTTTGCTAAATCAAACTTAGCTTTTCTATCATTAGTTTGTTGTTTTTGCTCCCCTAATTTAAAAGCAACATCTCCAACAGCACGACCCAATCCAGCCATAGCAGAACCTTTACCGCCTTTACCTAAGTTTTTTACCAACTCACTATCAGGCTTGAAGCCTTTATTATAAAAATTACCCATAACTACTCTCCTAAAGCCACTAATGGCTCTTCTTTCTTTTTAACTCCAAAAGAACTATTAAAAGCACTATCTAAATTACTTTGTGCTAAGTCCTCTTTGGCAATACCACGATTATAATCTGCTTTTTGTATATCCAAAAATCTTTGTGATATATCAGCTTGTTTTTTTAAAGCTTGTACATTTTTATAAGTACCATATCCTTGTGCTACACCACCTACAATAGTTCCAACTGTTTTTAAATTATCAGCCTTTTTTAACCACTCCCACATTTTATATCCTTTAACCTATTTTATTTAAGTGTGTCTGCTTTTTTGTCACAATATTTAAAAGCTTTTGATTTTTATATTTCTTATCTTTTTTTACAAACATAGCATATAAAGTTCTCACTAATTGTGAATACCCATCAAAAGCTAATTCATATTCTTTTGCCTTGATAAGCTCTACACCTACACTTAAATACTCATCATATATCCATTGATATATCTCTTTATTATTAGAAAGTAAATCTATTTCTTTAACTATTCTAGGAGATAAAATATAATATTTTTGCATTAAAGTTTTACCACCTTTTGTATGCAATACATAATTGTCTCTATAGTCCTCATATATTTTAACAGTATCAGTACCAAGTGCTTTATCCATTGCAGTAGCTATAAAACTTCCATCCCCACCAGTATCAGCACCATTGTTTGCATCTCCAATACTTGACAATCCACCAGTATTTACACCCTCTAGTCCAGCACCTAAACCATTTGTATCATTATTAAATCCTAACCCTTGTGAATTACCTAAGCCACTTTGAAAACCACCAGTGCTATCAGATAATTGTCCAAATGAATTACTATTAACTGCATCAGATATACCACTAATACTATTCCCAAATGAGTCAGTAAATCCACCAACACCATTCATACCTGTAAAGCTTCCACTCATAGAACTAAATCCTATATTATTACCCATTGCATCAGTTAAACTAAGTCCAGTAGATGATGGATTAAAAGTATCAGTATTTGCCATACCAAATGAAAACACCTCACTAAGTACATCAGATATCCCTTTTGACATACTAATATCAGATGAAAACATACCATTACCCATGGAGTTAGTACCTTGTATATCTCCACCAAAACCAAATGTAGTATCAAGACCCATAGCCACTTCCATAGCTTCATCAAATGCTAATCCCACTACAAAACCAACAGCTAAACTCATAGCTACATTTGTTATACTAAGTGCAGATACTACTGATTGAGATAACACACCTTTCATAGTTCCAAAAACTGTACCCATCAATGCAGATGATAATGTTTTACTAATAGTAACTTCTTGCTGGGTAATAGTTTCTATCATAGTAAATGTAATAGATAAAGGGTTCATATGAAACATACTAAATTGAGTATCAAATGCAGCTTTTGTCTCTTCTAAAGAAGCTGGATGAGTATTAGTCTCTATCCCTATATTATCTATTGCATTATCTCCACCATCAGAAATATTAAAAAAACCATTTGTAGATACTGATTGTCCAGTTATTGTATTTGTTATAGTAGTTGTGTATTCAAGTCTTAAGATATTAGTGTCGTTAATCCTTTGCAATAAATCAAGCATTCCACCTTTGACAAGTGAATCTACTAAAGCAAATCCACCATTCAAAAATAAGAAATTACCATTTAACAATGACCTTGACATACTAAAAGTTTGTTGTTTATTATCATAAGATGGTATATCTGTAGGCGAAAAATTAACACCACCGGAAAAACTCTCATTTCTTAAAGTTCCACCAGCATACCATTCATTTTTGTCTTTTGCATTTGGTATATCTATATTAACTACTTGTACAATTTGTGAAGTTCTTCTTTGTAAACTTTGTTCTAAACTAGATAAATACTCATTACCTTCAGCTAAATAGTTTGTAACCTTTGTTTGGTCATAGTGACTATCTCCAACATAAGCACTTACCTTAGCTATATCTTCTTTAGTTGATGTTATTAAAGCTTGATAGCTAGATATTGTATCCATTTTCTAAAGCTTAGTAACATTCTTTTGAAAAGTTTTAAATGATATAGTAGAACCGGTTAATTCTTTAAAAACATCAAATACGGCATTCCAACCGACATCAGGTACGACTAAACCACCAGCACCAAGAGTACCAAACAATTCAGTTAAACTATCATTACCCCTAATCTTATTATTATAAATAACACTAGCGATAAGTTGTTGTGCTTGTGTTTGTATGAAATTTGTTTCTTCAGCAATTTTAAGATTTTGAAGTTCAGCAGTAGATAATCCACTACCAGCATTTATAACTTTCTTAGCTACTCTTTTATAATCTCTAAACAATACAAATGTTTTTAAGATATCATTATTATCATCATCTTGACCGATAAGAACTTCTATTTCAGTTTCATTAATAAGTTGAGTTTCTGTCTTTACATTATCATTATCAAAGTATGATCTATAAAAAGTATAAGTGAAACCAACACCACCATTTTTCAATTGCTCTGCAAAATGTTTCTGTTCTTTGATATTGGTATCAATTCTAGCACTATCAAGTTTAAAAGGTTTCATCCTTTTTTCTAGTTCTATTTGCTCGTTATTCATCATAACTTGTGTCTTAGATACAGTAGCTTGTAAACTTTGTGTCATAGCACCAACCATAACATTACTTATAACACTAGCTTCTTCTTCCCCAGTCATATTTCTATTTTCAAGTAAATCTAAAAGTGTATCTTTTGATTTAGCTAAAAAATTATCATAATATGTATTGATATCTTTTTTATAATCTTCAGTAAGCATCAAGTAACCCCTTGTGTTATTTTAGTAATCGTTTCAATTCCATTGTCATCAGCATAGTTATGTGTATGAGTAGGATAGTTTGTAAGTTGATTTTCTAGTGTTGTACATCTGTTTTTTAAAGCATTTATTTCAGAAAGTAAACTAGCAACAGTAGTATTTTCAATCTCTCTAACTTTAGCAAGTGCAGCCACCGCAAATATTTTATTTCTTTTATCTTTAGTCACTTCTAAAACTCAACTTCCATACTCACATGATACTCTTCCATATCAAAACCATTCATTTCTAAAAAGTGTTTAACAGTTCCAGCACCAGCTTCTGTATTGTAGTGTCTCTTCCAATACCTACCTTGACCAACCATATCAGCGGGTATCTCTTCTTTAAATGGTTTAAAGTGAAGCCTACAAGCCAAAGCACCTTTTAAAATATCAATTTTTAACTCTTCCCATGTAGTCTCGCTCACATCAATACTTAGTTGATATTTTACTTTTTCAATATGTTTTGTTTTGTATCTTGATTGATTGTCATAAAAAGGGATCTTATCAAACTGAAATATCCCAGCACCAGCACCGTTTGGAGTACCATCTATTATAGTACCAGCTCCACTTTCAGCTTTTGAGATTCGATATACAAAAATATCAGCACATTCATTTGCACCAAAACCAAGAACTCTACAAACTTTGGCACATATCTCTTCTATATTTGTATCTTCATCTATCCCATAGCTTTTTTGTATATCAGTTATCATCACTTTCCCCTACCAATCAAACCTTTGTACTTACCATTAGCAAAATCTTTAAGCATACCTCTCATACCATATTTAACCACTACCATTCCAACAACTAAAGATAAATACCAAGTAGGCACACTACTTAAACCATCAAAACCTTTAGAAATATAAGCATCAAAAATTGGATAAAGAAAAGCGATTAATAATGCTTCGTCCAAATAAGAGTTTTTCATCTCTTGCATGGCTATTTTATCAAGGTTATAATCTTGCATTTGACCATTTTCAGCCAGTTTGATTTTGGCTTTATTAATAGCAACTTCTGTATCAGCTTTAGATTGTAGGATTTTAATTTCTCCCTCAATCTTAGCTTGTTTAATCTTTTGTCTATTTGTAGCATAAGTTTTTACACCATCTACAATAGCACCAAATATATTCAATCCAAACATATTAATCCTTTCTTATAATTTATCTCTATTAAATACAAACATTTTTTCTACAAAAAATAAAACTCTTTTAATTATCATAGATAAAGCGTCAAACTCTTCTATTTCTTTCCCTGAAACGATTGAATATATATTTCCTATTATTGAATAAGCTTCAGATATGATAAGAGCTGATACAAGAACTGTTAAATACAATTCAAAGTTTAAACTTAATCCTTTAGCCATTAAAGCGATAGTTAAAACAAGCAGAACAACTAAAGCCTTTTTAAATAACCCTGAAACAGCTCTAAGGCTCTTTAATGTTACTTTATTTACTATAATAGCTTTTAATACACCAGTAAAATAATCTATTCCAAGCAAAATACCTAATATCACAAATGATTCAGCTGGAACACTTAAATAAGTAAGTAGTGGAATACATGGTATATATAAAAAGTTTAGCATTGATGATTTTGCTATTGCTGTTGATTCTAATGGCATCACACACCCCACTCAATATCAGCTAATGCAGTTAAGTTTGTCTCTGCTACATTACTGATATCTATGATAGAATTTTTAAATGCTAAATACTCCACTTTTTGAACATCATCATCAGCTAGTTCGGATAAGTTGATTTGCTTCCATATTGGATATTTAGCCAGTATGATTTTCCCAGCTTTAGCTCTAATGTCAGAAATTTTTTTATCAGCCACTATTTTATCCTCTGCTACCATATCAACAGTCATATCAATATTATAGTTTGTATAATAACTACCATCTTCTCTTTGTGTTAATTCAGATTGAAGTACCATTGTAGGTACTCCTTCTATATTTACTAGTTGTTTAATACTCATCTGCTTCTCCTATATAAGTTGCTATCACACGACAAGGTGCTGATGACTTATTTCCAACAGCTACTCCAAAGCCGTGACCTACATCAGTTGGACTGGTACCACAAACATAATATGAACCAGTCTGTACAACTATATTAGCAGGGTTACTTCTTGCTACAGTTCCTTGTCCACCACTTGCATAAATAAACCCAGACTCAGACCATATACCATTTATCTGAACTTCTGCTCTAACTATCCAATCCTTACCCCAAGTATTAGGAATAGGAAAATCTCTTTCATATGTATTACCATTATACACAGTCCCAAAATCAACTATATACTGGTTCTTCCCCAAATTAGCAGTGTTTAAGAACATAGTATCCTTATCAATAATTAAACTAGGAAGCTTACCTTCAGTACTCAGACTAATTGGGTTACCATTAACATCAACATTGAGATAGTATAGACCACTCTTATCTCCTAAATAAGCTATTGTTGGTATGTAAGGGTTACCATTTGAGTCATACCAAATACCCTCAAAGAGGAAATCCCCTCCAGCTGGTTTAGAGCCAATTACAGGTTTGTCAAGGTTAAAACCACCATAATCCCCACCCTCAAACTTTTTAATGTATCCACCACCCCAACCACCGGCTCCAGGGGTTGGTATTACACCATCTAGAACTTCTGTAGTTACTGCAATTACTCCTGTAATTGCATCCCTATCTTTTGTATAACATATGATACCGTTGGATATTGTTAATTCAGCGTGACTTAATGTAAAATATGAAGTATTAGTTAGTAAAATACCTACTGTACTTGTTTGAATACAAGTATAAAAATCTCCTGTATCATCCACTTGAACAATATTAGTCACTGCATAAGGTTGAGTTGTGGTTGTAGTTGCTTCATAGTGTGTTCGTGTTATACTCAAACTTAACTCACCACTTATCATACCATTTACTGTAAGCATTGATGATAATGGTAATAGATTATTGGCAACTATATCTGAACTATCAGCCTTTAATCCCAATGCTTGAAGCATCAAAGTTGATACTGGCTTACTCATATCACTTGTATTATCTGCATTTCCAAGTCCAACTTGTGCTTTTGTTACACTATGTGGATTTGCAATATTATTTTTATGTGCTGTTAAATCTGAACTATCAGCCTTTAATCCCAATGCTTGAAGCATCAAAGTTGATACTGGCTTACTCATATCACTTGTATTATTTACATTATTTAGTCCAAGATTTGCTTTAGCTTGTGTTGCATCTACATCTGATAAATTATTGTCAGCCATCAAAACACCACTCATAGAAGCATAAGCAACTCTCCAAGCACTACCATCATAAACTTTCATTACACTTTCGTTTTCAGGAACACCATCATCAAAAAAGTATAATGCACCACTTTGTAAAGCATCTCCATCATTATCAACTAATGGGTCAGCATCAAAGCTACCTAAAAATCTATCATCAAAATTATCAAATGCTAAAAGCAACTGATCTCTTAATACAAGTATCTCTTTTTTTAAAGCTAAAACAGCAGTTTTATCATCACTTACACTACTAGCACTTTCATTTACTGTTAAAAGTTCTGCTAAGTTTACATAAATATCAGTAGCTACAATGTTTATATTCGCTTCATTTTCTATAGCTTTTGGTATCGCATTATTTAAAAATGCAGATGCTTCGATCATATCTACCATCTTTTTAGCAAGTGAAATTAAATCAACTTTAGCTAAAGATGTTGATAGTACATCAAACATCACACCGCCTAAGTTATCATACATCGTAAAAGTTGCATCTACTAAATAAGTATAATTCACTATATCAGTCTCGCCAATCTCTAAATCAACTTTATAAGTATAATTTGGGTCTGCAAAATTTGAATAGCCGGTATTTGCACTAATAGTATATTGAGGTAAATTAATAGCCATATCAGCAGTTATTTCAGCAGTAGCAGTATTTAGATCAGCAATAGCAAATAAAGTCGAAGATAAAAAGCCATATTCTTTATCCACTCCAGTGATAGGGTCATAATATCTTAGTTTCAATCCAACTTTGATATTTATGCCGGTTGTTGTATATTCGTCAGATTCAATTCCAATTTTTTTATTGTATTTGTTTATTAAATTACTTAGGTAATTTACATTTTCCGTAAAAGTTCCAGTCATTATTTTACTCCTAAAGTTGCTAAATATTTATTTAATGCTTCATACATTTCATTATCTTTTAGCCCACTATCTCCATAAGCTAAATACTCATCTATATTATTTCTATCACTTTTACTAAGTTCAGCCAAAGTCTCTCCAGCTAAATACTTATTTAAAATAGTTACAAAAGCATCATCCCAAATATATACATATCCGTTAAGAGTTTTAATTTTTTTAATATAAATAAGTTTATATCCATGTATATCAAGTGAATTTTCAGCTACACTCTTTTGTAAATCTAACTTTCCGCTCTCTATATCTTTATATCTCTTCCAATTATAATCAGTCATTATCGCTTTCGCATCATCTTCATTATCATCTTTTTTGTGTTTTGATAACTTAGAAGCTGTAAGGTAACTAACTGCATATACAAGTGTCTCATCCATATCCATAACATCATCATTTTCCATTGATAACTTAGGCACTCGTATATAAAGTCCATCTTCACTTTCCATCGACTGCAAAATATCATTTTCCATATCTCTAGTCATAAGAGAAAGTGGCTCACATTTAGCAGCCACTTCCCTTAAACATTGAAGTATGATAGTTTTTAAATCATTATTGTCTTTAGGAAGAGGTCTATCCCCACCTACTATTACAGTTAAATGTTTTTTAAAATCTTCATACTTCATAACTTTTACCTACTCTTCTAAACCAGTAATAGCAGTTACACCGTAAGGATTATTAATTCTTAAAGTAAGTTCAGTAATGATAGTCTTTTTGATACTATCTCCAGTCTTACCAAGTGTTTCAATCTTTGATAATCTTTGATGTACAAGTGCTAAACTATCAGCATTTACACCAAGTATCATATCTTGTGGTAAATGTGGAGTTAAGATAACCTGTACATCTTTTGCATAAGTAAAGTTTTTGATTGTTTGATAGTCATTAACTCTAAGGTCTTTTTTACCATAGATACTATTACTACTCTCTGTATCAATCTCATCAAGTTTGTCTTTTTGAGCATCATTCATAAATACATACTCAGTTATTACACCTTGCTTCCAACCAATTTTAAACATATCTCTTAAATGCTTTTTAGATAAAGCAGTAGGAGTACCAGCATTTAATGCATCAACAGTATTTTCAGCAGTAAGCCAATGTCTAACACCTCCAAGTTTACCAGCAACTTCAGCACCTTCAGTATTAACTCTTTGAACTGGCTCTGCATCACTTAAGATAATTCTCTCGATATCTAAAAGATGGTCATCAATAGATGTTACACCAGCAACAGTCATCTCATCTTTACCCTCAATATCTTGTTTACCTTCAGCCGAACCAGTCACACCAAATTTATGTTTAATAATTTGATAATGGTTTTTACTTTCCCCAAGATTTCTATCAACACTATTTGCAGTATCTCCACCCTCAATATGTGCATTGTCTCCAGTTCCAGTTGGTTTAGCTTCATACCACCATTGGTGACCATCAATTGCTTTACCTTTTTTACTAGGAGTTCCTTTTTTAATTAAATGGTAAAAAGGTGTATTTGTTTTACCAATTCTTGCCATCTCTGTTACTAAATCCTTTTCAGGAGTGTTTTGATCATCTAAATAAATCATACCTACTGGCATATTATGTCCTTTGTTTTATATTATTCGTTTTATTAAAAAAACTTACTAAGTAGTGCTTCTTTATCTTGTTGTGAAGCACTACCACCATTTGCTAATTTTTCATGAATCTCTTCAGTTCTATTAGTACCACCATCATTTCTACCAAAACCAATATCATCATTATCAATCTTAGCTGGTGCAAATTCTTGCAGATGGACTAATTCCCAACCTACACCATTGTTTAAACTTTCAGCCTTTGCAGGGTCAGTTTTATGAAGTTCTTTTAAATACTCCTCAACCTTACTCGCTTCAAATTCAGGATATTTTGTTTTAAGTCCACTTAAGATACTTGTTTGAGCTTCATTACTTTCACGAGTATTTTTATCTTCTTGAAGTTCCTTTATCTGCTGTTGAAGTTTTAAAACATCTTCAGTAGATGGACTTTCCCCCGTGGAATTTTTACCATCTTTATCATCTCCACCAGTACCAGCTGGGTCATCTCCATCAAGATTATCATCATCGATATCAACATCCCCAACATCTCCACCACCAGCTGGGTCATCATCTCCACCACCAGCACCACCATCAACGATATAATGCTGGAACATAAACAAAGCCCAAAATATACTAAATAAGTTTTTCATTATTCAGTTCCAGCAACAATAAGTTCAGCTAATTCATCTTCTTTTAATGAAGAATAATTTTTTAGCCCTTTTTGTTTTGCAATAGTTTTCAACTCTGCTACTTTAAACTTCTCTTTTAATTCATCAACATCAAGACCAGCATAATCACTTTCTTCAATAGTTTCATTTAGAGCAGTAAGTTGAGTAGTTAAATTTTCATTTGTTTCATTTAGAGCAGTAAGTTGAGTAGTTAAAGTCTCAACCTTTGTATTTAACTCTTCAATTTGTTTAGCTTCACTACCAGCTTTAACTGGTTTAGCTTTCTCAACTACAATCTCACCAGTTGTAAGATTCTTTTTTAGCTTATCGCCAACTTGGGCTTTAGCACCTGAACGAATACCTTTATCAGTTAGTACCATTCCACTATCAAGTTTTTTCGTTACCACTCCAAGTGGTGTAAATTTTGTTGCCATTTTAATCTCCTATATTTTTTTAACATACAAATCTTAACAATTAGGATTTACTTTTTTGTCCCACTATTTATAATCTTCCACTTCCTAAATTATCTTTATCAATCTCTTCTTTAGTTGGTGGTACATTATTTACTTCACTCTCAACTGATTTAAATAACTCATCTAAATCAGTATCATCACCAACTCTTAAATCAAGTATCTTTTTAAGAAAGCCCTCTATGATTTTAGGATTGATATTTGGATTTTGTGAAGTCATTTGATAAATACCAAGTAAATCATTAATTCTTTTTTCTTTGTCCAATGTCATACCAAAGTTTATTACAAGGTCGTATCCGATAGCGTCACGGTTTCCTTTTTTTCCAAAAGGATTTTTCTTTCCTGTAACAGCATTGATGATTTTATCATCTGCATTTTCAAAAACCATCTTAACCCAAGTCTTAGCCCAGTGCTCAAATAGTGTCTCTTTGATTAGCATAATCATCTCTTCAATTCTCATAGAACTATTACTATTTACAACAGATAATGCAGTAGCACTTCTTCTATCACTTGCACTTGTTTCACCCTCTTGAATACTATTTACACCAACAGCACTCTGTACATCTCCAGCTAAAATAGATAAATCAGCATTAAGTGAATATTCACTAGGTACTTGTCTCTCTTTTATCTGATTGACATCCCCCTTTACTCGTATCTTTTTACCCTCTCCATAAGTTAAATCTTTAGGATCTACATCAGCATCATCTCCAACATATACATCAGGATTAAGGATTTTTTCTTGAATATCATTTTTTAAATTTCTTTTTTGATTTATTTCGTGTTGTAAGTCTTTAAGCAGTTCTACTATGTCCCCACCATAACAAAGTATTTCATCTTTTCGTATCTCTTTATCAATAGCTGGTAATTTTTCAAAAGCATATCCATATTGAAATGGATTGTTCTTTACTTTTGCAACTCTTACTAGAACATCATCTATAAAAGTTTTAGATTTATATCCCCTATTAGTTTGCATATATATAACTTTGATAAGTCTTCTTTTACTAGGATTGTTTAAATCTTTCTCATTGAAAAGTTTTTTTAATATTCCTTTCTCATTATAAACACCAACTTTTATCTTTTGTCGTATTATTCGATTAGACTCATGATATCTATATCCCATGGCTTGAACATCATCAATATTTACACACTCATCATCAAAAGCTATATCAGTAATTGGAATATTTGTAGTTACTACTTTTTGTTTTCGCTCATCCCACATAGTTATCACTACACCCATTTTAAAAAGTAAGGCACTTAAAAAAGCTTTGTTAAGTTCTTTGTTTGGTTTTAGTTTATTGTAGTAGTAGTTTAAGACTTTATTTCTAGCAGTCCAAAGTTCGCTTTCATCTTCTCCAAGTGGTTTTAATTCTATTGGATTACCCGCACCAAAAAAAGCAGTAGAAAATATAGCCTTGATTATATTTGTAGTATTTCTAATTGCTGGTACAAAAACTTTACTTCGTTTTTTCTTTTTAAGTTTTTTAAATTGTTCTTTGGTGTGTTTTGAATTATATAGTCGCTCGTTGTCAAGCCATATATCTGTAAGTAATTCTTGTTTAGTAAAAAGCTTATTAAACTTTACTAAATCTGTGTCTTTTTCTTTATTCATAGAATATCCTAAATAATTTTAGGAATATTCTATTTGTTTATTTTATCTTTTTTGTCCCACTAACCAAAAACTTTATATTTAGTTTGTGGTTTTCCATCAGGGTCAAGTATCTCAATTTTACTTAATGCTTGACCTTTATACCAGTGTATATCATCAGCACTATCATACCGCATAAGCTTATAATCAAATATAATTATTTCTCCACCAACAATAGTAGCTTTAATTTGACAATCTTCTATACTATAATTATTTTTTTCCATAATGTCCCTCCATATCACTCACTTTACTTGCTAACTCTTCTATCTTTTTATATAAATCTTCATAACCCATAGGTTCTTTTTTCTCTTCAGTTAAATCAAGTCCACTATCAAGCACTATAGAGCCACGACCAAAAATTAACCAACAAGGATTTAATTTAAAACACTTCTCAAATAAAAGTGCAATTTCAGGTGTAATATTTTGTTTATTACTTCTTAAATCACTAACTTTTTGTATAGAAAAACCAGTTTTATCAGATATGTCTTTGTTTTTTAAACCAAATTTAACAATAAACTCTTTTAATCTTAAATGTATTCTATCCATTTTTTACTTCCTTTAATCTTTTTTTAAAGAAAATTATCTTAATCTTTCATATAATCTTTCTTTTTTATAAGAATATTATACCAAAAAAACAAGATTTTTCTATGAAATTTATGTTAGTACCTCTTCAGGGGTGTCGAGCAAAAGTGTAAATTTCATAGAGAAATCCAAAAGGACACCCCCGCAATGTTAAAAATTCTAAAAAGGTTTTTATTTATGACCCAAAAATATCTACCAATACAAGCAGTAGCAACTATCAATGAAGTTGAACCTATCAAAATAATGTCTATATACTATAAAAATAAAGATGATGAGCGATTTAAAATCATAGATGGTAAGGTATTTGTAGTAGAAAACTATAAATATCCTTTTGCAGATGAACTAAATGAACTAAGAGAAAAAGCACTCGTAATATCACACAATGAAAATAAACTATGTCATGAATTATCACTCTTAGGTAATACAAACAAAGACACTTTACGAAAATACTTTTATAGATTTACATTTAAGCAAGTAAAACAAGCAAAAGAATTAATAGCATTATTAACTTTATATATAAATCAAAATAGTTTATTTCCAACAGAAGAGTTAAACTATGAATATTAGTCAAGAACAAAAACTAGATGAGCTGCAACATTACTTACAATTTCATTGTATAGATTATGTTTTACAAGTTAGAAGTATAAATATATCGCACAATATAACAAAAGAACTATTTATCTATAGTAAAGAAGATATTTCTCATTTTTTAAAAAAACATTTTGACTTAGAACACTCTATGGGCTTACATATTAGTAACTATAGATTTAGTTGGAGATTAATATGAAAAATAATTTTAAACTACATCAAGATAGCGATTACAAAACTTACATAGTTAAACTCACATCAATATCTGCAAAACAAGTAGATGAGTTTATTAAAGATTACAATGTTTATTTCAAAGCTTTTAGTGAAGATGTACTAGCCAATCAAGTAGATACAAATATTTACCAAATTGACAACTTAAAAGATTTTGATGAGCAATACGAAGATATAAAAAACCTAATGCCAAGTTCAAGTGTAAAGCATATAAGCTTTTATACCAACTGGATTAAAAATGAAGCAATACAACTTAAAAAAGTAGAAGATAGCTGCAACTTATTAAAAAGTGAAAATAAATCAACTTGTATATCTTCTCTACAAAAACACTCACAAGTTTCAAAAGAGATATGTGAACAATATTTAAAAAGTTTAGAACATCAACAAGAAGGATTATTTGAATGAAATTAAAACCAAGTATTAAATTTTCTATACTAGGAAAATCATCGGATTTTGAAGAAATTGTTGGAGTTTCAGTAATGGCAAATTATATAAGAACTGCTTTTGATGGTAGTATTGTTGAATTTTGTGATTATAAAACAAAATTTGAAAATTGGGATTGTCAAGAAATATCATTTGATGAAGCATTATCTAGTTTTATAGATAAAGAAAAAATGAAAAAAGTAAATGGTTTCACAATGTACTTTAAAATTAAAGAAAATGAAAAATATATAAATGCTAAAGACAATGTTATCTGTACAGCAAGACATAAAAGATTTAAAAGAATATCTTTTAAATTAGCTAGTTATTTACAACTACTATTATGGAAGCTAAATATTAATACTCATAATTTAGTAAACAAGGAATGTACGCCAGACTTTAGTTGTTGTATTGATGAAAAATCTATAAATACTCATCCATGTAGTGCCTGTAATAAAGTAGTTGATATAGAAGAGATATGTAGAGTTACTTTACTTTGTGATGAATGCTGGGTTAAATATGAAGAACCAAAATTAAAAAAGGAAAAGCAATGTTAATTTATGATTGTGAAATAATAAAAGCAATACCAAATAAAAATGAAGAGCCAATTGAAAATATTGAATACTGTAAAGGGTGGGGCGACCATAAAGGTATGGGTATAAGTGTAGCTGGTGTGTATGATTATATTGAAGATAGATATAGAGTATTTACACAAGACAATTTCCAAGAGTTTCAAGAACTTATAGATAATAGAGATTTAATAATTGGATTTAATTCACTAGGCTTTGATAATAAACTATGTGAAGCAAATGGTATTAATATATCTCATAAAAATCATTATGACATCATGCTAGAAATTGCAAAGTTAGTAAATCCAAATTATAAAACACGACCATCTTTTAAAGGATGTGGTTTAGATAAATGTTGTGAAGTAAATTTCAACACTAAAAAAAGTGGCAACGGAGCATTAGCACCTATTGACTGGCAAAATGGAAAAATAGGAACCGTTATAGATTATTGTCTTAATGATGTAAAACTTACTAAAAGACTACTTGATGAAATTATGTTCAATGGATTACTTACAAGTCCAGTAGATGAAAATATTGTTTTAGAATTTGATAATACTATTTTAATAAATGAACTTAAAAAGATTAAAAGATAAGATAATGCAGACTGATTTATTTGAACTAGTAAAAAACGCAAACCTTGATATAAAAGAATTTATATCAACACATTATAATTTTGAATGGAAAAGAAATAAAACAGTTTGCCCATTCCACGGAGATGATGAAAAATCCCCAAACTTTTCTTATGCACCAAAACTAAATATAGTTAAATGTATGGTTTGTGAGCAAGGTGGAGACCTTATCAATTTTATAGTAGCATATAAAAAAATAACAAAACTTCAAGCTTGTATAGAGATACTTGACTTTGAAAATATCTCTTATGATAGACCTGATGAAACGACAGTAGAAACAAAAGAAGAAAGAGAAAAAAGACAAAAAGAATTCAAAGAGAACCAAGCTAAAAATGAAAAAAGAAAAATAGCAAAAGAAAAAGAGTTACAAAAAGATAAAGATAAAGCCATAGTAACTATGACAAAAGATAGTAAACTTCATGCTAAAAATTTAGATTTATTTACACATCATAAAGAGTTAGGAGAATTAGTCTATAACCAATCAGACACATTTGCTCATTGGTTAAAACTTTATCTAGGATATGATACTAAGCATCAAACTATTTGTATTTTAAATAGATTAAATGATAATGCTAAAACAACATTTAATATCAAACATAGATTAAAATATGAGTGGGATGACAAACAAAAACAACATACAAACATTAGAAAAGCTGGTAAATGGTTAAGCACTTATGACTCTACTACATATCCATTTCCTTATGATTATTTTCAATATGCAAGTGCTTTAGATGAAGTTGTATTTTTAACAGAGGGTGAGAAAGATGCCTTAAATCTTTTAAGCTATGATATAAATGTTTTAACTTTAGGTGGTGTAAGTACCAGCTGGGAAGACCACAAAGAAATATTAAAAGATAAGATAGTTTATATTTGGTTTGACAATGACAATGCAGGATATAAAGGTGCAATAAATCAATACAATGCAATTAAAGATATTGTAAAAGAAGTTTATATTGTACTATTCTTTGAAATAAATCCAAGCTTACCAAATAAATATGATATAAATGATTTTATAAAAGATAAAAAGTTTAAAAACAAAGCTGAAATATTACATTCAATAGGATACAGTAGTTTTAAACTTACAACAGCAGTTGTCGAAAATATAGAACATTACACCAGTTTAGATTTAAGAGATTACTATTGTATAGAACCTATAAAAACAATCCAAGATATAAAAAAATATTGGTTAAAACAAGATAGCGACCACCAACCTATAAACATAGTTAGAGCAAACGGACAAAAAGATATAAAAGGCTTAAATGAATTTATACAATATTTCAAAGATGAAAAAAAATATAAAAACTTTCATAAAATCACAGTAGAGCAAATAGCCTTAAATCTTATAAATATAGATGATGGTGCAAGAGAAGAAAAATCTTTAGAGTTAGTGGAACTTATGAAAAATCTAGCACTAAATTATGAAGATTTACACAAAGATTATTCACAAACACATATATCAGATATGGTAGAAGCTTTTGAGATTATGTCAAAGAAAACTGATAACACTTTTGCTAAGTATGGAAGTGTATTATCTATATGGACTGGAACATATTATCAGATATTAGAAAACCATGATGACTTTAATAGATTTGTACTTAAAGGGTGGATGCCAAAAGCTAGAGTTGATAAGAAAAAAAGAAGTAGTGAAAATGTAGATAAAATTTTAAAAGATGTTTATGTTGGAGCAGTAAGTTTAGATGAGATTAAACACTACAGCCAAAAAGGTAAAAGAGTTATAAACTTTACAAATGGTACTTTATTTATCACATCGAAAGGTAAAGTAACTTTTAAAAATATCCACGATAAAAAAGATGCCTGTACAAATATATTAAAATTTGAATACGACACAAAAGCAGTATGCCCAAAATGGACAAAGTTTTTAAATAGAAATATTCCAAACAAAGATGACCAAGCTACACTTATGGAATTTATAGGATATTGTTTTTTACCGGCACATAACTATGAAGCATTTTTATATCTTTATGGAGCAGATGGAGCAAATGGAAAATCAGTTATCATAGATACTATAAAAGAGTTCTTTGGAAAAGACAACACATCAGCACTTGACTTACAAAACTTAAAAGGTCATGAACTAGAGGGACTTACTAATAAACTTGTAAATGTAGGAAGTGAGTTAGATACAAAAAACTTACGAGATGGTCAGATGAATGTTCTAAAAAAACTAACATCAACCAAAGATGATTTACAAATAGATCCAAAACATACAAAAGGTTTCTTGCTTACAAGTGAAAACCAACCAAAGATGATAAGTGCTGGAAATGGAGAACTAAATCCAAGCACTTTAGATGGTGGAGTTTTAAGAAGAGCCTTACAAATTAACTGCGATATAGTAATTGAAGATGATGAAAAAGTAAGAGCATTAAGTGATAGGTTTGAAGATGAGATGAATGGAATACTAAATCTAGCATTACAAAGTTTAGGCAACTTAATCAGAAATGGCAAATTTACAAAATCTGAAAAACTAAAAGAAACAATAGAAAACTACAAAGACCAAGCTAATCCAATAAGAAGATATATAAATGATTGTTTAGAACTAGATGAAGAAGTGATAATACCAAAAGATTTTTTATATGCACACTATAAAGAGTACATGAAAGAAAAAGGAAGTATGCCATTATCTCAACCTAAATTCTTTAACAAAATTTACACACAACTAAAAAAAGTACAAGATATAGGGCAACAAAGAGTAAATGTAGAAGATATAGCAAAAGATAGACCAAGATTTATACAAGGTGTATTTTGTAACTCAAATGATGTATATAGTTTTGACCTTGAAAAGAAACAAGTTAAAACAGAAAACATTAACTACGATTTAAAACTTAAAACAGTAGTGGTAAAAGATGATGATATAAATACAAAACAACAGGTTATGAATTATGAGCAATAAAACTTTCACTGGGGAAATATTATGACTGAACAAATAATGCAAGGACTAACAATAGCAATATTTCAAATACTATTAGTATTTTTCAAACACTTAAATATTAGAATAATTGTAAAAGAAAAAATATCTATAAGTATGTTCCTAACTTTTATGATACAACTATCATGGTTAGTTTCAAGTTCATTAGGGATATCAGCATTTTTAGACAGTGATTATATTTTAGTAACTGTTTATCTACTAAGTGGAGTAATTGGAACATATTTGAATTTTAAGGTAAAAGTATAAAGATGGATGAACTAGCTGAATTAAAAAGAATGTATTTAGAGTTAAAAGCTAAGGTGGAAGCCTTAGAGTTAACAACATACAAAGAGATTTTATTGACAGATTTAGCTAGAGAATTAGATATACATAGACAAACTTTGACATACTATGTTAAATCAAATTTTGAGCCTGAAGTAGATTTTTATAAAAAAAATAATAAAATATACCTTGATGTAAGTATTTTGTGTAGATTAAGGAAACACTATGCAAAATAAAAACAAAGCTGGATTTATGGTTAGGGGTAATAAAATCTATGTTCAAGGTAGCCTTGATGGAGAGTTCAAAAGATATTCAACTGGTAAAGAAGCTAATAAGCTAAATTTATCATGGATAAAAAAGAACCACCAAAAAGAGCTGCTAAGAATACATGATCTAAAAACTAAACCAAAAAAACAAAGCACGAATTTTATAGAATATGCTTTATCAAATCTTGAATTAAAAGCCAGTGGTAGAAAAGCTGGAACGATAAAAGATTATAATAAAATATTCAAAGGTAAAATTCAACCGTTCTTTAAAAACTATGATTTAAACGATATTAAAAGAAATGACCTAATGATATGGCAAAATAATCTTGTAAAAGATGGACTAGCCGGTAAGACTATTAATAGTATCAGAGGTGTGTTTAACTTTATACTTGAAGAAGCTAGAAAAGATGAAATAATAGAAAAGAATTATTTCACTTTAGTTGATAGAGTTAAAACCAAAGCCCCTGACATTACACCATTTTCACTAGATGAAGTTAAACTAATGTTATCAAAAGCAAATGAATGTTGGCAAAAAAATCTTATCCAAGTAGCATTTTTTACTGGATTAAGAAGTGGCGAACTACTAGGATTAAAATGGGAAGATATAAACTTCGTATCAAAAACAATCTCTATCAAAAGAGCAATAAGAGATGGTAAGATTGATACACCAAAAACTCAAAGTAGTATCAGAACTATTGATATGCTACCACTAGTTGAAGATGCACTTCTAAAACAAAAAGCGAATACATATCTTAGAAACAGTTTTGTATTTTTAAACTATTTAGGAAATCACTTATACGACAATGCAAGTATAAGAAGAGGATTTTGGAAAAATATCCTAATGCTTACAGGACTAGACCATAGAGATATGTATCAAACAAGACACACATTTGCATCTATCATGATTAGTCGTGGAGAAGATATTTTATGGGTTAGCCAAATACTAGGACACTCAAATCCAAATATCACACTTTCTATATATGCTAAGTTCATAAAAACAGAAAAAGTAACAAGAGCAACTTTTCTAAATGACTTTTCAATAGCAAAAAACTGCACAAAAACTGCACATCTAAAATTCAAACAAAAAGAGAGTGCTTAAAAATGTTAGCTAAAGCCTTATTTTATTGTACATTGGTAAAAAGATTTGATTGTTATATAGTGGCGGACGAGGAGAGATTTGAACTCTCGGTACCCGTTAGGATACGCACCCTTAGCAGGGGTGTGGTTTAAGCCACTCACCCACTCGTCCTTGGAGTGACATTATAGGTAAAAGTAGTTGAAAAAATACTTAAACTAAAAGTTATATTTTTGCTAAAATATTTTTTACTACGGTTGCCGGATTTTCTGATTTATAAATTGGTCTTCCAACAACGATAAAGTCTACAAGTTCTTTTTTTGCAAAGTTAATATCGGCTACCCTTTTTTGATCTTGGGCATCCTCGCCAAATGGTCTGATTCCCGGTGTTAAAGTGATAAAATCTTTATTTGTATTATCTTTAATATCTTTACTTTCAAATGCGGAACATACAACACCATCAAGTCCAGCGGTGTTGGTATCTTTTGCAAATTGTGTTGCTTTTGTATCTAAGTCTTGCCCATAAATTTCTTTAAAGTCATTATTGTCAAAACTTGTAAGAGCAGTTACTGCTAAAACTAAAGGACGATTAGGAATATCTTTAATTCTATTCATAACTGTTTGCATGGCAATTTTACCGGCACTTGCATGTACATTAAACATATCAACACCAAGTTTAGCTATCTCTTCACTCGCATCTGCCATAGTATTTGGAATATCATAAAGTTTTAAATCTAAAAATATTTTAAAATTTGGATTTATCATTTTTAGGTTTTCTAAAAACTCTTTACCATCTCTAATATATGCTCTAAATCCAACTTTTAACCATACATCAAAGTCTTTAATTTCTTTTGCTAATGCCAAATTTTCTTTAGCACTCGGCAAATCTAAAGCAATACATAATTTCATATTATTTATTAACTTTATCTAATAAACCATTTATAAATTTAGGAGCATTATCACTTGCTAATCTTTTACATAACTCAATCGCTTCATTGATAATGATTGGTTTGTCAAGTGAAGTAAATAAAGTTTCATAAATTGAAAGTCTTAAAATTGCTTTTTCAACACTTCCCACTTCAGTAATATCTCTTTGTTTTAAATGTGAGCTTAACTCTTCATCTATTTTTTCAAGATTTTCCATAGTCCCTTGAAATAAACCAAGAGCAAATTCTCTTTGTTTATTTCTTATTTTTTTATCTTCTAAAATTATATCAGCATGCTTGGCAATCGCTTCATTACCTAAATCATAGGCATAAAGCAATCCAACTACTGATTCACGGGCTTGTGTTCGTGTAGCCATTTATTACTTATCCATCTCAGAATAAAGGTCTAGCATCTCAATAATAGTTATCATAGCTTCTGCGCCTTTATTTCCAACTTTACTTCCAGCTCTCTCAATTGCTTGTTCGATTGTATCTGTTGTTAAAACACCATTTGAAACTGGCTTACCAAATTCCATAGTAGCACTTGCAATTCCTTTTGTAGCTTCAGCACTAATATAATCAAAATGTGGAGTAGCACCTCTTATAACCGCACCAACACAACAAATTGCATCATATTTCCCACTCTCTAAAGCTTTTTTAAGAGCAAATGGAATTTCAAATGCACCTGGTACTAAAATTAAATCTAAATTTTCTACATTTCCACCGTGTCTTTTAAAAGCATCTTGGGCACCTTCAACTAATCTATCTGTAATGATATGGTTAAATCTACCATTGATAATAGCAATTTTTTCACTACCGTTTAATCTTAAGTGACCTTCAATAATATTCATAAACTTTCCTTATTTGTATTTCTATAATTTTTATGCATTATACCCTAAAACTTCTTGAATTGAGAAAATATCTTTTATCGTTGATTTTAAATCAGGTATTGTAAGCATATTTGGACCATCACTTAATGCAATACTTGGGTCAAAGTGTGTTTCAAAGAAAAATCCGTCAACTCCAACTGCAGCAGCAGCTTTTGCCAAGCTTGGTACTATAGCACTATTACCACCGGTTGTACTTCCTGTACTTGGCACTTGAGCTGAATGTGTTGCATCAAATATCACAGGGGCAAATTCTCTCATACCAATTAAATTTTTCATATCAACTATAAGTGAACCATATCCAAAAATATTTCCTCTTTCACACAGCCAAACACCGTTATCTTTAGAGGTTTGATAATTCACTTCATCTACACCTCTGGTTTTCAGTACTTTTGCTACTGGATGCTGCATAGAATCACTTGCTAAAAATTGACCTTTTTTGATATTTACTTTTGCATTAGTTTTTCCGCAAGCTACTAATAAATCAGTTTGTCGACATAAAAAAGCAGGTATTTGTAATACATCTACAACTTGGGCAGCAGGTGCTACTTGATAAGTTTCATGAACATCAGTTACTATTTTGTATCCAAACTGCTCTTTTACCTCTTGAAGTATTTTTAATCCCTCATCAAGCCCCGGTCCTCTAAAGCTATCTAAACTTGTACGATTTGCTTTATCAAAACTAGCTTTAAAATAAAACTCAACCCTTTTGTCTTCTTGTAAAAATGCCAATTGTTCAGCTATTTTCATAACATTATCACGACTTTCTATTACACAAGGTCCTGCGAGTATTATCATTTTGTTTTCCTTTTAAATTTATTTAATATTGTTCTTTCTTCACCGTTTAAAGCATAATGAAATTCATATATATTTTGACAAATATATTCTAAGTCTTCAATTGCATTTTCATCACAGGCAAATAGTATTTTATCATTTTTTTCTAATAATGTATTCCAAGCGGGCAGGAGTAAAGAATCTGTATGATTTCTTACTAAAAGCAGAGGTACTATGTTATTTGACATATGATGATTTCGTAAAGAGGTTTTTAATAAAGATAATTTAATTTTCTTATTTTCATTAAGTGTATTAAAAACCTGTGGAGAATCTGTTTTATTGAGAGTTAATTCATAAAGTTTTGGATTATGGTCAATTGTTTCAATTAAAACTCTTACTAAATGCTGTGCCCATTTTTCATTTTGTTTTTCAAGTATTTGTATAAATTTATCTGAAAATGGGTTTATAAGTGCATTTGATGTTTTATTTATGAGTATTTTTGACGGCATAAATACATAATCAATTTTTGCATGATTAAAAATAGAAAAGTCATCTATCTCATTTTCTCTTGCCATTGTTATAATTTTTGGATTAAGTTTTTTTGCGGTTGCCAAAATAGATAAGTTTACTGTGTCATCGTTTGTTCCTGCTATAATACTTATGGCATCTTTAACTCCTGCATTTATGAGCATATCTTTATCATCTCCATTACCCATGATTAGATGGCTCTCTTCATCTTTTGTGAGGTTTATAAATTTAGATTTATCAATTTCTACAAAAGTAGAATCTATATTATTTTTTTGTAAAACATCATAAATGCTATGCCCCATACGACCATATCCACAAATAATATATTTTCCGTGAGGTAGTTTATTAAGTGGAGTATCCAAAGTTCCAAGTTTATGTATCCAGTTTTTTAGTTTTAGTAAATTTGGTGCTGTTAATGCCATTTGAATTTGTGAAGCAATGATATTAAATGGATTTTCTACAATTTCAACACCTATATCATATAAGTTCTCAGTGTGGTTTTGAGTTGTTGATTTTACAGCCAAAGTTACATGTTTATTTAAAAGTTTTGATGTAAGTGCAATTCTTAAATTCAAAGCATCATCTTCAAAAAGTGATACTACTGCTTTACAATATTTTGATTTGATGCCTGCTGCTTCCAGTGCTTTTGGATCAAAAGCGTCACCTTCTAGTGCAGGTACATAAGGGGTGAAGTTTTCAAGTAATAGATGGTCTACTTTTTGTTTGTCTTTTTCTATTACAACTGTTCTTATACCTTCACATAAGGCTTTTTTAATAATCTCACTTGTAGTATAGTTATAACCAAGTATTATAATATATCTTTGTTTTATATTTTTTACTTGCTTTACAAATTTTGCTTTTTTAATTTCTAGTAAAAAAAGCTTATCTTGAAGTAAGCTAATAAGTGAACCAATACTGTAAAACCAGCTAAGTACAACTAAATATACAACAACAGATGCCCAAACTCTTTGATGATAAGTAAACTCGTATGGTATTTCACCAAATCCAATAGTAGTAGCTGTATAAGTTATAAAATAAAATGCATCAAAGATATTCATTTGGTAAATGTTACCTTGATTATCCATACCATCAATTAGTAAAAAACCAATTATTGAAATTGTATAAGAAATTACAAGTACCAAGAATGGCATTCTCATTCTTTGCAATACAATCCAAAGTGAGCTATTATTCATATATTGTCTTTATTAAATTTAATTATTTTATCTTTTACTTTTAAGTGTTTCGCCGATGTAAAGTATTACTGAAGTAATATTTGCTAAAAGTGCACCAACTGAAAGTGATATAACTATAGATGAAATTTCTATACTTGCACTGTCTGAATAACCTGCAATTGCCCAAATAGTAGCAGCTGCTACAAGCTGAATAACAGCAACTAAACTAGTAGCAAGTAATACTGAACCTATCTGTGTTTTATCACCAAGCTTTAAAATAGTTGCAATTATATTGATCACAATAGCTGCAAAAAGTTCATATTTACTATGTGCAACCAAATCATTTATATCTCCATAAACAAAGCCGAAGTTTAATGTCATAGCGAGTATGATAAAAAATCCGGCAACAACTTTGTCAAAATTCATTTTGTTTCCTTTTTGTGATATATCTATTCTTTGCTAGATATAGTAGTCTTAGTAAATTTAATATAATCATCCGGTTGAACTAATAAAATCAAACCATAAAGTGCAAGTAATATGCCAAAAACTATACCCAGCTTAGTTAAAAATTTCTTTTCAATTTTTATCTTTGTAAGGTAAAAAGCTATAATAGAGCCAATTGCTAATAATAATATTCCTAATTTCATAAATAATTATAGAGCTATTTTTGTTAAATATACATTAATAGATGTTATAATACCAAAAAATAATGGTGTAATTCCATAGGTATGAGGATAATAATTATATGAGTAAAAAACATTTAAAAGAGTTTATAGGTTTTGGTGTTGCAGGAAATTTTGCACACCATTTAGTTCAAGCAGGGGAAGCTGATGATTTTGTGAATGTTAAAGTCGATGATGAAAACGCACCTAAAGGGATATTCCCTTTTTATTTACCTGGCAGTAATAGTTTTTTAGGTACTTATCCTTTATCATCTGATACTATTATCTCCCCAAAGATAACTAATGGAAATTTACAAATGGAGCCGGAAGTTGCTTTAATTTGTGATTTTGTCTATAAAGATGGACAAGTTGTAGATATTCAACCAAACTTTTTCACAGCATACAATGACTGTAGTATCAGAAAACCGGATGCTAAGAAAATCAGTGAAAAGAAAAACTGGGGAGAAAATACAAAAGGGATCTCATCTCAAATTATACCCTTAGATAAATTTGAAAAGGGCGGGGTAATGGATAATTATTATATTGCATCATTTTTAAAAAGAGATGGAAAACTATATGAATATGGTGAAGATAGTGCAGTATTAACATATAATTATTTTTATACTCAATTAAAGAAGTGGATAATAAGCAAACTGAATACTCAACAAGATGATGGTCCATTAGAAAATTTATCAAAGCATCTAAAAGATTGTGATTATCCAAAAGCAATGATTATAAGTATAGGTGCTACAAGTTATACAAAATTTGGTGAGACAACTTTTCTAAGAGCTGGGGATGAGATTTATGTATGTGTTTATGATAAAAGTCAAAATAGTTTTGATGATATTAAAATGAAATTGGCAAATGGAGAAACTACTATATCTGGTAGCTCTATTTTATATCAAAACATTAAGTAAATAAAAGAATAAATTATTAAACAATTAGCTATAATTGCATTTTTAAAATTAAGGGAAAACTATTATGATAACAGATGAAGAGATATTAACATATCACAAAGGTGGTAAAATAGGAACATTAGTAACTAAAGATTGTGAAACACAAAAAGATTTATCTTTAGCATATACTCCCGGGGTTGCATTGCCTTGTAAAGAGATTGAAAGAGACCCGTCACTTGCATATGAATATACTGCAAAAGGAAATATGGTTGCAGTAATAACTGACGGTACAGCAGTTTTGGGGCTGGGTGATATTGGAGCATTAGCTTCTAAGCCGGTTATGGAAGGTAAAGTTGTTTTATTCAAAAAGTTTGCAAATGTAGATGGTGTGGATATAGAAGTAGATGAGAAAGACCCCCAAAAATTCATAGATATTTGTGCAGCTATCAGTCCAAGTTTTGGCGGGATAAATCTAGAAGATATTAAAGCACCAAAATGTTTTGAAATTGAAAAGAAATTACAAGAGAGACTGGATATACCAGTAATGCACGATGATCAGCATGGAACAGCTATTATCACAACAGCAGCTCTTTTAAATGCAAGTGAGCTTGTAAATAAAAAAATTGAAGATATGAAAATAGTTGTTTTAGGTGCGGGAGCTGCTGCTATGACTTGTGCCAAGATGTATAAAAAAATTGGAGCAGCTAATATTTGTATGTGTGATAGCAAAGGTGTGATTAATCATAAAAGAACAGATTTAAATGAGTATAAAAAAGAATTTATAGTTCAAACTGATGATGAAACAATGGCAGATGCTATTAAAAATGCTGATATGCTTCTAGGTTTAAGTGTTGCTAATACAGTTTCAAAAGAGATGATATCTACAATGGCAAAAGATCCTATTATCCTTGTACTTGCAAATCCAACTCCTGAAATTTTACCTGAAGAGATTAAAGCTGTAAGAGATGATGCGATTATAGGAACAGGAAGAAGTGATTATCCAAATCAAGTAAACAATGTATTAGGTTTCCCATTTATTTTTAGAGGTGCTTTAGATGTTCGTGCTAAAAAAATCACAGAAAATATGAAAATGGCTGCAGCTAAAGCTTTGGCTGCATTGGCAAAAGAACCAATTCCATATTATGTAAAAGCTGCTTATGATGATCAAAATTTAGAGTATGGAAAAGAGCATATTATTCCTAAACCATTTAATAAAGAGGTTCAAATCTGGGTATCTTCAGCAATTGCACAAGCTGCGATTGAAGATGGTGTTACTGATATAAAAGATTTTGATATTGAAGCTTATCGAAAGCAATTAAGACATATGGTATATTTTAATTCTAATAGTGCAACTTGTGCTATTTAAGATAAGTAACTATTGACATAATAAAAATTATAACTGCTATAGTTACAAATATATCTTTCATTTTTAAAGTGGGATTTAATACCCCGCAATAGGGGCATCTTCTTACCCCTTTAATTATCTCATGTTTACAGTATCTACAAGATTCTGTGATTTGTTTTTCCATCTATTTTATATCGTTAAATGCACTTGGTAATGGCGGATGTGTGCTAAAAACTTTTTCTAGTGCATCTGGCATTCTATATTGTAATTTACTTCCATCCAATGGATGAAGAAATTGAAAATGTACTCTTGCATATTCCTCTTGTGTAGATTTTCTAAATACAAAGGCAATCTTTTTTTGCATCTGAATACATTTATCATAAATACTTTTTGCATAATTATAAATATTAATAAATTCACTTCGATTTATTTTATGACCCCACGCAAAAAATACAAATTTACCATTTATTTTAAAATTATTTAGATCAATATAGTTTGATTCTTTATGAAATTTTGTAAATTGATTTGTATTTAACATCTCTGTATCATCATTAAGTGAGACTAATATCTCTGAAACATCAATTTTTTTGATATTAAGATTGAAAAGTGTCCGTATCTCTACTAATTGCCCTTCATATCCTTTAATACTAGCTCTAAACATAGTAATTTCTCTTTCAATTTTAAGATGATGAAAACCAGCATCAAAATCAAAATCTTGACTTGCTAAACTTTTCTTTTCATCATAACCAATAGGGTAGTAATAAGGATTGTACATAAAAATTGTACCGGCTATATTTTTCTTTTTAAGTTTTTGATTTTTGATTAACTGTTCTAACTCTTCAATAGTTAAGTCATCTTCACCTTCCTTGTTGAAATATAAATAACTCTCAACTAAAAATTCTTCATTAAATTCGGTTGTATATTGTCCAAAAAATTGCATTTTATTAATCCTTTCTAAAATTCCGACCAGCATCTCTTTTAGTCGTTCTTTTAGATTTTTTATTAGTATTTGTTTTAGCCTTAGGCTTTCTGTCTAGTTTGCCTTTTTTCTGACTTAAAGATTTTCTTTGTTGTTGTCTTTGTCTTGGCTGTCTGTCTTTTAATTCAAAACCGTCTTCAATTGTTCTTTTGATGCTTAATTTTAAATCTCTTTCAATTTTTGTAAATCTGTTATAATCTTTTACAGTCAATAATGTTATCACATTCCCTTTATGATTTGCACGACCTGTTCTTCCAACTCTATGTGTAAATTCATCTGTAGTTTCAGGAAGCTCATAATTGATTACCAAAGGAAGTTCATGAATATCAATACCACGAGCTGCAATATCAGTAGCAACTAAAACCTGAGCTTTTTTACTTCTAAAAGATTTGATATTTTTAGTTCGCTCTTTAGAGTCTAAATTACCATGAATTGCAACTGCTTTGATACCTTTGTTTACAAGATAGCTGGTTATTTCATCTGCTGTATCTTTCATATTTATAAAGAGTAATATCTGTTTATTTTCATCTTTTTTGATAATATGAGCTAAAAGTTCATTTTTTCTTTTTACATCTATTTTAAAAGCTTGATGTTCAATTAGGCTTACTACATCTCTTCTTTGAGAAACTTCTATTGTTACTGGATTTTTTAGGAATTCTTTACCCAGTTTTTTAATATTCTGAGAAATAGTTGCAGAAAACATCATAATTTGTCTATAAGTTGAGCAAGAAGAAAGGATAAACTCTATCTCTTTAATAAATCCCATCTCAAGCATAGTATCTGCTTCATCAAGTACAATCATATTTACACTGCTCAAATTGATATTATCATCTTCTATAAAAGATTTTAATCGTCCAGGTGTTGAAACAATGATATCTATACCAGTATCAAGTTTTGTAAGTTGTGAAGCTTTACTGACTCCACCTTGAATTTTAGTATGTCTAAGTTTTAAATGCTTTCCATACTCTCCAATCCAAAGTGAAACTTGATCTACTAATTCTCGCGTAGGAACTAAAATCAAACCTCTTAAAACTCTATGGTTAGGTTTTAAAGTTTTATGCATTTTTTCTAACATAGGAAGTACAAAAGAAGCAGTCTTCCCCGTACCTGATTTTGAAGCCGCAATTAAATCGATACCTTTACAAGCTATAGGAATAACTTTTTTTTGAATAGAAGTAGGGTGTTCATAGCCAACTTCTTGTATTGCTTTTATAATTTGCGGATTTAAATTTAGTTTTTCAAATGATTTGATATATTGTCCTTAGTTGTTATTTAATTTAAGTTTATTATTATACCACAAACTTAATTACATTGATTTAAATGAAAAATTAATGTCATATACAACAATAAATATAAGGTAAAATTGTATAGACTAATATATAAAACTATAGGATATGAAAATGGATTTTGAAATAGGCGGAAGTAATTATTTTATTATATTAGTAATTATTGCACTTATATCAGTTATAGGTTTAGTGGCTGTATGGTCAAAAATTTTTATTATAAGTCAATATTACACTTTGATTAGAATTTTTGACAGAGTAGCTAAAATATATGCATGGTTATATTCTATATTTTTTGACAGTGTCGAAAATTTTGAACGAAAATACTCTAGATTTAGTTCAAATAAGTATAAAAAGAAAAGGCAACAGCAATCGTATTCTTTTTATACTGATTTTAATCAGAAATCTAAATATAAGAATTTTAATAAACAATCAATATCAAATAATTTATTTACCAATGATCCAAAATACAATCAATTTTTCTTAGACTCTGATTATGAAGTACTTGGTGTTCCATACAAATCAAATTTTAGAAAAGTGACAAGACCGGCTTATATTGAATTAATTAACAAGTATCATGAAGATAAAATGACAACAATTCATAAAATATTTGATAAAAGATTGTACGATGAGATTAGTAAACGAATAAATGCAGCATACGATAATTTAAAAAGAGAACATCATACTAGTTTATAGTATAGGTAATAAAAATAGTTAGATTTGCAGTGTAATTTTATTTGAAATATAGTTGGAGCGGGTGACGCGACTCGAACGCGCGACAATCTGCTTGGAAGGCAGAGGCTCTAGCCAACTGAGCTACACCCGCATAAAAATACATTTTTACTAAAACGTATAAAAAATGGTGGGTCCAGAAGGACTCGAACCTTCGACCACTCGGTTATGAGCCGAGTGCTCTAACCAGCTGAGCTATGGACCCATTCTAAAATTATTATATCTTAAAATCAGATGGAATTATAATAAAACTCAAATTAAAAATACCTTAATTTGAGTTTTATTTATAATTATTTTTAAAATAAATCAAATTCCCCAGTATCTTCTTCAAATTTTAAAACTTTATTTCTTCCACTATCTCGAGCATCGCTTAAGGCTATTTCAGCTTTTTGAACTGCTTCATCGATGTTTGATGCATCTTGTGGAAACATTGAAATACCAATACATACAGTCTTTTTAAAGTTATCTCCATTTGGTGATTTTAAATATACACTTGCCAATTTATCTTTTAAATCATTTGCTATTTGACTTGTTTTTTCTTCATTAATAACATTTATTAATAATACCAAAAATTCACCACCGCTAAATCTAATTGCAATATCTGAAGTTCTAATTGTATCTTGTATAGTATTGGCATATAATTTTAAAAATTCATCTCCAAAATTTGTGCCATGCTCATCATTAACTGCTCTAAATCTATCTATATTTATAAGTAAAATACCAATATTCATTTTTTCTCGCAAGACCAGCGGAATTAATCCTTTCATATCTTCTTGAAATGAAAGCCTGTTTTTAAGTTGTGTAAGAGAATCTATGTGCGATGATTGTGCCAAAGCCAATAAAACAAATTGAATATAAAGTATAGAAGATGTTTCAGTTAAAAAACAATTTAAATATACTTTATTAAAATCATTTAATGAAGAGTTATCTAATAAAAATGTAATAGTTGTCCCCACATTAACAGTTTTGCAAAAACTGTAGCTAAAAAAAGATTCATCGCCTGATTGATATTGTGCAGTTTCAATATTGTTAATTGTTTCTATAATTTTAAAATGTTCTATACTAAATTCTTGTTTTAAAAATTTAGAAATTTGAGTATAAAGAGAATCCATGTTGGGACTATCAGAGGTGGAAGATTTAAAATTATTAATATTTATCAAGGCAGATACAATTTTTTTGACATCATTTAGCTGTGTTTCACTGATAATACTGTTAAGTTGATTTATTAGCGGGTTGTCTATTATTTGCATTAATCACCTACTTTTAAATATAAATTATATAAGTGTAGTGTATCACACTATATTAAAAGATTCTCTAAAATAAGATAATTATAGTATAATCACAAATAAATAGAAATAAGGTGGTAAATATATGCAGTCTTGTCAAAATAATAAAAAAGTTATCTATAAAAAAGCGTTTTCATTGATGGAGCTTATGGTTGTAATCATTATCCTTGGGCTCTTGGCATCCTTTGTGCTGCCAAGTTTAACAAAAAAAGGTGAAGAGGCTAAACAAAAGCTTACATGTATCCAGATGAAAAGTATTTCGTCGGCACTTAAAATGTATAAAATTGATAATTCTGTTTACCCAACAACTTCTGATGGTTTAAATTTATTAGCTAGTCAAGATTATTTTGAAGATAAAAAATTACCTAAGGATTCTTGGGGAAATGATTTTATATATACTAATTCAGGTGATACTTTTGAGATTTTATCTTTGGGAGTTGATCAAAAAGAGGGTGGAAATGATGATGTTTTCTATTCTAAATGCGGCGATAAATAGATAGTTGTATAAAAAAGCTTTTACACTTTTTGAGTTACTTATAGTAATAGGTTTAGTTTCTATTATTTATTATATGACACTTTCTAACTTTAGTATGAAACAAAAAAATAAAGATTTTGTTACTTTATCAAATTTAAAACAGAGTTTATTAAAGTTTGATTTTAAAGATAAAATTAGTTTAAAATGTGTTGATGATGAGAATGTTGATTGCTTGGTTATAATTGATGATAATATACAAAATGAGAAGATCAGTAAACTTTTTAAAAGTTGTCCTGATGTTTATGAATATTCAAAAGATCAAACAAGAATGGAATTTGATGATTTGGAATTAGAACAACTTCTCAGATTAGAAATTTGTTTTGAATTTGAAGTGAATAAAAATGGATATAGTTCTCAAATGATTGTTGATACACATGATGAGGTGTTTATTTATGATAATATATCCCAAAAGCCAAAAAAAATAAAATATATAAATGATATTGGACTGTACTTTGATGAGAAAAATGATGAGGTAAAAAATGCTTTTTAAGTATAAAGGTTTTGATAGTTTAGGACAAAAACTAAAATCCACTGTTGAAGCTTCAAATATAAAAGAGGCAAAAGCAAAATTAAAAGTTAAAAAAATTATTTACACAGAGATAAAAGAAAATAGATTTAACTTTACTGATTCTTTATCGTTTAGAAAAGCCCATAAAATTGATTCTTTAATATTGTCTGTAATTAGCCGTGATTTAAGTATCTATTTGAAATCCGGAATTTCACTTTTAAACGCAATTAAACTTATTAATGAAAGATATAAAAAAGATAGAAAATTAAGTCCTTTTTTTGAATCACTTGTTACATTTTTGGATGAGGGTAAAAATTTTTATACAGCACTTAGTGTACAAAAATCAGTAATACTTCCTGAATTTTATATGCAGTCAATTCGTATTAGTGAAGATGGCGGGATTTTAGAGACAGTTTTAGTAGAACTTGCCAATTATTTAAAAGAAGAAGATAAAATAAGTAAACAAATTAAGGCGAGCTTAGCATATCCCGCTTTTATATTGGGAGTTTCTGTTTTGATGGTAGGCTTTATGTTAAGCTTTATAGTACCTAAGATTACTGCTATTTTTGAACAATATGATCAAGCTTTACCACCTATTACGGCATTTGTGATTAAAGCCGGTGATTTTGTTAATGATTATTATCAAATTTTATTTATTGGTGTTTTTGCATTTATATTTGGGTTTGCTTTTATGATGAAAAAATCATATAATTTTAAATATGCTGTAGATACATTTATGCTAAAAGTACCTTTTATAGGTTCATTAATTCAGTTAGGTGAACTTAGCCGTTTTGCATATATGAATTCTATTTTGATTAAATCTGGAGTGCCTATTGTTCAATCTTTTAAGCTTGGTGCAAATATTTTAAAGAATTCAGTAATCAAAAAACTTTTTGAAGAAGCCAGTCTTAAAGTAGTTGAGGGTGAGCGACTTTCAAAAATACTTGATAATTCTAAGATATATAAAGTAGATATAGCTTTTATTCAAGCAATTGCGATTGGAGAGGAAACAAGCCAATTAAGTATAATTTTGCAAAATCTGTCAGAACTGTATTCTGAAGCAAATAAAGATAAAATTGGTTTGTTTTTATCCCTTCTTGAACCTGCTTTTATGTTAATTGTAGGTTCTGTTATTGGACTTATTGTTGTTGCTATGCTGTTACCTATTTTTAGTATGAATTTTGGATAATAAAGATTATTGTGAATTCTAAAAAAAGTATAGTTTTACTTATCACTTTATTTTTTATATCTGCTATATCTATTTTAATTTTACAAAATTTAAAAGATACTGAGCAATTTTTAGATGAGTTGTCATCCGGAAGTTCATTGTCTCAGATTCAAATCACTATTGATAATGTTAGAGAAGAAGTACCAAAATATTTAAATAAAAATAAAGATGATATAGATGAGATATTAAATAATACACAGGTAGTTGCATTGCAAGTTGGCAATGTTGATATTTTATTAAATATTGAAGATTATAGTTTGACTCAATTTAACATAAATAATTTAACTACAAAGATGACTTCATCTGAAGATTTTACAAATAATATAAATTATAAGTATGATTTCTTAGAAATTGTCAATGAACATAAAAAAGAGGGTAATTATACGAATACTCATCAAATACAACAAACTATAAAAGAATATATAAAATTAACCAAAGATAAAGATATCTTAAATATAAAAGATGAGTTTACTTATCTAAAAGATATAAATGGAACTAAACTAATTCAATGTAACTATTCTATAAAAGTGAATGAGGAAAGTTGTGATGTCTCTTTTATATTTGATTTAAGTTCATCAACTGTAAAAGACTTTAACATCATCAATATCTTTTAAAATCTGCTGTTGTAATTCTTTATATTCTTCAAACTTTTTATTATCTCTTATTTTTTTAAAAAATTTAATTTGAATAGATGGGCAAATTGCGTCAATATCTTTATCTAAAATATGAGTTTCAACTGCAAACTTACCATCTGTAGTTACCCTGTGACCTATAAATGTGACAGAATTATATTGAGTTTTATCTACTATGGTTTTAGTGGCATAGATACCGGATGCGGGTAGTAAGAAATCATCACACTTTAAGTTCATAGTCGGTACAAACTGTTTTTTACCTAAACCTTGACCGGCAATTACCGTGCCGGTTATTTTGTACTCTTTATCTAAAAGAGTATTAGCAAGTTCAATCTCTCCATTGCCTAGATAACTTCTTATTATTCGTGAATGAACAGCGATATTATTAAAACTGACTTCATCAACTACTTTCACTTCTGCATTAAATAGTTCTTTTAGATGTTTGGTTGAATATTTTCTATTAGCTCCAAAATGGAAGTCATACCCTACAACTATTTTTTGTAAAGAAGGATATTCCTCTTTTAGCAGAGATATAAATTGAACGGCGTCAAGATGTTTAATATTTTCTAATGGATAATAAAATATAGGATAATTACTATATTCTTCTCGATAAGTTTTAGGAGAAAGACTGGCATAGCCGGTTTCAATAACTACAATTGCCCCATTTTTATCAAGAGAGTTAAATAATGCTTGGTGAGCCAAATGCATACCGTCAAATCCACCTATTGCTATACTTGTAATATTTTTTTTAATTTTTTTTGTATCCTCTTTAATAAAATAAAATAACTCTTCACTATTTCCATTTTTCCCTTTTAAGGTACTTATTTGACGATAAACTAATTTCCAGTTTAATTTAAAAGTTTCATCTATAAATTTTTTTATAACTTTTTTGACGGCATCAGTGTCTTGAACAACTCCTGCACGATTTCTTTTAACATCAGCGCCTACTTCAAATTGCGGTTTAAATAAAATTACAATCTCTTTTTTTGCTAAATTATTAATTTGTTCTAAAATATTATGAATACTGATAAAAGAAACATCACAAGTGATAACATCATATTTTATATCACTTTTAAATTTTCTAATATCTGTATTTTCATACATTAATATTCTTTTATCATCTTTAATAGTATCGTGTAGTTGATTTGTTCCCACATCCACACATGTCACACTTTTAATACCTTTTTGAAGTAAGATTTGTGTAAAACCGCCGGTACTGCTTCCAATGTCCAGAGCAATTTTATCTTTAAGCTTTATCTCATTAAAATCTTCTAAAAAGTATTTTAATTTATAAGCTGCACGACTAACATAAAATTGCTCTTCTAATATTTCTAAATTAATGTTTTTATCTTCTATTTTAAATGATGGTTTAGTTATAATACTACCGTTAATTTTAATTTTTTTGGCACTAATTAATTCTTGGGCTTTATTTCTGCTTTGAATATTATAGTGTTGTGTTAAATATATATCTAATCTCATAGGGGAATTATAGTTGAAGTTTGTTCAAAAAGAGTTTAGTGCTACACTTGAAGTGAAAAAATCTAAATTTATAACTCATATATGTGCATATAATGATTTTGATAATATGATGGAAAGATTAAAAAATAAACATCCAAAAGCAAGACATTTTGTTTATGCTTACAGGTTTTTAAATGAATTTGAACAAATTGTTGAAAACTGCAGTGATGATGGCGAACCAAAAGGTACAAGCGGACGACCATCTTTAAAAGTTTTAAACGGAGCCGGTATTATAAACACTGGAGTTATTATAGTAAGATATTTTGGCGGTATTCGTTTGGGAACCGGCGGACTTGTTAAAGCTTACAGTGATGCAGTTAATTTAAGTTTACAAAATGCAGAGCTTTTAACTTATGAAAAGTTAGAAACTTTATCTTTAAAGCTTCCATACAGTAGTTTGGGACAAATTGAATATTTAGTTTCAAATTGTGAAATAACAATAAGTAATAAACAGTTCAAAACAGATGTAGTTTTAACTTTAACAGCAACAAATGAGAAGTTTAAAGTTTTAGAAAAAAAACTGCCAATAGAGGTAATTATAATAAAATGATGAGAAGAAAAGATATATTTAGTGATCAATTTGCAATATTTTCATTTTTTATTATAGTATCGCTGGTTAATATTATATCTTCTGTGCATTTTATCCCTATTATGTTTGCTGGAATTGTATTTATAGTTTTTAATGAACTTTTGCAAAAAAGATATTATTATTCTTTATTTTGGATACTTTTAACTTTTTTGGTTATTGAAAATATACAAGGTTTTGGAACATTTAGTTTATTTTTTACTGCTTTGTTTATATATCTTTTTATTAAATCATCAGTTGCTCATATATTTTCATCATCTGATTTGACTAAAAGTTTATATATAATTATATTTTATGTTAGTATGATTTTTGTATATAGTATTTTTAACGGCTTTAATATTTTAAGTTTATCAATTATTGCTATAAATATTATACTTGATATTATAATTGTAGGATTGTTTATATGAGAGTAAAATTTATTATATATTTTGTATTGGCTATCTCTATGCTTTTATTGGGACGAGTTTATTTTTTAAGTATTAAATCAAACAGTTATTATGAACAACTTTCAAAACAAAATTATATTAAAAGATTTTATGAAACTTCAGTAAGAGGACTTATAAAAGATAGAAATGGAAAATATTTAGCTGTTAATCATCTTGGATTTTCAATTTTAATTAAGCCGCATTTGAGAAACTATAAAAATACTTTAGAATTAGAAAAGACATGTAAAACTATAGAAAAATATTTTCCAAATTACAAATATGAAAAATTATTGAAAAAATATAAACAAAATGATTCTGCTTATAAACATGAATTTGTTACAGTTGTAGATTGGATTGCTTATGATGATTTTTTTAAGTTTTATTCTATATTTAATTTAAATAAAAATATAAAGATAAAAGCAGCATCAAAACGACATTATCCCTATAAAGATGTAGCTGGGCATATTATCGGATATGTTAATAAAACAACAAAAAAAGATATAATCAAAGATGAAAATGCAAAATATTATAATAAAAAGGGTAAAAGTGGTTTAGAACAATTTTATAACGATAAGTTAAGAGGAACTTTGGGATATCGTGATGTTAAGGTAAACTCACTTTATAAAGAAGTTGAGTTATTAAATGAATTAAAACCATCACAGAATAATGATATAACTACAACTATTGATATAGACTTACAACAATATATTCATAAACTTATGGATAAAAAAGCAGGTGCTGTTATTGTTATGGATGTAAACAATGGTGAAATACTAGCAGCAGGTAGTTTCCCTGAATTTGATAATAATTTATTTGTGACTGGAATTAGTACAAAAGAATGGAAAAAGATTATTAACGATTTTAATCATCCCTTTACAAATAAACTAACCCGTGGTTTATATCCTCCAGGTTCAGTTATTAAAATGGGAGTTGCCTTATCTTTTATGGAACATGATAAGAGGCATAGAAATTTTGAAGTTTATTGTACCGGGTCATTACCTTTGGGGCAAAGAAATTTTAGATGTTGGAAAGAAAAGGGACATAAAAGAGTTGGATTTACTAAAGCTATACGGGAAAGTTGTGATGATTTCTTTTATAAAGGCAGTTTAAAAGTTGGTATCAATAAAATTGCTCACACACTTGATAAGTTTGGTATTGGGCATAAAACAGGTATCGATCAACCAAGTGAAGCTTATGGTGTAAATCCAAATAAGCAATGGAAAAAGATAAAATACAAACAACCTTGGTATGTAGGGGAAACTGTTGTATCTTCTATAGGACAAGGATTTATTTTAGTAACTCCTATGCAAATAGCACGATATACAGCATCACTTGCAACTTCAAGTTTACCAACTCCACATTTGTTAAAAGAAGATTATTTGATTAACAATACTGATTTAAATATTACACAAAAAGATTTAAAATTGGTGCAAAAAGGTATGTACCATGTTTGTAATGTGGCAGGTGGAACAGCTGTAAATCATATAAAGTCTAAAGTTACAGTTGCCGGTAAAACGGGAACAGCACAAGTTGTCAGTATCCCTCAATCTGAGAAAAAAAGAATGAAAGAGCATGAATTGGAATATTTTAAAAGGTCACATGCTTGGCTTACAACCTATGCTCCATATAGAAATCCGAAATATGTTGTAACAGTTATGGTAGAACATGGTGGTCATGGTGGTAGTGCGGCAGGTAATATGGTGAGTAAAATATATGATAAATTATACGAATTAGGTTATTTGAGTAAAAAAGATATCAAAAGACGATAAAAGTTTTAAAATTAATTCAAAAAAAAGCTTTAAACACTAATATTTATGCTATACTTCTTACAATTTTAAAAAAAAGGACATAAACTATGAATAAAGCAGAATTAATTGAAGCAATAGCTTCAAAATCGGGATTAACAAAAAAAGACGCTGGTGCAGCATTAGATGCATTTACTGCGACTGTAACTGAGACATTAGCTAAGAAAGAAACTGTAGCATTAATTGGTTTTGGTACATTTGCTACATCTGAAAGAGCAGCAAGAGACGGTGTTAACCCTTCAACAGGTGCTAAAATTAAAATTGCAGCTACAACTGTTGCTAAATTTAAAGTTGGTGCTAAATTAAAAGAAGCTGTTAAGTAGTCTTAACTAATCTTTGTAAAAAAGGGGTGGAAGCATAAAGCTTCTACCCCTTTTTTAATTAGAAAAAGTTATTAATTAAATCTCTAACAGCATTTACATCTGTAATACTATTTACTTGTTGTCTAAATTCGTTGGCATTTTTATATCCTTTAGAGTAAGTATGTAAGTGTTTTCTAAACATTACAACTCCATATTCTTTATAATGCTTTATCATAGCATCGAAATGTTCTAAAATAATTTGTTTTTTAAGTTCAAATGAAACTTCAAAATTTCCAGAAGCTATTTGATGAAAAATCCAAGGTTTGCCAATAGCTCCTCGTCCTATCATAACACCGTCAGCTTTTGTATATTCTAGTACTTGCTGAGCTTTTTTAAAATCAGTTATATCACCATTTGCAATAACTGGAATACTAACTGCTTCTTTAATAGCCTTAATTGCATCATAATCAACAGGAGCTTTATATGCACCTTTTTTAGTTCTTCCATGAACTGCAATCATATCAGCGCCGCAATCTTCTACTGTTTTTGCAATATCTACAGGAATCTTTTCATCAATTCCTATTCTAATTTTGGCAGTTGTATATTGTTTATTTGAGTACTTTTTAATTGTTGATAAAATTTCTTTTAGGCGTGGTAAATCTCCTAATAAATTTGAACCACTTCCATGATTAAAAACTTTAGGTGCCGGACAGCCGCAATTTAAATCAATTCCATCAATTCCATCAATCTCATTTAGTTTTTCAACAGCCAATCTTATTATATTAGGATCACTTCCTGATAATTGTACAAAATATGGATCTTCATTTGGAGCTTTTTTAAGCATTTTATATGTTTTTTCAGAATTATAAGCTAGAGCATTTGAACTTATCATTTCACTGATAGTTAAATCAACTCCAAAATCTTTAACAACAGAACGAAAAGGTAAATCTGTATATCCAGCCAGTGGTGCTAATACCACCAGCGGTCTTGAAAAGTCTAGTTTTTTTACAAACATTTAGTGAGTAAAAATCTTATTTAAAGAAAAGTATCTAACGGATAATGCTTTCCGGCATCTCGTAAATCTAAATATGCTTTATAAACTGCGTATTCATCTTTTTGACTATTAATTAAAATTTCTCTCATATCATCAATCATCTCATATTCACTTAAAACATATAGATAACATTGGGTATATTTTTCATCATATGTCAGTAAGTCTTCAAATAATTTCATTAATCGTTCCGGTGAAAATGATTCTTTATATGCTTTTATAACTTCGATTAAATCACTGGAAGTTAAATCTATTTTAACAATCATATTTAATAAAGCTTCATTATCAAGTGCAAATTGACTATCTTCTTTACTGTCTTTTTGAATTAAAGCTTTGAACATATTTGAATCTAAATTAATATCAGATAATAATTTTTTAATTGTTGTCATAGATTTAGTAGTTAAAGCTTTGATAAATGCAGCACTTACAATATCTTGAGAATAAGAGTTTGGTTTTTTAATAATTTCCAGGGCAAAGTTATCATCTATATCTATTTTATTTTTAATATTCTGTTCCATTATAATATTTTTATTTGAAAGCCTCAAATCTTTATCAGATATATACTTCCCACCATTAATATTTATAATTTGTCCAGCTGTTTCTTGGATATCTTTGTTTGTTGTTGTAAAATCTGTATTTGTTATTTTAAAGTCAATTTGTTTTAAAATATCTCCAATCTCTTTAATCTCTTTATTTTTAAAAGTTTGAGTTGGTGTTTCTCCTAAAAGTCTTTTATTTATAAGTGATATTAAATTTTCACTATCTTTTTGAATACCTCGTGCCACTAAAAAATTTCTAAGACTATAAAAAATCATATGAACTAAAGTTGCAATAAATAAAGCTATAGCAGGAGCAATAATCCATACGGCAATCGGTAAAATAAAAGCTTTATCTAATATCTCTATTCTATAATCACCAGATTCTATGCTAAATACATATCCTGCAATAGCTATAATTAGTATTAGCGATGCTATTATATATTTTTTAATACCCATTTCTTATCCTTTAATTGTTGTTTTCTTCGTATATCTCTCTACATGGTGTACAGTACTTGGCAAATGGTTTTGCTTTAAGTCTTCCCAATGCAATATCTTCGTCACACATTTGACATACACCATATGTACCATCTTCAATAGTTTTAATTGCTGTTTCAATTTCTAATAACTCGGCACTTTGCTGAACTGCAATAATTTCTGATGTGAAACTATCACTGCTGGCTTCTGCAAAATCTAAATCATCCTTGCAATCCATATTTTTTAATTTTGATATGTTGTCTTTACTATCTTCTATATTACTTTGAATTACTGCTTGTCTCTCAATTAAAATCTCTTTTAATTCCCTAACTTGTTTCTTTGAAGCCAATTGTTATTCCTAATGTTTTTTTAATTTCAGAAATTTTATCTAAATTTTACTAAATTACTTATGATAAGGATGGTTATTTGATATACATAGTCCGCGAAATATTTGTTCAAGTAAAACTATATTGGCTATTTTATGCGCCATAGTTAAAGCACTTAAGCTTATAACCTTATCACATTGATTTAAAAAATCTCTTTCAAATCCAAATGCACCACCTATAAAGAAGTTAATATTTATCTTATCTTCAAGTATTTTACTAAATTTAAAACTATCTATTTTTTCACCCTTTACATCAAGGGCAATATTATATCCGTTTAATTTCAGTTTAAAAACTTCACTATAAGATTTTTGTGCTTCTCTTTCTCCTATTGTTTGTGCTTTTGATATTTGTTTGTTAAAAAGATTATGAATCTCCACTTTTGCATATTTCTTTGACATCTTAATAAAATTTGATATTAACGGTTCAAACTCATCTTTGTCATTTTTTGCTATTTGATATATGTTTATCTTCACTTTAAAAGTCCACTTCCAATAACATTATAAGTAATATTAGGAATCTTATCATCAATTCTAACTCCACCTATGGCACCAACAGGATGCTTTGATATTTGTGCCAAATATGAGATTTTATCTCCTAAAAGATTTGTAATATCTTTTGTTGAAGTATTGCGATATGCACCTAATCCAATATAATCTAAAGGAAGATTATTTGCTTCTAAGATTTCAACTTCATTATGAGTTGAAAGTCCAAATATTTTAGTGGGATATTTTTTTCGTAAAAATTTAATTAAAAATTCTTTATTTGTCAATTTGAAATTTATAATTAAACTTTCAATATCTTCTTGTCCTAAATGTAATCCATCTGCAAATTCTAAAAGTTCAAGATTGTCATTTATTATAATTGGTATATTTGTATTTGATTTTAAAAAGATTAAGTTTTGTTTTTGTATTTCAAAAGAATTTACTTTATCTCTATATTGAATATAAATAATATTATACTGTTTTATATGCTTAAGATATTGTGATAAAGAAAAATTAAACTTTGTTAAAATTCCCCAATCACATAAAGCATAAATTTTATTATGCAACATCTTTATAAAACATTTTTAATAAATCAGACAAAGTTTTCTTCATATCATTTCTATCAGTAATCATATCAATACTTCCATGTTCTAATAAAAATTCAGCTCTTTGAAAACCATCCGGTAAATCTTTACCAATAGTTTGTTTAATTACTCTTGCACCTGCAAAGCCAATTAAAGCACCAGGTTCTGCAATAATAATATCACCCAAAAATGCAAATGATGCAGATACACCACCAAATGTAGGATCTGTTAAAATTGAGATAAAGGGAAGCCCTGCATTATCAAGTTTTCGTAAAGCCGCTGAAGTTTTGGCCATTTGCATTAAGCTAAATGTGCTTTCTTGCATTCGTGCACCTCCGCTGGCACTTATGATAATAACACCTTGATTTTTCTCACAAGCTCTATTACATGCCCGAACAATCTTTTCACCTTCAACAGAGCCTAAACTTCCACCTAAAAATGCAAAATCAAATACTACTAGTTGAACAGCAATACCGTTTATAGAACATTCTCCACTTACAACTGATGAAGTTCTTCCTGTTTTATGTAAAGCTTCTTCCAGCCGTTTTTGATAAGATTTACTATCAACAAATCTTAATGGGTCTGTTGGTTGTAACTCCCCGTCAAGCTCAATAAAACTATCTTTATCTGAAAGAAGTTCAATTCGTTTTTTTGCGCCGATTCTCATATGATAATTACATTTAGGACAAATATGGTTTAAATTTTCAACTTCTTTAAAAAACATCATAGAACTACAAGATGGACATTTAATCCAGTGACTTTGTGTTTGAATAAGTTCCGCGTTCTGCTTCTGTCCTTTTTGAGTAATTTCTGATTTTATTTTATTAAAAAAGTTTTTTAAATCCATTGTTAATCCTTATTAAATTTATTTATTTTATCTGAATTCTTTAAATTTTTCAAGTTCGTCCAGTTTTTCCCAAGGATAATCAGGCTGTCCAACTTGTCCCCTTGCAGCTACATCAGCATAAAGGAAAGTATATTCACTAGGTTTATCTAAAGCAAACTTCTTTGTAATCCAATTTGGAGTTAAAGGAAAGTTTTCTTCAATAAATGTCGATAATTCATCATCATTTTTACTGGTATATGTACCATAAGTATCAACTGAAACTGATGTTGGCTTTGCAACACCAATTGCATAAGAAAGTTGCACTACACATTTAGTTGCAAGTCCTGCTGCAACTATATGTTTTGCTATATATCTAGCTGCATAAAGTCCACTTCTATCAACTTTTGTATAATCTTTAGAACTTTGAGCCCCTCCACCTATAGGTGAATATCCTCCAAAACTGTCAACGATTAGTTTTCGTCCTGTTAATCCACTATCATGAAGTGAACTGTGAGATACATATTTTCCTGTTGGATTTATATGAATTATACAATGATTTTTATCATATAAATGTGCCGGTAATCCTGTCTCATCTATAAGTTTTTGAATTAATGTTCTAACTGTTTGTATATCCATACTTGAAACACAAGGTGCTGATACTACTATTGTATTTATGTGTTGAGGTTTACTATGCTCAAAGTTTTCTTTACAAACATAATCCATAGTAACTTGAGTTTTAATATCAACACCAAGCTCATTAGGGTTTGCTAACGCATAATTATATACTTTTTCCATTAGCATTCTAGCATATGTAATAGCACTTGGCATATAGTTTTCAGTTTCATGGTCTGCATAACCAAACATGATACCTTGATCTCCTGCACCTGTTTCACCATCTTCTTGATCAACACCTTGATTGATATCCGGAGATTGTCTATTTAATAAAACCTGTACATCCACATCTTCAGGATGTAAACACTCTTGTTTTGTAAAATATGGATTTCCATTGTATCCTATTTTAGCTAGTGCATCATGTACAATTTGTTGATATTCTTCTGTTGTTACTTTTGTATGTGTTGTAACTTCACCACCAATAATTACATGTTTTCCTGCTACAAATACTTCACTTGCAACTCTAGATTTAGGATCTCCGATAATTAGTCTGTCAACTATACTATCAGCTATAATATCTGCACATTTATCTGGGTGACCTGGGCTTACTACTTCAGAAGTAAATAAGTAATGTTGTTTGTTTTCCATTTTTGTTTTCCATTCTTTTGTTTTCCGTAACAACCATCTTGTAGTCATTATCTGTTTTCCATTCTTTTGTTGTCCATCTTTGTTTTCCATAAGAAAATAAAAATTTTTAATTAAAGTATGAACTAATTACATTAATATCGTAAAAAGTGAAGTATTATAGCTAATTAATAATTAATAATTAATTTTTCTGTAAAACTTAGACTTATAATTAAGATAAGTTAAACTTAAATTATGTTATCATTTTCACACAAAATCAAGATAGCAGGAAATATAATGAAAAAAACAATATATAGTGAAAAATACCCGGTATATACCTTAGAAATCAATAAAGATGAAACAACTTTCTCCTCAATAAAAGAAATAATTATATATTTAAAAGGTTTAGTAGATGATCATAAAATAGCAAAATATATTGCTACTTTTGATAATTATGAACATACAACTTCTTTAGGCGGAGAGATTAATCCCGATATCAAAGATGCACAAATTCTTATTTTTTGTTTTGGACCGGCAATTCCAAATACTAAAATACTTGCAGTTCGTCCTAGAAGTGTGGGTATAGCAGAACTTGAAAATTCTTTTATAATAGAATTTTTAGAAGCTCCAAAAGAACAATTAAATGATTTAATGGAAACTTGGGCAAAATCTATAGCAAATAAATAGGATATTTAAATTGAAAAATAAAATATGGATAGTTGTTGCTATTTTAGCTCTTGCTATATTTGGTAATGAAATATATAAACAAGTCAATAAGAAGCCAAAAAGTGCGAAAGCTACAAGACTTGATTGTCAAAAAACAGCTGTAACTTTTGAAAAAGTTGTAAAAAAAGATTTGATTAAGAATTTACAACAAACTTTAAAATCCGGTGATTATACATTAGATGTTTGGGCTGATAAAGCAAAATATATGAAATCTGTAATGTTTGAATATGTTGATATAAAAGTAATTCATAATGATATAAAACAAAAAATCAAGATTTATCCTTCAAATCATATAATAGCAGAAAAAACAAATGATGTATTTATAGATGTGATGGTATATGAAAATGATAAAAAAGATCCAGGTAAAAAAACAAAAAAATCAAAACTTTATGCAGGATATTTGGAGTTTGCATTTAAAGTTGATAAAAAAGTAGTTTATAAAATACAAATAGATTTTATGGATTTAAAAGGTAATGATATTCCTGATCGAATATCTTGTGTAGTTAAATCCGTGATGAGTTTAGGAGAATAAAATGGATGAAAAAGTGAAAGATGTTTGTGACCAAATTGAGATAAATCGTTTAAAGTTTTTTCCAATTATGATGTTTGCTATTGTTATGGGATTGGCAGGGCTTACGATTGTATTTCAAAAATCACAGGAGATATTAGGCTTTGGCGGGATAGTTGGTGATATTTTAGTTATGCTTGTTTCTATAATATTTATAGTTATATCTTTAGTGTATATAATAAAAATAATAAAATATTTACCAGCTGTAAAAAAAGAATTTGCCCACCCAATTAGAATAAACTTTTTTCCTGCAAGTGCAATATCTCTTTTACTGCTTTCTGTTGTATATCATCATATTAATCATGATATATCATTTTATAGTTTTCTCCTTGGTGCTATAATGCAAACATTTTTTACATTTTATACTATAAGTTTTTGGATAAATCAAAATTTAGAACTGCATCATTCAAATCCAGCTTGGTTTATTCCAATTGTTGGTAATGTTTTAGTGCCGGTTGCCGGTGCTGGACTGATTGATACAAATATCTTAATGTATTACTTTGCTGTTGGGATGTTCTTTTGGATAATTTTAACTGCTATTTTAATTAATAGAATTATTTTTCATCATCAGCTGGCAGCTAAATTTATGCCAACACTTTTTATCTTTATAGCACCTCCTGCAATTGGTTTTATTGCGTATGTAAAAATGAATGGTGGAGATTTTGACCTGTTTGCAAGTTTCCTTTATAATTTAGCATTGTTTTTTACTTTTTTAATATTTTTTATGTATAAAAATTTTATGGGACTTAAATTTTTTATATCTTGGTGGGCATTTACTTTTCCATTAACAGCAGTTACAATAGCTTCAATGTTAGCTTATAAATTAACACATATTGTACTTTATAAATATTTCGCATATCTTTTTATGCTAGTGGCTTGTATAGTAATATTGTTAGTTGCCATTACAACAATAAGAAATATGTTTAAAGGGAAAGTTTGTATTCAAGAATAGAGAAGAAGTTCTCTATTCTACGGTCACACTTTTTCTAAAGAAAAGTATTCCCTATTCTACGGTCACACTTTTTGCCAAGTTTCTAGGCATATCTACATCATTACCTAGTCTAACTGATATCTCCATTGATAAGAGTTGAAGTACAACTAACATCTCAAAAAATTCCAACATATAATGATCCGTTTTTTTAGTATTGATAAAATCATCAGCCAAGTCAAACCTAAGTGGGCTAATAGCACATATTGTACTATCTCTGGCACTTAACTCTTCTACATTTGATTTGATTTTTTCATAGTGTAGATGTTGCGGCATTAAAGCAATTGTAAAAAGTTCCGGATCTGCAAGTGCAATGGGACCATGCTTCATCTCACCTGCCGGATAACCTTCAGCATGTAAATAACTAATCTCTTTTAATTTTAATGCACCTTCTAGGGCAAGTGGAAAGAATACATCACGACCTATGAAGAAAAATCCATGACCATGTAAATATCTTTTACTTAATCTTCGACATTTTTCATGAACTTCATTTTCTACTTTTAAAGAATTTGGTACTTCTCTCAAAATTCTTATCTCTTCTTGCAGTTTATCATCAGTTATAGTTTTTCGTATCTTTGCAAAATATAAAGCCATCATCCATAAAACTACAGTTTGTGTTGAAAATGCTTTTGTACTTGCAACTCCCTTTTCAATTCCTGCTCTTGTTAAAATTGTAGAATGAGCTATTCTTGTCATAGATGAGTTATCTACATTACAAACAACTATTGTTTTAAGTCCTGCGTTTTTTGCCATCTTTAAAGCTTCTAAAGTATCAGCGGTTTCACCACTTTGAGAGATCACTATAAATAATGTATCTTTTGTCAAAAGCGGGTCTTTGTATCTAAATTCACTTGCAATTTCTATACTACATCTTATTTTACTTAATCTCTCAAATAAATAACTAGCTGTTAATCCGGCATGATAACTTGTACCACATGCACAAATTCTAATTTCATTGATACCATCCATTAAAGTATCATCTAATTCATCAAAATTGATTTGTTTATCAGCAATACGACCCAACATACTATCTGTTACTACATCCTGCTGTTCATAAATTTCTTTTTCCATAAAAAAACGAAATCCATCTTTTTGAGCAAATTGTTTACTATTGGGCAAAATATCCCATTTAACATCTTGACTGAATATCAAACCATTAGTTGAAGCAATTCCATAAACACCATCTTCAAGATATACAACATTGGATGCCAATCCGATTAAAGGAGAATCCGAAGAAGCAAATAGAATTTCCCCGGTGTTATTTCCGTATGCTACAGCAAGAGGTGAACCGTGTTTCATAAAAAATATTTTATTTGGTTCACTTTTAGTGATTAATAAAATTGAATAAGCACCTTCAAGTCTTTGGATAGTTTGTTTAAATGCTTTTGCAGCATCTTTTATTTGGTTAAAATAAAATTCGAAAAGATGCACTATAACTTCGGTGTCTGTTTGTGATACAAATTTATGTCCGTGAGTTTCTAATTCCGCTTTAATCTCTTTATAGTTTTCTATAATACCATTATGAACTACATAAGAGTATGCTCCTGAGTGTGGGTGAGCGTTAAGTTCTGTTGGTTTACCATGTGTTGCCCATCTAGTATGCCCAATACCTATGCTAAATGTTGAATTTTTGGTGTCAAATGTTGAATTATTTATTTTATCTTCTAAATTCTTAATTTTACCAACGGCTTTAAAAACATTTATTTTGCCATCTTCTAAAAGGGCAATTCCTGCACTGTCATATCCACGATATTCTAAGTCTTTTAAACCATCTAATAAAATCTGGTTACTATTTTGATGCCCCATATATCCTACTATACCACACATATTTTACTCTTTTATATAATTTTTTAGTTTTTTTCTTTGCAAGATTATTTAATCTAATAATTAACATTGTACTTTAATTTTAGTTATGAAATGCTTATCTGCTTTTATGATATAAATCTATAAAAAATTCAAAATATATCTTAAAAATGATAGAATGCCAACCAAAATATATGAAGGGATTATATTGAATATTATTTATAAATTATTGGTAGTTGTTTTTATGATAGCTCATTACAGTTATGCTAAAGATATAAAACCTACATTTATATTAAAATCTAAAGGATTTGTAAATGATTTTGTATTGGATAATACAAAACTTTATGTTGCTAACGATGAAGGTTCAGTTGAGATCTTTGATTTACAAACTCAAAAACTAGTAGGTGAGATATTTATTGAACCGATTTTTACTACCAAGCAAGTATGGCAGAATTCAAAAATTTTAAGTGTAGATAGACAAAATGGAAAAACTTTAATTGTCAGTAATGATAAAGGACCATTTAGAAATGTTTGGCTTCATGATGGAAAGAACTTAAAGCATATCGTTAAAGCAGAAGATAAAATAGCAATAAAAGAGGCTCGTTTTATTGATGATGATAAATTTATCTTTGGTACTTTGGGTTATGAGATGATTTTACATAATACAAATGATAGTTATCATACATATAAAAAGCAAGTAGAACAAAGTTCTTTTTGTGATTTAGAATTAAGTGAAGATAAAAAAACTATGATAACATCTTCTGAGAGTGGGCAAGTAACACTCAGCGATGTAAAAACCGGAAAAATAATAAAAAAATATAAACCCATAAATTTAGATAAAGTTTATCAAGTCGCATATAAAAATGGAAATATAATAACAGCAGGTCAAGATAGAAAAGTGGCAGTTTATCCAAAAAAAGGTAAATCATATTATCTTAAAAGTAAATTCTTAGTTTACAGTGTTGGTTTAAGTCCTAGCGGTAAAACAGGTATTTATTCAAGTTCTGAGGATAGCGATTTACAACTTTTTAATATACAAACAGGCAAAAAAATCAATACGCTTGTGGGACATTATGCAATCCCGACTACTATTAAGTTTTATGATGAAAAGTCTTTATTTTCAGCCGGGTATGAGGATAAAATATTTTATTGGAGAATTGACTGATAAAGATATTTTATTTTTTATAAGTGATGTTTGGACTAAATGCTTTTGTACTGACATTAATATAATCACCTATTTTTAAATTATTTGCCTCATCACTGCTTACAACCACCTCTACAAGCTGTTGACCAATAGATATAATAGCTATATAAATCACATCAACTTTTATGATATCTAAAAGTTCCCCTTCAAAAGAAAATTTTTGAGAACCTGTTGTTTTTAATAATACATCTTTGGCACAGCCATCATTTATAATCTGACCTTGATTTAAAACTATCACACGACTACTAAGTCTGTAAATTTCGCTTGGATCGTGACTGACCATAATAGTTGTAGTTCCAAATTCTTTATGCAAAGTTAAAATCTCATTTTGCAGTTTTGTTCTCATATATGGGTCAAGAGCCGAGAGTGGTTCATCCATTAAAAGTAATTTTGGTCGATTCATTAAAGCACGACATAAACTAACTCTTTGTTTTTGTCCACCGCTTAAAGTATTTGGAAGTCGTTTTTTAAGTGACTCAAGCTCCGTAATATTTAATAAATGATTTGATAACTCTTTATCTTTATTGACAAAAAGCAGATTTTCTTCAACACTCATATTAGGGAAAAGTGCATAATCTTGAAATACAAAACCTATCTCTCTTTTTTGCGGGGGAAGATTAAATTTGCCATCAAGCCAGATTTTATCACCGATTTCTATAGTTCCACCTGCCTCTTCAAGCCCAGCAAGGATTCTTAAAAGTGTTGTTTTTCCGCTTCCGCTCTCTCCTGCTAAAGCCACAAAATCATTCTCTTTTATCTCAAGATTTACATCTAAATCCATCTGCCCGTTTGAACCGTGTAGTTTTTTGTTTATGTTTATGTTTATCATTTAAATTTTTTCCTTACTACAATAGTTTACAATAGGACAAATATCACATTTAGGACTTTGCGGGTTACATATCGTTTGACCAAAGCTGACTATTGTAAAATTTAATCTATTCCAATACTCTTTTGGCACTTTTTGACAAAGTGCTTTTGCGGTCTCTTTTTCATTTTTTGTATCTATGAATTTTAGTAAATTTGGTATTCTATGTACATGTGTATCAACTGCAATTGTTGGTATATCAAAAGCGTTGTTTAGAACTATATTTGCTGTTTTTTCTCCAATACCTTTGATACTTAAAAGTTCATCTTTTGTGTTAGGAACTTGCGAATCAAATCTATTAATTAAAGCTGACGATACCTCTTGTAAAATTTGAGCTTTTTTACGATACATCCCTGTTGGTTTTACTATTTGCTCTAGTTGTTCTGTTGGAATTTTAAGCATCATTTGTGATGTATGAGCCAATACAAACAGCTCTTTACATACACGAGCTGTATTTTCATCTTTGGTTCTTAAACTTAAAAGTGTAGCCATCAAAATAGTATATGGTTTTCTCTTAAAACTATTTTTTAGAATATTACTTGGACTGTCTTTTGGGATATTTTGTTCTAAAATATTTAAAACCTCTAGAAATTCTTTTGTTTTCATTTTAAAATTTTCCTAGTTTAATACTTTGCTTATGATTAAAGATATAAACACTTAAAAGTACTAAAAAGCTAATAATAACCATAATAGCACTATAGATATGTGCTGAAGTATAATCCATAATTTCAACCATCTCATAAATAGCAACAGAAGCTACTTTTGTCTCATCTGGGATACTTCCTCCAACCATCAAAACTACTCCAAACTCTCCAACGGTATGAGCAAATGTTATTATAATAGCAGTCATAACAGCTGGTTTTATATTTGGCAGGGCTACTTTAAAAATAGTCACTATTTTACTTTTCCCACTTATATAGCTGGCTTCTAGCATATTTTTATTTATGGATTCAAATCCACCTTGAAGAGGTTGTACCATAAATGGTAATGAGTAAAAACAACTGGCAACTACAAGTCCTGTAAAATTAAATACAAGTTTTATATCAAACATATCTTCAAAAAACACACCAATAGGAGAGTTGTGAGATAATGCAACTAAAATATAAAATCCTAAAACAGAAGGGGGCAACACTATAGGAAGAGCAGTGATAGCTTCTAAGACAGGTTTGGCTTTTGATTTGGTTTGTGATAGGTACCAAGCCAGCGGCATACTTATGACAAATAAAATTATAGTTGTAAGTCCTGCTAATTTAAACGACAATAAAAATGGGGTAAATTCTATTGTTTTTAATATCTCAATCATTTAAAACCTCTTGAATTGATAGTTCACTGGCTTTTATAAGAACTGTTACTTCATCTTCTACTTTTAAGTCCATATTTAATGCTGATTCTTTTGTAATAATTGACTCTAAAATTTCGTCATTGACAAGTAATTTTATACTACTTAATAACTTACCATTATTTATTTCTATGATATTTGCTTTTATTTGATTGTCATAACTTAATACTCCGTTAAATTTTTTAGCAAGGGCTATATGTGTTGGTTTAACAGCTAAAAGTACCTTGGTTCCTATTTTTATATTATCATTTAAATCTAAACTCATCATTTTAAGTTGTGTTCCAAGGAAGTCAAATGTGACAATATTCAGACTATCAATATTATCAATATATGTAACTGTTGCTGTTATTTTACTCACGGTACTAAATATCCAAAATCTTCAAAGATTGTTTTTGCTTTAGAGCTTAGAATAAAATTATAAAAGGCACTCACTTCATTATTATTTTCACCATCTTTTAATATAACTATACCTTGATTTATCGGAGTATAAAGTTTAGGATTTACATCTGCCCAATTTATATCTTTTTTAAAATGGGACATTTTAGGACTGTAAAGTGAAGATTTAGCAATAAATCCAATATCAGCCGCAATTATCGTATAAGATACAGTTTGTGAAATTGATTCTGCATATACAAATTTTTTAACTACATTTTTGTATATATTTGCATTTTTCATAGCTTCCTGCGCTGCTTTTCCATAAGGTGCTGTTTTTGGATTTGCTATTGCAATTTTTCTTATTTTAGAACTTTTAATTAGTTTTATACCTTTTGAGAAATCTTGCTTTTTAGTACTTAAATATGCCAAACTTCCTTGTGCATAAACAAGCGGTTTAGTTATTGCTATATTATCTTTATATAAAGCATTTGGATATTTCATATTTGCAGACATAAAAAGTTGATAAGGAGCTCCATTTTTTATCTGTGCTGTTAGTTTACCACTACCTCCTAATATAACTCTAACATTGATGTCTGGATAAAGTTTTTTAAACTCTTTTTTTAAATCATCAATTGCATAACTTACGTTTGCGGCAACTGCTATATTTATAGTTCCTGCAAACAATGAACTGCAAACGAATAAACTTCCTACTAATAATTTTTGTAACATATTTTTGTCCTATTTACCTATCATTACATCACTTGATTTGATTATCATAATCACATCACTTCCAACTTTAAGTTTCAACTCTTCTACGGCACTATTGGTTATAACAGAAGTGATAATCTGATCTTCTCCAATATCTACTGAAATTTCACAATTTACAGCACCTTTTTCCAAATTCTTAATAACTCCATTGATTTTATTCCTTGCACTAAGGGTCAATGAAGTATCAGTTGAAATTAGCACATTGCTTGATTTGAATATGGCAACAACTTCATCATCTTTTTTTAAGCCCAGATTTGAAATACTGTTTTTGGAAATATTTGCATATAATTTATGACCACTTTTTGGAACAACTGAAACTATTGCATTTACACTTCCTTCAGATATCTCCTCTACAGTTCCTGATATTTGATTTCTTGCACTTATTTGCATTGCTAACCTTTTCATTGTTTTAAGATTTCCAGTATCAATATCAGTTATATTTGATAAAGCTTCTAAAAACTTTTTTTGTTCTTTTTTTAAGATGGTGTAAGTATTAAGCAGATTTTTTCCATAAGCAGTCAAAACAGTACCTCCGCCACCTTTACCGCCTGTCTCTTTTTGTACAATTGGCCAAGGTGCTAAATTGTTCATAGCATCAACTGCTTCCCAAGCACTTTTATAACTCATAGGAACTGCCTTTGCTGCTTTACTTATAGAACCTTCTTTGGCAATTGCAAATAAAAGTTCTATCCTTTTTTCAAGTAAAAAAGGTTGATTTAGAATTTCTAAAGTAAGATTTGAATGTATTTCCACAAATTTCCTTTCGTTGTATCTTGTTGTACATAACGATAAGTAAAACTTTAGCGTTATATATCTTAAGATATAATGAAATTATTAAGAATTTATTGATTATTTTATTTTATTGGTATTTCTATAGAAAACAATGCACCTTTTGTTCCGTTAGTTGCATTTATTTCACCTTTTAAGTTTTGAGTTACTATTGTATTACACATATATAATCCAATGCCTTTACCCTGACTTTGATGTCTTGTTGTAAAATATGGATCAAAAATCTTAGGTAATATATCTTCTTCTATTCCTCCTGCATTATCTTCAATCATAATAATGGCATAATTATTGTTTGTTGTAATACTTACTGTAATCTCTTTATTTTCTATCTCTCGCTCACATAGAATATCTTTGGCATTATTTATTATATTCAGTACAACTTGAGATATTTCTCCTTGAATTGAGTGTATATGAATTGGAGTTTCTTTATATCTTTTAATTAACTTTATATGGTTACTTTGTAGTGTTGCTCCATTAACTCGTAAGGTTTTATCCATTGCATCTTGTAAAATAAAATCACTAAATTCATTTTTAGAATCGATAAAGTCTCTAAACTCGTCAATTATTTTTGAAAGATATTGTGTTGTATCCATAATTTTTTGTGAAGTATTATTAAACTCATTGTCATCTAATATACCCATTGTTTTTTGAAGTTGCATTCCACTAATAGAAGTTGATATTACAGATAATGGTTGTCTCCATTGATGTGCAATATTTCCTATCATTTCACCTATTTGTGCTCTTTTTGATTGTTCAAAAAGCTGTTGTTCTTTTTCTCTATTTTTTTGGACTTCTTTAAATACTCTATCTTCAAGGTGTATATTTAAATCTTTTAGATCATCATTTATTGATACAATTGTCGTTAAAAATTTATTAAATGTCATTATTAAAGCATATGATAAGATTATGATTAAAATGACTAAAATACCTATAAATGTATATAAATAATTTTCATATATTTTAACCTCTTTAGTAATATCTTGAAATAAAATAACTTTTGCTATTGGTTTATTTTTAATTCCAAAAATTTCAATATCATTGATTATGCTAAAAATTTTATTTTCATCTTCCATTCTAACATTTTGTGCATCTATATTGTGTCCAGATGCAGAGAATTGATTTATAAGTTCACCATTTGTAGATATAATTGTATAGCTGCCAATAGTTCCTTCTTCAAGCATATTGAACCATTTACTTTGTTTTAGTTGCTTTGTATTAACTATAATTGCAGATTCTGTATTAAATTGTTTTTCTATAAAATCATTTACATAACCTAGGTTTATTCCAAAAGCAATTATTCCTATATGCTTTCCATTTTTAAAAACAGGAAATGTTACTCTATAAAAAAGTCCAAGTTTTGTAATTAAAAATCCACTCACTCTTTTTTTAAGTTTGTTAGCTTGCAAAACACCTTGAACTTTACTAATATCATCTCCATACTTGTTTGGAACATGCGCTCTGTAAAATGCTGTCATATCAGGAAGTCCAAAACAGATTAATTCAAAATTTGGCTCATCTTTGATAAGTTTATCAAATTTAATTTGTGCCAGCTTATCAAGTTTTTTTCTATCTCTTGATGCAAAAGCATTTAAAATATCTTCATCACCTATAAACTCTTCTAATTTTGAGTTATATTTTTTTTGAAGTTCAAAAACTTTTTTTGTAAATGTAAGGTCAAGTTGAGTTTTTTTCAGCTCTATTTGTTTATTGATATTCTCTTTTTTATCTTGTGTTGCAAAATAAAGTATAACAGTGGCAAATCCCAAAACCATACTAATAATAAATAAAAGAGTGATATTTTTAATCTGTTTTAATTGTTTATAAGAACCCATCTCTTTTCCTCACATAGTACAAATTTAATGTAAAAAGTGTCTTTTCCCTGAAAAGTATAAAGCCATACCAAATTCATTTGCTGCTTCAATAATCTCATTATCTCTGATACTTCCACCAGGTTCTATCACACATTTTACTCCAGCATCTGCTGCTGCATCAATGGAATCTCTAAATGGAAAAAATGCTTCAGAAGCTAATACAGAACCAGTTACATCCAGTCCCATATCATTTGCTTTTGTAAGTGCTGCTTTTGCAGCATCAACTCTTGAAGTCATACCCATACCAACAGCTACCATTGCAGAGTTTTTAACATAAACTACACAATTTGATTTTGTTAAAGATGCTATTTTATAAGCTATCTCCATATCTTTTTGTTCTTGCTTGGAAGCTGTTCTAGTTGTTTTTAATTCACTATTTTTAACTTCATCATCTTCAACTTTATCAGCATCTTGATAAACAAAACCACCATCAACAATTTTAAAGTTAAAATTATCATTTGCAAGTTCTATTTTAGCAGTACCCTGCTTAAATAGCTTGATTCTTTTTTTCTTATTTAATTCCTCTTGGGCTTCTGCTGTAAAATCAGCAGCGAATACAACTTCCAAGAAAATCTCATTCATTTTAACAGCTAATTCTAAATCAATAATACCATTAACAGCAACAACACCGCCAAAAGCAGATACCGGGTCACATTTTAATGCTTCTACATATGATTCAAGTAAAGTACTTTTTATAGCAAATCCACAAGGATTTCCATGCTTTACAATACAAACTGCGTTAGCATCACCAAAAGCTGCTGCAATTTTAGAAGCACCGCTGATATCACCCATATTATTGAAACTAGCCTCTCCTTTTAATGTGATAAATTTATTTGACAAGTGACTGTTAAATTCATACAAAGCACCTTTTTGATGTGGATTCTCACCATATCTAGTATCAAAAACTTTCTCCCCAACTATAAATTGTTTAGCACCCATACCACCGTTAAATCTTTTGTTCATATAATTTGCAATCATAGAATCATAAGCAGCTGTATGCTCATAAGCTTTTATCATCATATCTCTTCTAAATTCAAAAGTATTAGTATCATTTTTAAGATTGTTTAAAACTAAATCATAATCAACAACATCAGTAACGATAATCACACTATCATGATTTTTAGCAGCTGATCGAACCATAGCTGGACCACCGATGTCAATATTTTCGATAATAACTTCATAATCATCAGTTGACTCAATAGCATTTTTAAATGGATATAAATTTACACAAACTAAATCAATACTTTCAACGCCTAACTCTTTAGCTTCATCAATATGCGATTGTTTATCACGACGATGCAATATACCTCCGTGAATAAAAGGATTTAAAGTTTTTACACGACCCTCAAAACACTCAGGAAATTTAGTAACTTCATTTGCTTCTATTACAGCTATTCCAGCATTTTGTAATGCTTTATATGTACCACCTGTACTGATTATCTCATACCCTAACGATACTAACTCTTTAGCAAAGTTTTCAACACCACTTTTATCACTTACACTTATTAATGCTCTCATTTTTATCATTTACCTTTATAAATCTTGTTCTATTATTTCTTGAAATCTGTTAAAATATACATTTTTAACTTTTTCCATTTTTCTATATAAACTATTGATAGCTAAAACATCTCCACCAGTTTTTCCAATACATCCATAACTAATTCCGATTTTATAAGCCAAATCATTAAATGCTTGAATATTAGAAGGTTTTATCTCAATAATTGCTCTGCTTAAACTCTCAGAAAAAATATCATATTCATGTTCAAATGCAACATTTACATCACAACCCATATCTCCAACAGCACACATTTTAGCTAAGGCAATTGCAACTCCACCAACATTTACATCTTTTGCAGATTCTAAAAGTCCTAATTTATTTGCTTCAATTATAATATCCCATAACATTAATTCAGCTTCAAAATCAACACCGGGATGAACTCCACCTATTTGCCCCTCAACCTCTTTTAAATATAAGCTTCCACCAAATTCGCTGTAAGATTCACCAATTAAACAAATATAGTTACCTTCCTCTTTGAACGAAGAAGATAATACTTTGTTCATATCTTCATTTACTCCAACAGTAGCAATTGAAGGTGTAGGATATATTCCGACTCCGTTTGTTTCATTGTACAATGAAACATTTCCACCAATTACCGGAGTATTTAACTCTTTACAAGCAGATTTTATACCCTCGCAAGAATGTTTAAATTGCCACATAACTTCTGGATTTTCTGGATTACCGAAGTTAAGACAATCTGTAATAGCAAGTGGACGAGCTCCAGTCATTGCAACATTTCTTCCTGATTCCATAACAGCAGCTGCTGAACCTAATTCAGGATTGATGTAACAATATCTAGTATTACAATCGGCACTCATAGCAAGTGCTTTTCCTGTTTCTTTAATTCTGATAACAGAACCGTCAAGACTTCCCGGCCCTTTGATTGTATTTGTTTGCACCATTGAATCGTATTGATTATAGATGAATGATTTATCTACAACTTCTAAACTTTTCCATAAAATATCAAAAGCATCGGTTGAACTTAATTGTTTTGTCATTGTGATATTTTCAATATCTTTTAAATATTCAGGTTCTTTAACTGGTCTATCTAAAATAGGTGCTTCTTCACTTAATGGTTGAATTGGTATGTCAGCTACTAATTCGTCATGCCAGTATAGTTCCATATTTCCAGTATCTGTAACTTCTCCAATAACGGCAACACTTAATTCCCATTTTTCAAAGATATCAATTACAGCTTGTTCACAACCTTTTTTAGCACAAATCAACATTCTTTCTTGAGATTCAGAAAGCATAAAGTCATAAGGCGTCATATTTTCTTCACGAGCTGGAACTTTATCTAAATCCATTCTCATACCACTCCCACTTCTTCCAGCCATTTCAAAAGATGATGAAGTAAGTCCTGCCGCACCCATATCTTGAATACCGATGATTAAATCTTCTTTGAATAATTCCAAACAAGCTTCAAGTAAAAGTTTTTCAGTAAACGGGTCACCAACTTGTACTGTTGGTCTTTTTGATTCACTGTCTTCTGTAAATGCAGCAGAACTCATAACCGCACCGCCAAGACCGTCTCGACCGGTTTTAGAACCTACATACATTACAGGATTTCCAACACCCTCAGCAACTCCTAAGAAAATCTCATCTTTTTTAGCCAGTCCTAAAGTAAATGCATTTACAAGGTTGTTTCCGGCATAGCAATCTTCAAATGTAGTTTCTCCACCAATAGTTGGAACTCCCATACAGTTACCATAACCGCCAATACCTTCAACAACACCTCTTAAAAGAAATCTGTGTTTTTTAGCAGTTTCACTGTCTCCTTCAATTGAAGCAAATCTAATAGAGTTCATGTTTGCAATTGGTCTTGCACCCATGGTAAATACATCTCTTAAAATTCCACCAACACCAGTAGCAGCACCTTGATATGGTTCTATGAAACTAGGGTGATTGTGTGATTCCATTTTAAATACTGCAGCATAGCCATCTCCAATATCAATAACTCCGGCATTTTCTCCCGGACCTTGTATAACCCACGGAGCTTTTGTTGGGAAACCATTTAAATATTTTTTTGACGATTTATAAGAACAGTGTTCACTCCACATAGCAGATATGATACCTATCTCTGTATAGTTAGGCTCTCTACCTAAAATATTAACTGTGTTTTCGTATTCTTCTTGGGTCATAGAATGAGCAAGTGCGATTTCTAATGGTGTTCGTTCAGACATTTTTAATTACCTTAATATGTTTATATTTTAATCGATTGTATCTAAATATTGATTTTAAAAAGTTGAAGCTGTGAAAATTAATAAATTAAATAATTTACCACAACAACATAGCAATAGATGATGTTAATAAAATAGCAATAATATTAAAAAATATTCCAAATGTTGCCATATCTTTAATAGTTAAAACTTTACTGCTCATGGCAATTGCATTAGGCGGAGTTGCAATAGGGAGCATAAAAGCATAACTGGCACAAATAGTTGCAACCATCAGTATAAGATTTGTATCAATATTAGATGCCATTCCTAAAGAATAAATAATAGGTAAAGCAATTGATATCAGGGCTGTATTGCTTGTAACTTCTGTTGTAAAAGTGATAAGTGAAGCAACTATTAAAATTAAAATGAAAGGGGAGAGTTGGGTTAAAGTTAAAAGCATTTGGGCTATTGCTTGGGCTAAACCTGTGTGGCTAAATGCTGCTGCAATGGAAAAACCGGCACCAAATAAGAATATAATTTCAAAAGGTATTTTTTTAGAATCTTCCCATTTTAAAAACCCAACTTTTGGCATCATCATAAATAAACCAAAACTAAGTAGCAGTCCAGCTTCATTTAGACCAATAAAAGAGTTTAATCCAAGTATAACAACCAATAAAAGTAAAATATTTTTTAATCTGTTTTGATCTGTATTTAAAGTAACATTTTCATCTAATTGACATTCTACTTGCATATCTTTTGTTCCTAAAGACAATATATAAGAAACAATGATCAGCATAATAGTTGCTAATGGAATAGTTTTTAACATCCAATTAAAAAATGTCAAACTTTGTAGATCATTATCTTGCAAGAATCCCATTAAGATTAAGTTTGGCGGAGTTCCTATAGGGGTAATAATTCCACCAATACTTGCACCATAAGCAACTGCTAAAACAAGTCTGATTTTTAATTTTTTAATATCTGTTAGGAATAGGGCGATTGGCATTAAAAGCAGGGCGGTTGTTGTATTTGAAAGCAGTGAGCTTAAAAGTGCAGATGTTATTGCCAAAGCAAAGATAACACCACGACTTGAATTTGGAAAAAATGATAATAATTTATTTGCTATAATTTTATGCAAGCCAATTTTTTCAACAGCAATTGCAAGTAAAAACCCACCTAAAAATAAAAATATAATTGATTTTGAATAATTAACAGTTGTTGCATTTGTAGTCATAATATCAAGTGCCGGGAATAAAATAATAGGTAATAAAGATACCACACCTAATGGTAAAATCTCATTCGTCCACATAGAAACCAATAATACTACTACACCTATAAGTCTAGCTTGTGTTTCTTCAAATATCATTCCTGATAAAAAATATCCAATAAAGGCCAAAATAACCGGTATTAAAAATTGTTGATATATTTTCATGATCTTTCTCCTATTTTCCTAAGCAAAATTCACCAAACATTACATCTAACATTTGACTATGTTCGTAAGGTCTTGTGATATTTGATATATGTGTTAAAGCTTCATTTATATGATGAGCAAAAAATTCCAATTCTCCTGTTTGAAGAGGAGTGAAAGCTTGCTTTATATATTTTAAAGTTTCTTCCACCTCTTTTACTTGTTGTTTAGAAATCAGTGTTATCTCATCACTTGAACTGTTTTGATTTAGAATTGTTTCAATTTGTTTAATAAGTGGTGTTATGTCTTTTTTAGTGTTAAGTGTTAAGTGTTTGGTGTTTAGTGTTAGAGATGAAATATTAAATATTATCTCTAAATCAGATTTAGTTAAAACAATAATTTTTTCTTTGTCACTATTCTCTAAAAGCTCTAAAATTTGTTTATCTTCGTTATCAAATTCACGACTTCCATCAAATAAAGCCACTATAATATCTGCTTCGTTAATAGCTTCAATCGATTTTTTTATTCCTATTTTTTCAATTTCATCATTTGAATTTCTAATACCGGCAGTGTCAACAACTTTGATAATATGAGTTCCTATTTTTACACTTTCCTCAATAGTATCTCTAGTGGTTCCAGCAATATCACTTACAATTGCACGGTTAAAATTAAGTAATTTATTTAAAAGACTTGATTTTCCAACATTCGGTTTTCCAATAATTGCAACTTTAAAACCATCTATCAAGCCTTCTCTTCTTTTACTTGACTCAAGTGTATTATCTAACTTTATGTTTATTGCTTCAAGTTTTGTATTTATTTGTTTAAAAATATCTGCGGGTAAATCTTCTTCTGCATAATCAATTGTAACTTCTGTATAAGCTAACATAAAAAGTAAATCTTTTCTTATATCTTCTACAAACTTGGACAATTCACCTTTTAGCTGACGAGCTAAAAGTTTAACAGCATCTTCGCTTCTAGCCTCTATCATTTTTGATATAGCTTGAGCTTGTGATAAATCTATTTTACCATTTAAAAAAGCTCGTTTAGAAAATTCCCCGGGATTCGCTAATCTTGCACCTTGCTTTATGCAAGATTCCAAGACTAAATTTGAAATAGCAATTCCCCCATGACATTGAAATTCAACTATATCTTCACCTGTAAATGATGACGGATTTTTAAAATAAATCAATAAAGCTTCATCAATAAGTTCATTTTGGTTATCATAAAGTTTTGACAGAGTTGCGTTTCTTGGAGTTAAAGAAGAAATTTTTGAAATTTGAAGTGCAATGCTAAGTGAATTTTCTCCACTTAACCGCACAATTGAAATAGAGCCGATACCATGAGCCGTAGCAATGGCAACTATAGTATCATCATTAATCACTAGCCACTATCCCATAACCACTATTTACGGTATTCGTTTACTAAAATATATTTATCGCCTTTAACATTTGTTTTTACAGCAACATATTTCTCGGGAAACTCATCTCTTAATCTTTTTAAGGCAATATGCACTAATACACCATCTAAAGGTTTAGTTTTATAAAAACCGTCTTCTTTAATTGTTTGAATTACCGGTACTAAATAATTTGAGATTGCTTCTTCTTGTGAAGTTAAAAACTGAGCAACTTCAAGTCTTAACATTAAGTTATATTTTTCATGAATCCAGTTAAATAAAATATAAGATAAAGCCTTGTATCTATAACCTTCTTTTCCAATTAATAAAGCAGCATCTTCACCTTTAAATTCAATATATAAAGTTTCATCATCATAAAAAGACACTTGAATTTTATCAAGTTTATAGCAAGTATGGCTAAATAATTTATTTATTTTTTCTTGAACTTCAGTTGTAATAATATTGTCATCTTTTTTAATAGTTATTTTGTCATGAGTTTTTTTTGCATCAGCACTACTATAAAAATCATCAAAGATTTGTTCTTTAGGTTGTTCAATTTGTTGTTGAATTACTTTTTTAAGTTGTTTTGTTTCTGGAGATTTTGTTGTTGTAATAATAGGTTTTTTAGTTTGAACTGGTTTAGGTTCTTTATATTCTTTTTGTTTCTGTGATTTTGAATGAGAGTTTTTAAGTTCAACTAAAATAATAGCTTCTTTGACAAATAGTCCAAAAAAGCCTTTATTCCCTGATTGAACTATCTCAATATCTAAATCTGTAATGGAACAATTTAAACTAGCTGTTGCATTTTTATAAGCTTCTTCTAAAGTTTTGGCTCTAAATTGTTTAGACATAATAAATCCTTTGAGTTATTTTTTATTGTGTGCTTTCGTATGACTTTTTTCTTCATGTTCTTTATGTCTGGCAACTTTTGCTTTTGCAAAAATTCTATTTACATAATATTGTTGAGCTACTGTAAATAAGTTATTCATAAACCAGTATAAAGTAAGTCCGGCAGGGAACCAAAGGAAGAAAAATGTAAATATAACAGGAAGCATCATAAACATTTTCTTTTGCATCTCATCTTGCATTTGGTTTGGTGTGATTTTTTGTTGAATAAACATTGTCGCACCCATAAGTATCGGTAATACATAGTATGGATCCATTAAAGATAAATCTTCAATCCACCAAATCCATTCACTACCTTTTAACTCAATTGCATTTAGTAAAACTCTATAAATAGCAAAGAATACTGGAATTTGAAGTAAAATAGGAAGACAACCACCCATTGGGTTGGCGCCTTCTTTTTTATATAATTCCATCATATGCATAGATGCTTTTTGTTTGTCATCTTTATATTTTTCTTGAAGTTTCTTAACTTGAGGTGATAACTCTTTAAGTCTATTCATAGATACCATACCTTTGTATGCCAAAGGATAAAGTATAGTTTTAATTAATATTGTTACAAGAACAATAGTCCAACCCCAGTTACCTACATAACTTTGTATAAATTGAAGCATCTGAAACATTGGTTTTGCTATAAAAGTAAACCAACCATATTCAATCACTGTAGATAACTTAGGATCAAGTGCAGTTAAGTCATTATAGTTTTTTGGACCCATATAACCATTAAGAGTTAATCTGTTTTTACCATGAATAAAAATTTGTGGATTATTATTAGTATCCGGCATAACGGAAAGTTCTAAACTATCAATAGTATTATATAAAACAGATGCATAATATCTATCAAATGCAGAAGCTATTTGAACTCCTGTAAATGTTGTAGTTGTCTCAAAATCTTCATCTTCCATTATATTTAATGTACCATCATTTAATGCAAGCAGGGCACCATGATCAGCATACATATCAGCAAGTACATCCGGTCTAAATCCTGGAGTTATAAAAAATGGTTCATCATTTGGAACTATTACTTCTAAGCTATAATGTCCATCAGGGTAAATTGTTAAATTTTTGATTAAAGTTGTATTTGATAATTTTTGAGTAAGGGTTAGTTTAACTTCACCATTTAAAGCATTTAAAGTTTTACTTGATGCTGTTACTTTATTTTTAAAAGCTTCATCATTTAAAGTTCTATTTGAAAATCTAACTTCTAAAGCTCTTAATTGATTTTCGTTAAAAAGTTTTATTTGTGAGCCGTCTTCGTCAACATATTGTTTTTTTAGAAGTGTAACTTGAGCAATTCTACCAAGAGAATCAATTTCAATAATATTGTTTTTTGTAGTTATTGTTGAGATTATTTCACTTGTGTCCGCATCTGAAGTAAGCGGTGCGTTATTTGCTTGAGTTTGTTGAGAAACTATTTGTGGCGCTGCTGTATTAGGGTTGGTAGTTTGTGGTTTTGTATTTGCTGTCTTTGACTGTGCTGCTTGAAAAACTTGTTCTTGTTGTATTGCTTGTGGTTGTACATATAAAAAATCATATGCTATAAAAAATGCAAATGACAATAAAGTTGCCATTAAAATTCTTTTTTGTGTATCTTGTTTATTCATTTTATTATCATTTAGTGCCATTTTTAAATTCCCAGTTTTTAATTATAATATAATTATTTTTTTTTGTCGGTATATACCAATATTTTACATTTATTTTCTTAAATACAATATTAGTAAAATTATGTTTAACTTCTGGATAATCAAACCCACCTTCAAACAATTGATTGCATCTTAAAATTCTAATAAAAGAATGATAAAAAGCAAACAAAATATTGTTATTTTCAAATTGCCATTTTGCATATTCTGAACAAGTAGGATGGTATCTACAACTGCCAAGCGATAAAATGCTTAAAAACTTTTGATAAAATTGAAGTATCAAAAGAAGTAGTTTTTTTATCATTTGATTAGTTTGTTAAAAATAAATCTAATTTTTTCATAGTCCAAGTGAAATCTTTTTTAAGGGTTTTATAATCTCTATTAGAAATCTCATCCTTGGCTACAAGTATATATTTTCCATTTTTAAGCAATGATTCAAACTCTAAAAAGACAGCTCTTAATCTTCTTCGTGCCTCATTTCGTTTTACTGCATTACCGACTTTTTTTGAGGTAACAAAAGCAACATTAAGTTTCTCTTGCCCACCTTGAAAAAAAGCGACAAAAGAGTGATTATGCCACTTTTTATCGCTTCTGTATATTCTGCTGAATTCTTTAGAATTATTAATTCTATGAGATTTATTTAAACAGCTAATCTCTTTCTACCTTTAGCTCTTCGAGCTTTAATAACTCTTCTTCCGTTTTTTGTTGCCATTCTAATTCTAAAACCATGAGTTCTTTTTCTTGGCGTGTTGTGTGGTTGATAAGTTCTTTTCATCAATATTTCCTTCTATTTTTTTAATTAAGTTTGCGATTATATTTAAAATATACTTAAGTTTAGTTTATACTAATATGAAAGAGTTGTTCTAGCAACTTCATCTTTATATCTTAATTTTAAACAAGAATATATTAAATATTTTATGAAAAAATAGAATTTACGCTACAATACTTTTATTACTTGAAGATGATATAGCTTTAAATTAGACTATTGTTGATTATTTTGAGAATCTAGACTATGATGTTAATAGTGCAATTGATAGTTAATATAGTTTGAATTATATTAACTATCATATTAGTATTTTGAGGTTAAGATTATAATTACCTTTCAGTAAAAGATTCATCAAGTGTTTTAATAACAGGCTTAGCTAAATAGTGAAGTACCGTTCTTGTTCCTGTGATAATATCAACTTGTGCTCCCATACCAGGTGTTACATCAATTACTTTTCCACTTTTTGAAACTATAGTACTTTTATCTAATGTTATTAGAACTTTAAAATAATGTTCATCACCTTTAGATGTTTGTTCTATTATAGTATCAGGACTTATATATTTAACCTTTCCATTAAACATACCATAAATACTGAAATCATAAGCATCAAGTTTTACAGATGCTCTTTGACCTTTTTTTATAAAAGATATATCTGCTGGACTTAGTTTTGCTTCTATTATAAGTTCCTCACCTAGAGGTACAAGTTCTAGTATTATATCCCCAGGTCTTACTTTTGCACCTTTTGTAGTGATTATTATATCTTTTACTATTGCATCCATATGTGCATATATTTCAGAACGCTTTAAAATCACATCTTTTTCTGTTAATATCTCTTGATTTATTGATAGTTCTTCTTCTGTTTTTGTCATCTCTTCTTGAGCATTTTGAAAATATTTATTCTTTATATTTAGCATCTTACCTTTAAGATCAGTTATTTCTCTTTTTATTTTTAGAATCACATTTGAGCCAAGATCGCCAGATTCTACTAATGGTATATTTAAATCAAGTTCTTCTTTTTTTAAATTAAGAGCAACTTGTAATGATGATATTTCATCATTAAGTGCTTTTTGTCTTAGTGTAAAAAGTTTTGTTTGTGTTTCTATAAATTCTTTATATTCTGGCTTTACAAAGTTATCTTGATATTTCAGTTTGCCGCCATAGACTTCAGCTTTTAGTCTTTGTAGTTTTGTTTTAAGAGATGCAACTTTTGCTACAACTGCATCAACAGATGCTTGATTTTGTTCTTTCTCAAGTGTTATAAGAAGCATACCTTTTTTTATATATTGTCCTTCTCTTACAAGTACAGTATCCACAACCCCATCTATTGCTGATTGTATCTTTTGAGTTTTTGCTGCTGCGATTACTATACCACTAGCACTACTTCGTTGTTCAAGTTGGGCATAAGAAGCCCATATTAAAAAAGGTATTATAACAATAAACAAAGATCCCAAAACTATTATCAAAGGATTTATTCTTAACACATATGGTAGTTTAGTTTCATTCATTATACTACCTTTACTTGTTGTTGTTTTATAGCATTTTGTGCTAATAGTTGCATAACAACTTCTTTTTTATCATCCATTGCTATACCTTGTGGTGTTACAATAATAATTCTATCTACAAGTTCAAGTAGTATTGGCTTATGTGTTACTACGACCATAGTTTGCTCTTTTGATACATTTTCTTTTAGTACTTTTAAGATATGTTTTTCTGTACCCTCATCCATACTAGCTGTTGGTTCATCAAGTAACAATACATCACTATTAGCTACTATCATTCTAGTAAGTGCTATTAATTGTTTTTGTCCTCCAGATACACTCTCACCACCTTCAGGTACTTCTGTATCTAAACCTTTTGGTAATGCTGAAATTAAACCTATTAGTCCAGTTTTCTTTGCAGCTTCTAGTATTATCTCATCAGTGATACCAACTAAACCTATAGATAAATTATCTCTTAAAGTACCTGAGAATAATTTAGTTTCTTGGGCCAAATATCCTATAGATTCACTTATATTATTTCTTGATATTTGGTGCATATCTATATTGTCTAAAAACACTTTTCCTCGTGTTGGTTTGTACAATCCTGATATTACTTTTAGTAGTGTTGATTTTCCAGCACCAATAACACCTAATACTGCAACTTTTTCACCTTTTAAAATTTGTAATTTTGGTATATTTAATATAACAGCATTTTCATCATATCCAAACTGTACATTTTCACATCTTATATCATAAGAGTTTAGCTTGTGAGTTATAGGTCTTTGAACCCCTTCATTATCCCTTTCTAGACTATAAATATTATTTAAATCTTCAACTGCAATCTTTGCTCTTCCCCACTGCACAAACATATTTGGAATTTGTCCTATAGGTGTAAATACTTTATTTGATAAAATTGATATAGCTATTAACGCACCCATAGTCATATCTGTAGTGGTAGCTATTAAGTATGCACCTGTTGCTACAATAGCCACATAACTTATCTGCTGAGAAAATGTTGCCAAAAAAGTTGATATATCTGTATAATGTTTAATTCTTATATCATCATTTATAGCATCTTCTGTTAGCTGACTCCATTTATTCATCATGCTCCATTTAGCACCTGTAGCTTTTACTTTTTGAGCATTTTCCACACTCTCTACTAAAAGTCCAAGTTTCTTATGTGAAGCCATTGATGATGTTTTTGTTAGTTCTTCTATTTTTGATTTAAACATAACACCAATTAAAATAGCTATAACCAAAAATATAACCATAACAAGCCCAATATCTCCACCACCTATTAAGATAATTACACCTAAAAATAGTAAAGCAAAAGGGATATCTATTAGTAAAAGCATAGAAGCCGAGGATACAAATCCCCTAACTGAAGCATAGCTTTGTAATTGTCCAGATATAGTTCCTATACTTCTTGGCAAAGCATCAGCTCTAATACTTAAAAATCTTTCAAAAATATTATGGGAATATTCTATATCCATATTTTTAGCTGCTTGATCCATAATAGCAGCTCTAGAAAACTTTAATATCATCTCTAAAAATATAGCTATAGCTACACCAACAGTTAAAGATACAAGTGTTGATAAGCCATTTGTGGGTATTACTCTATCATATACTTGCATACTATAAAATGATGCACCAAGTGCTAAGATACTGATACTAATAGATGCTATAATCGCATAAATTAAATATTTCTTTTGTTGCAATGCTACTTCTTTAAACATTTGCATAGCACTCATACTTTTTGATTCTTCTCGTTTAAATTTTAAAACTTTGAATTGTGTATCTTTATCAAGTGTTGTAATCTTTTCAACACCATTTTCACCTAAAACTCTATATGAACCATCTATTTCAAGTTCTAATATAATCCTTAGTCCAACATTAGGTATCAAAGCAAGAATTGGAAGCATAGTATTATTTACACTACTCTCCCATTTATTTTCTTGTAAATTAAATTTATTTAATAATTCATCAAAAAAACTCAATACAAATTTATCATCTATATTTGTATCTAGTTTTTTATAAAATAGTTCACTATCATAAGCAGTTAATCTATGAGTTACAAAATGTTCAAATGTACACTCACTAGTTAGCCATTCAAAATCTCTTTTAATTTGCTCTATATTGTTATATATCACTTGCTACATTTCCTGTTTTTAACGATATTCGTCCTGTTTTTAAAGATATTTTATATTCTAACATTCTACTTTCTACTAATAGTTTTGAATCACTTATTTTTTGTTTATTAAGTTCAGATAATGAGTTTACTACATCTAACCACTTTTTATTTTGTGATAAAAATAGTCTTTGATTTGATTCATATATTTTATTTGCAGTAATTATATTAGTCTCTACTATTTCTTTATGACTTTTTGCTGTGATATAGTTTGTATAGTCATTCATAAGATTATCTATTAGGTCTTTTTGTTTTGAAAGTTTCTCATACTTGACTTTAGATACATTTATTTTAGATTTACTTATATTTGATAAAGCAGATATACCAGCACCCGTAGAAACTTGAAAAGTAAGATATACTAAATTTTCAGATTCAGGTCTAGTTTCATCATATATTGTACCACTTCTGTGCTCACCTCTTAGCATTAAACTAGGCCATAATTTAGATTTTGAATTAGCAACATCAGAGATTGCAGATTGTATTTTAGAATCTATTATTTTTAATGTAGGATGAAATGCTAATATATCTTCAATAAGCTTTTCAATGATAATGGCTGATCTAAATATTTGTTTATAATTAAAGTTAATATTACAATCTATTTGCTTACCTGTCAATATCTCAAACTGTATTTTTGATACTCGTAATTGTGCTTTTGTTACCACCAAATCAGAGTATATATATGAAAGTCTTGACTTTAGTAAGTCTTTATCTGTTTGACTTGCAACTCCTGCTTTTATCATTCTATCAAGCATTTCCATTAAAGAGTTAAATTGTTTTTTATTTTCATTTAATACTTTTATCTTTTGTTGTGCTTGAAGATAGTTTTGAAGTGTATCTAAATAGTTCTCTATTAGTTTATATTGATTTTCTTCATAACTATATAATGCTTCTTTTTTTTGTGCTTTTGCTTTATCATATGCAGCATCTATCCTACCACCTGTCCATAATGGTTGGTCAAGTCTTACTACTGTTTGTGTATTATGAGAAGATTTTGTTGATACATCTACTGTAGGTGTAGGATAGTATCCCCATGCGGCACTATCAAGCTGAAAGTTAGCACCTTTTATAATATCTTTTGACATAGAGATACTTGGATGGAAACCAAGTCCATAAGATAATATTTCATTAAAGCTCGTATTACATGAATTATTTGAGTTTTGTGAAAATAGGATATGTTTATTTTTAACTATCTCTTTGTTGGCACTTAAAGATAAACATACAAACATTAGAAATATTGTAATTTTCAATTTTGATTCCTTGTGTGATTTTAATGGCAAAATTATATCCAAATATTGTTGAAAATATATCAGTATAAAAAACCAAAAAGCCATAAAGATATCTTACTCTTAAAACCTATCTTAGTATCATCTTTAACAACAAAAAAATATTTTATATCTTTTATCTGTTCAAAACCTTTATTTCTTCCACCAATTTCTGCAAAATATTTTCATCTATACAAAAATCCCCACTTTTGGGATAGTGTAGATTATGACCATATTATAATTGTGAAGCAAAAAAAGTTTCTCTTATCGTTCCTATCTCTGTATTTGAACACAATATTTCAAATAAATTTGTATTATGAAGATAAAGTTTACTAGGTTTTTGTATGTAAGAATTTCCTTTACTTATACCACCCAGACTATTTATTAAATTTGCTTCATTTAGATATACAATATATTGCTTTAATGTATTTTTAGAGATTCCTATTTTTTTAGAGATAGCTTCATAGTTTATCTCATAAGGTTTTGAACGACATATAACTTCTAAAAGTTTTTTCAGTGATGATATATTCTACTTCACGATTTATGATATGGTAAAATCCAGCTTGGGTAATTCTATTTTTTCTAGCCATTTTTTATTGCCTTTATTAATAATAGTTTAAGTTTTATTCCCTAAATGGGGTCTGACCCCTTAATTTTGATTTAACAAAATTAGTGGGGAGACCAGCCCCCCCATATGATTATTAATTAAAAAAATCTACATTCAAAATAAAGACATATTTAATAATTAATTTAAAATTATGAACCAATAGTAAATTCCATATCACTACCTGTTGTTACTATTGAAGCTGCCCCAGTCAATGTCATTATTTCTGTTCCTGAATTAACTTCTGACCAGTATGTTAATGTACCACTAGAAAAACTCCATTCACCTATAGCATTTACAGCTGTATCTGCACCATCTGTATCACCTGAACTTATAATCCAATTAGTACTAGTTTCTGATGCTAAATCTATTATATCATTAATATCAATACTTGCTATACTTATGCCACCATCATTATTAGCACCTATTACAAATGTCTCTGTAGCAGTTCCGGCAGTTACCACATGGTCTACACCACCATTAAGATTAATAGTAGTAACCCCAGATGATCCTAAGTCTAATGTAACAATAGCTGTATCTAAAATTAAAGTAGTACTCCCAATAGCAGCTAATATACCATAATCAGCATTTTCTGTAAAAGTTAATGTACCTGTATAGTTTGTCATGCCTACCTCATCTGCATCTACTACTATTGTATTTTGTGCTGCTGTTAATGTATAATCTTCTGCATTTGTAAGAATAAGTGCATCTATATCTGTAATAACTGTTCCTGAATTAATTTGTCCAGCAGTTGCAACTATCGCATTTACGGTATCAGCACCTGCAGTTTTTAATACTGTTGCTTCTCCGTCATCTACCAACCCTAATGCAACTTTAATAGTAATAGCTGCATTTCCTGCATCATTCATTGCTGTTGAATCAGAGTTTTCTGAAATATCAAACTGATCTTTAGTTAATGTATAAGTTTCAGCTCTATCAAGAACAAGAGCATCTATACCTGTAATAACTGTTCCTATATCAATTGCCGCTGCATTTGCTACTGTTGCATTTACTGTATCAGCACCTGCTGTTTTTAATGTTGCTGCTTCTTCATCATCTACATTTGCTAATGTATCTGTAACTGTAATAGCTGCATTTCCTACATCATCCATTGCTGTTGAATCAGAGTTTTCTGAAATATCAAACTGTGCTTTAGTTAATGTATAAGTTTCATTTTTATCAAGAATAATTGCATCTATATGTGTAATAACGTATGCA
>JAGLOP010000009.1 GCA_023138835.1 Arcobacteraceae bacterium
TAGAATAAAATTCTTTCAGTTGTTGTAGTTTTTCCAGCATCAATATGTGCAGCAATTCCGATATTTCTTAGTCTTCCAAGTGGTGTTTTTCTTGCCATCTTAGATTACCATCTATAGTGAGCAAATGCTTTATTTGCTTCAGCCATTTTATGCATATCTTCTTTTTTCTTGAAAGTGTTTCCTCTTTCATTTGCAGCTTCAAAAAGTTCATTTGCAAGTCTATCTACCATAGTTCTTTCATTTCTTTTTCTAGCCATTTCGATTAACCATCTTAATGCTAAAGTTTGACGTCTTACTGGTCTAACTTCGATTGGCACTTGATAAGTAGCTCCACCAACTCTTCTAGATTTAACTTCTAAAAGTGGTTTAACATTTTCAATTGCTTTTTCAAATAGTTCAATTCCAGACTCTTCACCTCTTGCATCAAGGTTAGCTACTGCACCATACATGATTTTTTGAGCAATAGATTTTTTACCATCTAACATTACTGCATTAATAAACTTTGTGATAACCTTACTATTGTAGATTGGATCACCCATTACTTCTCTTACGGGAGCTTTTCTTCTTCTCATTTTATTATCCTTCTACTTATTTTTTTGGTTTCTTAGTACCATACTTAGATCTTGCAACAGTTCTGTTTGCAACACCGGCAGTATCTAAAGCACCACGAACGATATGATATTTAACACCAGGTAAATCTTTAATTCTACCCCCTCTTACTAGAACAATTGAATGCTCTTGAAGGTTATGACCTTCTCCACCGATATATGAAATTACTTCAAATCCAGAAGTTAATCTAACTTTTGCAACTTTTCTTAAAGCCGAGTTAGGTTTCTTTGGTGTAGTTGTATATACTCTTGTACATACTCCTCTTCTTTGTGGACACGATTCTAAAGCAGGAGATTTTGATTTCTTAACTACTTTTTTTCGCTCTTTTCTAATCAATTGATTGATTGTAGGCATGTTTTCCCTTTAAATTTGGTTTGTTGCGATTAAACATCGCTCAAGCTTCTCGCAATAAGATATAAATCTTATTTTGATACTACCTAATCTCAGAAAGGTTTATTCTTCTGAAAAAAGTTATGGATTATAGGAAAATTTTGCTTAAAGATAAGTTAGGCGGGGTTTTGATTGAATATTAATATCAATGGTACTATAATTATACAATAAAATTAACAGATGAAATTTAAGGGATATATTATGGCAAAAAAAGTATTAATACCGTTGGCAACAGGCTTTGAAGAGATTGAAGCTGTTAGTTTAATTGATGTTTTAAGAAGAGCCGGAATTAAAGTGATAGTTGCAGCGCTAAATGACAGATTGCAAGTTCAAGGTGCAAATGGTATTATGGTAGTTGCCGATCAAAATATAGATGGAATAACCAGTGATGATATAGATATGATATTACTTCCCGGCGGTTGGGGTGGTACCGATATATTATCTGAAAATCAATATATTCAAAATCTTTTAAAAGATATGAACCAAAAAGGCAAAAATATAGGTGCAATATGTGCAGCAGCATTTGCGTTAAACAATGCAGGAGTGTTATCACATAACTTTACATGCTATCCTTCAGTAGAAGAAAAAATAAGACTGGATGGTTATAGTTCGAATAAGCAAGTAGTTCAAGATGGTAATATTATCACTTCAAGAGGACCTGGGACTGCTATATGTTTAGGATTACAAATTGTGAAGATGTTTGCAGGTGATGAGATGTATCATGATTTAAAAGCTGGATTATTAGCTGATTTTTGTAAGGAGTAATGATATGAGAGTTATATGTCCACATTGTTTAAAAGTAAATAATGTACCAAAAAAAGATAGCTATAAAAAAGCTAATTGCGGTAGTTGTAAAAATTCTTTGTTAGATACAAAACCAATTGAGTTAAATAGCAGTAATTTTGATGATGTTATGGTAAATAGTGAAATTCCCGTAATAGTAGATTTTTGGGCACCTTGGTGTGGACCATGCAAAATGATGGCTCCTACATTTTCAAGTGTTGCTTCTTCCTATCCGCTAAAAACTTTATTTGTTAAAGTTAATACGGAAAATGAACAGCAGCTAGGAACCAGATTTAATATAAGAAGCATCCCTACACTTGCCATATTTAAAGATGGTATTGAAGTTGAAAGGGTATCTGGTGCTTTGGATGCCAATAATTTAAATAGGTTTGTTCAGAAATATCTTTAATTATGTTGATTATACCTGAACCATTTTTCTTCTAAGATATGCTATTTTTGTTTGCAAAGGTAAATTTTTAGGGCAGGTATCATCACAGCCTAATAAACTCATACACCCAAAGACACCCTCATCATCTCCAATAATTTCAAACATATCTTCATCAGTTCTATCATCTCTTGGATCTACTGCATAACGAGCCACTCTATTGAGTGCAACTGCACCTTTAAATTTTGGCCGCATTCTTTTAGTACCGCAAGCAGCTATACAACATCCACATTCAATACAACGATCAAGTTCAAAAACATCATCTGCTACTTCCGGTTCCATCGGTTTTTCTATTTTATTTATATCAGTAATCTCGTTTGTATGTATCCAACTTTCAATCTCTTTACTCATATCTTTCATCCAATTTGCCGTATCTATTGACAAATCACCAATAAGTTTAAAAATAGGCAAAGGTAAAAGTGTGATTTCACCATCAGGATATGAAGCAGTTAATGTTTTACATGCTAAAGTAGGAATGCCGTTTATCACCATTGAACAACTACCGCAAATACCAGCTCGACATACAAAATCAAATTGTAAAGTATGATCAAGTTTATCTCTTATAAAATTTAATGCAACAAAGATTGTCATCCCCGGAGTTTCTTCTATCTCATAAGTTTTTAATTTTGGTTTATCTTTACAATCAAGTGGGTTATCTTCGCAGTCAAGCGGATTATATTTAAAAATATGAAATTTTAATTTTCTACTCATAACCAATTCCTACTCTTTCATTTTTTTCTTTATATTTCTTTGGCAACTCAAAAGGCATAATTATCTCTTGAACTTCAAATCTGTCACAAGCAAAATTGGCCTCTTTGATTGCATTTACTGTATTTAGCCTCTTTTGTGAATTCTCATGCTCAATAATATTACCTTTTTTACCATATCCTCTAAATCCGGGAGGAAGCTCCATACTCATAATGTCGATATCTTCATATTCAACCTTGGGTTCATCTTGACAAGTTTTATCCCAAGATGTAAGTGTTCGTTTCAGCCAGTTTTTATCATCTCTTTTAGGAAAATCTTCCCTTGTATGCGCTCCTCTACTTTCAGTTCTAAGCAAGGCACCTTTTGTTATACAAAGGGCAAGTTTTAACATTTTTTTAACTCGAAGAGTATCTATAAGTCCAGGATTTGCTGATTTTGCACCTGTCCGTATATATACTCCGTCACTTTGTTTTAGCAGTTCTTTTAGTTCATCAAAAGCCTCTTGTAAATCATCACCGGTTCTAAAAATACCAACTTTATCCATCATAACTTTTCTCATTTTATCTCTTATTTCATAGATACTTAATTCGTTTGGCTTATGAATTAAATCACAAACATTAGCAAGGATAATATCTTGTTCTTCATCAAACTCTTTCATAAAATCAAGTGCCAGTTTTGTATCAAATAATAAGTTATGGTTTCTACAATACTTTTGTACATACTCCCCGATAATCATACCGGATACTACAGTTTCAGCTACAGAATTTCCACCAAGCCTGTTAAATCCATGCAGATCCCAACAAGCAGCTTCCCCACAAGAAAACAAACCTTTAAGATGAGGAGAGTGTCCTGTTTCATCAACTTTTATACCACCCATTGAATAGTGCTGCATAGGTCGTACAGGTATCCAAACACCTTCCTCTGCCGGGTCAATTCCTAAAAAGTTCATACAAATTTCTTGCATATCTCGTAAGTTTTTTTCTATATGCTCACGACCCAAAATAGAAATATCAAGCCATAGGTGATCTCCATAAACAGATTTGACACCTTTCCCTTTTCTTATATGTTCGGTCATTCTTCGACTCACTACATCTCTTGAAGCTAATTCTTTTTTCTCAGGCTCATAGTCAGGCATAAATCTATAACCATCCACATCTCTTAAAATTCCGCCATCTCCTCTACAACCTTCTGTCATAAGTATTCCAGACGGTACAAGTGCTGTTGGATGAAACTGTACTGCTTCCATATTTGCTAATTTTGCAATTCCTGTTTCAAGTGCAATTGCTGCACCAGTACCTTCACAAATTACAGCATTTGTGGATGCTTCATAAATTCGACCATACCCGCCTGTTGCTATTACTGTAGCTTTTGATAGATACGCAGATATTTTACCGGTCATTAAATCTTTGACAACCGCACCATAACAAACATCATCTTTATAGATTAATTTAACAGCTTCTTTTTTTTCTAAAATTGTTACATCATTTTTAATTGCTTCATTTGCCACTGCATAAAGCATAGTGTGTCCTGTAGCATCTGCTGTATAGCAGGTTCGCCACTTTTTAGTTCCGCCAAAATCTCTTGAAGTGATAAGCCCATGAACATCTTCTGATTCTGTGATAGTTGTATGTTCACCATTTATTACGACTGTTTTATCGCCTTTTTGTATCCTGCTCCAAGGAACTCCCCAAGCAGTAAGTTCTCTTATAGCTTTAGGTGCAACATGAGTAAACATCCGTGCAACTTTTTGGTCACAACCCCAGTCACTTCCTTTCACTGTATCTTCAAAATGAATATCTTCATTATCCCCTTTACTCATCACACTATTTGCCAAACTAGCTTGCATACCTCCTTGAGCTGCTGCACTATGTGATCTTTTCACAGGAACTAAAGATAAAACTGTAGTTTTAAAACCGGCTTTTTTTGTAGCAATAGCCAATCTAAGACCTGCTAATCCACCACCTATAACTAAAGTATCTGTATAAAAAATCTTCATCTAACTACCTTGCACATGAGTTGGTATATATTTCTGCCCATAATTATCTTGATGTTCAAATCCGATTTTCATATAAGCACTCAAAGACAAAATTCCTAAAACAATATAAAATCCGATTATAAAGTTTCGTACTTTTTTAAGTTTTTCTCTTGTAACTTTGTATATTTTATCATTAAACCAACCCCATTTCACAGCCAGTCTGTATAAACCAATAGTTGCATGAAGTTCCACTGCAATAAGTAAAATAATATACATTAACCAAGCATTGTCAGTCCAAATCCGATCGGAGCTTAAAAATGGTCCAATATTCGCAGGTTCACTCATCATTTGATAAAGATGCATAGATGCTATAAAGAATAAAATAAATCCTGTGATTATCTGAACTGCCCAAAGCTTGGTATCACTGTGTGGATACATGTGAGTATGAGAATTAAAATTTCTAAATTGTCTATAAGAATTTGGAAACTTTCTTATGGCTAAAATAGAATGAAAAACTATAATTATAAAAATAAACAAAGCAAATCCAACTATAAAAGCAGGGTCACCGCCCTCAACAAATAAACTTCCAGATAAAATTTTATCAACAGTGTGCATAAAGTCTTTACTTATTAAAATTGACGATACAAACAGAAGATGGAATTTGATAAAAACAGCTAAAATCAAGCCTGTAAGACTTTGGTAAAAATCAAGACGGGCAGGAATTCTACTTTTTGTACCATCTACTTTTCTGTCTATTAAACCCTCTAAAATATGATTTGTTTTATTATGATTCATTTATTTCCTAAAATACTCAACTAATTATAAGTAAATTATATCCAAAACAGCCCAAGAATCAGTTGATATAATTATTTTTAAAAATGTACAAACAACTTCACAAAATAATAATCATCAAAAGAACCAAATTCACTTTGTTTATTTGAACTATAATCAAACATCCCAACCGATAAAGTAACCTCATCATCAAGACTGTAATTTATACTGGGTGTTAGTATATAGCTTTTATCTTCTAAATTTTTTATAACCAAAAGATTTAAACTCAGTAATGCATCTACTTGATACGAAGCAGTTGACCCCAAATGCCTGCTTTTAGTTTTACTCTCATATTTATATTCCCCTAAAATCGTTAAAGAGTTTTCAAAACCATACTCACCACCCACAATATATTTATATGAATCTGTATTGGTAATTGTATCCTTAAAATATCCGCCTTCACTTCTTAGTTCAATCCCGCTGTTTAAAAGTTCACCTTCAAGTTCATATCCTAGAATTTCTTGGTTTTGTTTATCATCATCTAAAATAACAAGTGCTGCATCTGCAACATCTAAATAGCCTTTTATCCTAAATGCCGATTTTCTTTTTGAATAGGTTACATCAAGATTTGACAAGTCACCTATAGCGTATTCATATCTTATTGATTCCACCCCTTTTCGCTCACTTGTTTCTATAGAAGTTGAATCGATAGGATTAAATATATCTATAGGATTCCAAATTCTGCCAACTCCAAAAGGTATCCTTTGAAGCCCTGCTGCAAAAAGATGTTTTTCACCTGTGTATTTTAAATATCCTCTGTAAAAATCTGTTTTATTAACATTTTTTTTGATTTTGTGATTATAGTTATTTGTATTATCAATTATAATTTTAATAAAAGTATTTTCATATTTTTCATCTTCAATTAGTGTATCCAAACGAAGTCTATTGTAGTCCTTAAGTTCACTGGAAGTGGTTGAAGTTATAATATTTGTATTTTCCAATTCCAATTGTGCATCAAATGCATACAAAAAACTGCAAAGAAAAAGAGTATTAAGAAATAATCTCATTTTTAAATACTTTCCCGTCTTTTAATATTATTGACCTTTTAGCTTTTGCTATAACCATTGGGTCGTGTGAAGAAAATATAATTGTAATATTCTCCTCCTCATTTAATCGCTCCATCATATCCATGAGTTCCCCGGCACTTACACTGTCAAGATTTGCAGTTGGTTCATCTGCTAATATCAGCTTTGGTTTAGTAGCCACTGCTCTTGCAACTGCAACGCGCTGTTGCTGTCCGCCGCTTAGATGTGACGGCAGTTTGTATAATATTGACTCAATATCTAATTTTTTAGCAATCTCTAAAACTCTTTTATCACAATTTTCTTGCGATTTTCCTTGAAGTTTCATAATATATTCAATATTTTCTTTAGCTGTTAATACCGGTACTAAATTGTATGCTTGAAATACAAAACCAATATTGTCTCTTCGTTCATCTGATAATTTATCTTCATCCAAATACGAGATATTTATATTATCAAGTATAACTTCACCCATACTTGGACCGTCAAGTCCACCAATCAAATTTAGAAGTGTAGTTTTTCCGCTTCCGCTAGGTCCGCTTAAAACTACAAATTCACCTTTATTTAATTCAATATTTATATCTTTTAAGCCTATAACTTCAATATCACTGTTTGGATTAAATATTTTTGTAATATTCTTTATTTGTATAAATTTATTATCAACTCTATCCATTTATCATCTCCGTTGGCTTGGATTTTTTTAAAATTTTTAAAGGTATTAAAACACTTAAAACCATAGCTATGGCAACTGAAGCAAAAGCCATTATAAAATAATCATACTTTATAACGGCATATATAACAGCATCCATTCCAAACTCATCTAAAGCATTTGAATATGAACTCAAATCAAGTCCGTAAATATTGAAATAATACAGCGTTGCCCCGCCTAAAACAGAACCTATTATAAATCCAATTATACCTATAAAAAAACTTTCAAAGAATATAATAGCAGACAAAATTCTAAACTTTGTACCAATAGCTCTTAATATCCCAAACTCTCTTAATCGCTCTAAAACTGAAACTAATACAACCCCAAATATACCAATAGTTGCAGTAAAAAATACAATCAAATAACTTATAAGAGAAAATTGCTCCATCATAACTTGCCCTTGCAAAAGTGCCGGATAGAGTTCATCCCATCTAAAAATCTCTAAATTTTTAAACTTTTCTTTTAAATACTCTTGATACTTTTTGATTTCATTTGTATCTTTAAATATTATAGATATTTGACTAACCCCTTCAATACCAAAAAACTTCTTTGCTTTTTGTATATCAATAAATATACCCATTTTATCTATTGGCATATTATTTGTTTTTATTATTCCTGTAACTTTTAAGCTAATTGAATTTACTTCATTATTTATAGTTTGCGAAGATAGAATTATCTTTTTACCAATTTTTAGTTTTAGTTTTTTTGCCAGTTTAAAGCCAACTATCACACCACGAGATTTTTTACCGAAACTATACTCTCCATCTATGATATAAGTATCAAGTTGTGATTGTATTTTCTCTTCATTCAAATCTATACCATAAATTTGTGTAGGATTTGAATAACCGGCAGTTGCTACTAATCCGCCTGATTGCACCCTCTTGACATAACTTTTTATATCATTGTTTGCTTTTAGCTCTTTTTCAATTTCATTCAAATTTGTTATTTGTAAATCAATTGATTTTTCCTGCTTAAAACCTTTGGCATAAAGACTAATATGACCACTATCACTTTTAATAGCATTATCTATCATCTGTTTATACATCCCCTCATAAATCCCTTGCATAAATAAAAGAGCCCATAACGAAACAGCAATCATAAATATAACTAAAAAAGTCCTGACCTTTCTTCTAAAAAGTGATAAAATAGCCGTTTTAAAAATAAGCTTATACATGATTTATAGCCTCTACGGGTTTGTAGCTGTTTACTTTTAAAATTGGATATAAGGTAGCTAAGATATTTAAAACAAATATTATAATAATGTCCCTCAAAATCGTAACAAGATTAAAATCTGTAGGCAGAGTTGTTGCCATCATTCCGTATTGTTTAAACTGATCCTCAAATTGGGCACCGTAATCTATAGGATTGATATTAAAATAATATGCCAAATATGCGCCAATCAAACCACCTATTATTGCACTAATAGTTGCTAAGACAACAGACTCAAAAAGCAGCATCTGTTTTATTTGAGCTTTACTTGTACCAATAGCTTTTAATACACCGATCTCTTTTATCCTTGCATACACAACAAGCAAAGTATATATCAAAATCACAAAAGCAATCACAATGAAAAATATAGATAGAGTCAAATATCCAAAAACAGAATCAAGTTCCATAGCTTTTAGAAGTGAGCTCATAAACTGCTCCCAACTTTTTGACTCTAACTCTGTTGGTAAAAGTTTATCTATCTCATTACTCAATTTTAATGAGTTTTTAGTATTTTTTGGCAACACTACTATGCTGGTTGCCAGATTGGAACTTACAAAAATCTCATCAAAATAACTACTGTTTAAAAATGCACTGTTAGCATCAAAATCATAAAGACCCGTTTGAAATATCCCTTTAACTTTAAAAGTATCCGCACAAAATGAATAATCAGCTCCGCTCCCTATAAACGAAACCTCATCACCTATATCTATTTTTAATCTATAAGCTAACTCATTTCCAATATATAAAGAGTTTGTATCATTGTTATTTAGGTATTCACCTTTTAAAAGTGACTTATAAAGTTTTGATAAGTTTTTTTCTTTTTGTGGATTTATACCGGTTACCACAGCTCCTACTGATTTATCTTTTGAAGCGAATAATACAGAGGTTTCAAATCTGGAAGAAAAAGTATCAATTTGTCTGTTTGTCTGTAATTTATCCAACACCTTTTTTTTATCAAATATCAGATGTTCAAAGCTTGGATTGTCTCTAAATTTTTTATGAGTTATTTGTATATAACTAGGATATACTTCAACAGCATTTTTAAGCATTTTATCATGTGATCCATCAGTAAGTGCCGACATAAATACAAGCAAAGCAGTACTCGCAATACCTAAGAGTACAGTTACTATTGATCTCTTTTTATTGTAAGTTATATTTTTTAAAGCGATTTGATATATTGGGTTCATAATATCACTTTGAATATCTCTTTAAAGCTCGTTTTGTAAAATATGAGCTTTTAATCTCTTCATCAAATACCAACTCTTCAACTATTAAAATAGTTTTATGCCCTGCTTTTTCTTCTAGTTTTGGAGTCATTTCCCAGTAAGTTGGATAAAATCTGTCTTTAAACTTTTTTATATCTTTATACTCTAAAACTCGCACTAAAATATCATCTTCATCAAAATACTTGGCACTCATAGGAATAAGATATTTTTTCGACACGCTCATCTCAATCTTACCCCAAACCACAGCAGAATCCTCTTTTGGAATAAGTTCTAATTTATAGAGCTTTTCATCTTCACTTTTTAACTTACAATCATAATCATCACTTAAAGAACTCTCTTTTACCAAATCATCATTTGAAAAGTCACTTCCCATCCAACTTTGAAGCATCATGGAAGCTGGAATTTTAATAACCTTTTCAATCCGTGGAACATATTGCCACATATTATTATCAAGCTTTAAAAAAGTTATCCCTTTGTCTTTTTTAGGATACAAAATCTTTATAAAGCTTTTTTTAGTCCCCTCACCCCAACTCTCCATCACCATTGTCCGTTTGGTTCTTTTTGTTTGTACAATCATTGTCATTTTTATATATAAAGTTTTACCATTTAGATTGTTTTCAATTTTTTTTATTAGTTCTTGCACATCCATTGCAAATGATGAGATAGATAAAAGAATTATAATAGTAATAATTTTGATCATAAGCAATCCCTTTCCCTAAATTATACCAAATTAAGCATAACTTGTAGTATTTGAATTGTTATAAAGTAAATCTTAACAGCAATTTATATAAAATCACACAATTAAATCCCAAATAAAAGAGTACTATGATACAACTTACAAATATATCTAAAAGTTATGCAAAACAAGAGCTTTTTAGCAATTTAAACTTTCGACTGAATTCAGGCAATAGAGTTGGACTAGTTGGTCGTAACGGTAGCGGTAAATCTACACTTTTTAAACTTATTTTAGGTGAAGAAACCAGCGATGAGGGTGAGATAACTATACCAAAAGGGTATAAGATAGGTACACTTAAACAACATCTTGAATTTACCCAAGCATCATTGAGAGAAGAAACGGCTCTTGCTTTGGCTGAGGATGATAAATTCAGTATCTACAAAGTTGAGAAAATTTTATTTGGATTGGGTTTTGTTCAAGAAGATTTAGATAAAGACCCGTTGTCTTTTTCAGGCGGTTATCAAATACGGATAAATCTTGCAAAATTATTGATAACTGAACCAAATTTATTACTTTTAGATGAGCCTACAAATTATCTTGATATTTTATCTCTTAGATGGTTGAAAACTTTTTTAAAAACATTTGATGGAGAAGTGATACTTATAACTCATGATAGAGATTTTATGGATTCTGTTTCAACTCACACTATGGGAATAGTACGAAAATCTTTGAGTTTAATTCAGGGAGATACCCATAAATTTTATGAGCAACTAAAAAGCAATGATGAATTATATGAAAAACAAAAAATATCACAAGATAAAAAAAGAAAAGAGCTTGAAGAGTTTATAGCCAAAAATAAAACACGAGCTTCCACTGCGGCATTAGCCCAATCAAAAGTAAAGCAGCTTGAAAAGATGGAAGATATGGACGCTTTGGGTTTTGATTCTACTTTAAAATTTGATTTTAACTTTAAAGACACCCCTGCAAAAGTTTTACTTGATGTAAAAGATTTGAGTTTTGGATACACAGAAGATAATATTTTATTTAAAGATATATCTTTTACACTTAAAAAAGGTGAAACCTTAGGGATAATAGGAAAAAACGGTAAAGGTAAATCAACTTTATTAAATACAATAGCACAAGAATTAAAACAACTGACAGGAACAGTTGATTTTCACGGAACGGTCACCTTTGGGCATTTTGGACAAACAAATATAGCACATCTAAATCCTAAAAACAGTGTGATGGATGAGATATATGTAGGTAACTCAAAACTATCAGAATCAACTGTACGAAATATTTGCGGTTCTATGATGTTTAGCGGGGATAATGCAAAGAAAAAAATATCATTGCTTTCTGGTGGAGAAAAAAGTCGTGTGATGTTGGGACAAATATTAGCAAAAGAGGTAAATCTTTTATTTTTAGATGAGCCGACAAATCATCTTGATATGGATTCTATAGATGCACTTACAACTGCTATAAAAAACTTTGACGGCTCATGTATCATCGTAACTCACAGCGAAAAATTACTTCGAGCAGTTTGTGACAGACTTATAATATTTTCTAAAAATGGTGCTAGTTATTTTGATGGTAATTATGATGATTTCTTAGAAAAAATAGGTTGGGAAGAAGAAGAAACTATTGAAAAAACGAAATCTGCCCCCAAAGTAAATAAAAAAGAGAATAAAAAACTAAGAAGTGCAATCATACAAGAACGAAGCAAATTAGCATCTCCTTTAAAAAAAGAGGTTGAAGCTTTAGAAAATAAGATTATGAAAATTGAGGATTTACTTGAAGAGGAGCATAAAGAGTTGATTGTAGTTTCAAGTAATGGAGACAACAGCAGACTTATTGAGCTTTCAGGAATTGTTACTAAACACGAAAAAGAGGTCGAAGAAAACTTTGACCTTTTAGAAATAGCTCAAAATAAGCTGGATGATATTATGGAAACTTATGAAAAGAAGTTACTGGATATTTAATCATTGCTTGTAAAATTCTCCAAAATATCATGTATCAAATCTATTCACCTGTAAAGCATCATAAAAAAGTTTCCAATTACTTGATAAAAACTCTTCTTTGTATTCAAATTTAGTTAGATTTTTGGTGTTAGTTTACAACCAAAAGAGATAGTTGTTTCTATAAGTTTATAATTCAGCCTTGCCCTTAGTCTATATATAAGAGTTCTAAGAGCACTATTGGAAACAGGTTCTGCCGACCATATAGCGTATTCTAAAACACTAAATGGTACTATGGCACCTCTTGCTTCAACCAAGACAGTCAAAAGCATACTTTCTCTGATACTTAGTTTAATAGGGCGATTTTGATAATAAAGATTTTCATTCTTCAGATCATAATAATAATCGAACCCTAAAGGTGTACAATCATTATCTATGATTATTTGATTTTGTTGATTGACTTTATAAAGTCCTAAATGTATAGTAGACTTTAACTCCTTTATTTTAAATGGTTTTAACAAGTAGGCAACAGGATTAGTCGCTATTGCTCTATTTATCATATCATCATCTGAATAAGCCGTTAAATATATAATTGGAATATTTTTAATTTTTTGAATATCATATGCAGTTTCTATCCCATCTTTACTATTCCTTAGGTTTATATCCATAAGTATTACATCTGGTTCATTTTTTTTCACACTATTAATTGCATCATCATAATTTGCTACTATATTAGTTACTTCAAATCCAAGTCTTTTAATAGCACTTTTAATATCAAGAGCTACTATAGTTTCATCTTCTACAATTAGTATTTTAATTTTATTCATTATCACTCCAATTTCTCTCTACTTTTACACCATTTGCTGAATCAATATTAATTTCTCCTCTCAATTAAAATAGATGTTTTAAATCCCTCTTTTTTAGCAACTCTTGCTTACTTCATCCTCGTATTATTTTATTCTTATGCAGTTTAACAGAACAAAATATCCAAAAAGTTTCATTAAGTCTTAAATTCTTTATCTTTTGTCTGAATATCTTTGATAGTTAAAGATTTAGTTTTATCGATATATTTGTGAAGATGGAAGTAAATCATTAAAACTGTGACGCAAACTGTGACGTTAGAATTGTAAAATATATAAAAGCATTAAATATTTGAAGATAAAACGATAAAGAAAAAGGAGAAGATAAGATGGTTGTAAGTATAAAAACTTTACTTGATGATATAAAGCGATTAGAAGATAAGATTCAAACTTTACAAAAAGAACGTATGATGACAAAAGAGGAAAATAAAAAATATAAAACTTCACTTAGTGAATATCAAAAGCAATGTGAAGATTTTAAAAACAGCAGCTCATCTAGGCTATCTGCAAGAAAACAAGATTTAGAAAATGAGAGGCAAAAAAATGATTTTAGTATGGAAAAAATAAAAAACTATAGAGCAAATATATCCAGACTAGAAATGCAAGTAAGTGAAGAACAAAAAAATTATAAAAAATTATTAGAAGAACAAAAAAGTATGAAAAAAAACCACAACTTCGAGAAAATGAGGAAGAGAAACTAAGACAGAAGTTTAAAAATCTAGCAACAATTTAATATACCACATTTTTGCCACATTTTTATTATAAAATAATGTAAAGTAGATGAGGAGTTACTTCTTAAATTTAAAAGGAAGTAAGTGCGTATGTTAGAATAGAAGGAAATGAGATGGGAATTTTAAATAAAATTATTGTAGGAATAGACAATTCAAAAATATCGGATGAAGTATTAAAAAGGGCGTTCTTATTAGCAAGTGTAGGGAATTGCTCGATAACTGTTGTTCATACTATTAGTGTACCTTGGTTTGATACACCTGATTATTTTGGCGGTGAAGAGGTCAAAAAGATAGATGAATCAAAAATAAAAAATAAAATAGAAGAGAAAGTTATAAAATTAAATCAAGATGCAAATATTAACTGTTCGGTATTAGTTTGCAGAGGGGATGTTTCAGATAAGATTATCCATGAAGCAAATCAGCAAAATGCCAAATTAATTATTTTAGGAGCTCATAGCAAAGATGATTTAACGACAAAAAAGTTTGGCTCAACAGCACAGAAAGTTACACAAAATAGTCATGTTCCTGTGCTGGTTGTAAAAAATCTAGCTAACCAAAATTATAAAAATATCTTAGTACCTACTGATTTATCAGATTTTTCTCAAAAAAGTATTTTATTTATAAAAGATATTTTTAAAGAGGAGGCTATAAAACTGGCATATATTTATCAACAACCGGTTGATATGGATATGGATTTTTACAATCTTACATATGAAGAAAAATTGACATTAAATAAAAAAATAAAATTTTATGCTAAACATGATTTAAAAAAGTTTGAAAAAGATGTTGGTATAGAGAAAGGTGATTTTATAGAAAGTTCAACTACTATTGAAAATGATTTGATAAGCTTTATAGAAAGAAATAACACTGATTTAGTAATCATAGGTTCTCATGGAGTTAAAAATATAAAATCATTTTTATTTGGTTCGACTGCATCATTTTTGATGAAAGAATCACCATCTGATATTTTGGTTTATGTTCCTAACTAAATTGGCATTTTGATATAATTAAGAATGATTGAAAATATAAAGTCTTTTCTTATACCGGCTTTGGCTGTCTATGGTTTTTTAGTATTTTTTTTGTACTTTATGCAAGATAGAATTATTTTTGCGGGGGCTTATTTTTTTAAGAATATGGTTCAACAACATACATACATTGCAAATGGGGCAGAAGAATTTTCCTTTATAACAAATGATAAAATAAAATTAAGCGGGGCAATCTCTAATAAAGGCAGTGATTTGCTTCTAATGTATTTTGGCGGAAATGCTGAAAATGCTACAGTTTTTGTGAGTTTAATGAGTAAATTTGATGGAATTGATACAGTTGCGTTAAATTACAGAGGTTATGATAAAAGTGGAGGTAACCCAAGCGAACAAAAACTCTATGCCGATGCACTTGAGATATATGACCATTTTAAAAAAAAATATAAATATATCATACCCGTAGGTAAAAGTTTAGGCTCTTGCGTTGCAACATATCTTACAAGCAAAAGAAAACCAAAAGGAACAATTTTAATAGTTCCTCTTGATTCTGCACTTGAAGTGGCAAAAAATCTTTACCCAATTTTTCCAATAAAATTATTATTAAAACATCCGTTTGACTCTATTGAACATTTAAAAGATATCAATTCCCCTATTTCAATGCTTATGGTAAAAGATGACGAAGTTATTCCAAATGAAAATAGTCTGAATTTGAAAAAAAACATAAAAAAATTGATTCTATTTACGGTTGCAGAAAATAGCGGACACAATATGATAATGAATGATGAAAGGTTATTTAAATTTATTTTTCAAAGTATTAAAAGGATATCAGGTGAAAATAAATAACTTTGGGAAAACTGCTTTAATTTTTAATGATAAAAAAATTTCCTATAAAGAAGTAATAGAAAAAATTGGAGCTTTTTATTCTCTTTTAGATATTCCCAAAGGGGAAAAAGTAGCACTTTTTTGTGAAAATAGACCAGAATGGATCTATTCACTTTTTACTACTTGGCAAAAAGAGGCGGTTTGTGTTTTAATCGATTATTTGTCAAATCAAGAAGAGGTCAGCTATATTTTAAATGATTCTAAAGCTGCTATAATTTTAACTTCCAAGCAAAGATTAGAAGTGGTAAAAGAAGCAATAAAACTAACTAAACATAAACCAAAATTAATCATAATAGATGAAATTAAACCTGAATATTCTGAATTTAAACAAAAAGAACCATCACTTGACAATCTTGCATTATTACTTTATACATCAGGAACCACAGGAAAACCCAAAGGTGTAATGCTGACTTTTAGAAATCTCTACTCAAATATAAACTCCATTGAAAAAACTCAAATAATGTCAAAAGATGACTCGGTTATCGCTTTACTTCCATTTCATCACTCTTATCCTTTGATGACAACCCTTTTATCCCCTCTATCCCTTGGGTTAAGCATTGCAATAGTAGAACAGGTATCAAGTGAATCTATACTAAAAACATTGCAAAAAAATAAGATATCAATTTTTATAGGGGTTCCTAGATTATATGACCTATTTCATAATAGTATTATGGAAAAAATAAATTCAAATATTTTGACTAAAATTTTATTTAATATAGTAAAAATTTTAAATATCAGAGCATTAAGCAAACTGATTTTTAGCACTGTACACAATAAATTTGGAGGATACATAAAATATTTTGTAAGCGGAGGTGCAAAGCTGTACCCGCAAATTACAAAAGATTTTGAGGCTTTAGGATTTAACGTTATAGAGGGGTATGGCTTGACCGAAACTTCCCCTATCATCTCATTTAATCCTCCTTATAAAACAAAACTTGGAAGCTGTGGAAAAGTGATCCAAAATGTTGAAGTAAAGATTATTGATAAAGAAATTGCCGTAAAAGGCGACAATGTAATGAAAGGGTATTATAATTTAAAAGAAAAAACGGATGAAGCTATAAAAAACGGATGGTTTTATACAGGTGATTTAGGAAGTATAGATAAAGAGGGATACCTGTTTATAACCGGCAGAAAAAAAGATATGATAGTACTTTCAAGCGGAAAAAATATAAATCCTGAAGAGGTGGAGAATTCACTAGTTAAAGTTTCAAACTTTATAAAAGAAGCGGCAGTTATACAAAAAGATGAAAATCTTTTCGCGATTATTTATCCAAATTATGAAAATTTAAAAGAAAGATTAAATATCCAAGAAACCATCAAATGGGAAGCAATAGATGTTTATAATTTAAAAGCCCTCAGCTATAAAAAAATCACAGGATTTAAAATAGTAAACCAAGAATTGCCAAAAACAAGACTTGGAAAAATAAAACATTTTCAATTAAAAAAATTTTTAAAAAATGAAAAGAAAAAAATCGCAATAGAGGAACCAAAAGATAAAACTTATGAAATATTAAAAAACTATCTTGAAAAAGTCAGTAAGGAAGAGGTGATACCTCAAGATAATATAGAGATTGACTTAGGACTTGATTCACTTGCCAAAATAGAGCTTTTAACTTTTATAGATGTTACTTTTGCAATTGAAATAGATGAGAAAACTTTATCAAAGCATTTAAAACTAAAAGAGCTTTATAAATTTATAAAAGAGAAAAAAACTAAAATTGAAGAGGGAGAAGTCAATTGGAAAAAAATTCTCTCAAAGCAGACCGAAATAGATATTCCAAAAAATAATATTGCATTAAAATTTTTAAAGCCTTTTATGCAAACTATTTTCAAGCTGTATTTTAGGCTTGAAGTAAAAGGGACTGAAAATTTACCAAAAAATCCTTTTATTATCGTTGCAAATCATCAAAGCTTTTTAGATGCATTTTTAATATCCAGTTCTCTGCCGCAAAAAGTTTTAGTTGAAACTTTTTTTATAGCTGAAGAGACCTTTTTTAAAAGCAGTTTTAAAAAGTTTATAGGGATAAATATTTTTCATGTAATTCTTTTAAATATCAATACCAATTTAAAATCATCTTTACAAAAAAGTGTAGCTGTTTTAAAAGAGGGTAAAAATATAATACTCTTCCCAGAAGGTGCAAGAACCAGAGACGGCAAGTTGTTGGAGTTTAAAAAACTGTTTGCAATTCTAGCAAAAGAGTTAGAGATACCTATAGTTCCGGTTGCTATAGAGGGTGCATTTGAAGCTTATCCGGTTGGAAAAGTTTTTCCTAAACCAAAAAAAATAAAACTCACTTTTTTAAAACCTATAAAGCCCAAAGGAAGTTATGAAAGTATAACAGCAAAAACCAAAGAGGTTATAGCAAAAGAACTGCAAAGTTGAAGATATGAAATTCATAGCAGACTGCCATCTAGGGAAAATTGCTAAGTATTTACGAATATTTGGATTTGACACATTATATTTTCAAACTATTGATGACAATGATATTATCAAGATTGCGAAAAAAGAAAATAGAATCGTTCTTACAAGCGATGTTGAACTGTATCAAAGATTAAAAAATACCAATGTCCTTTATATATATCATGGGAAATTTGAAAAGCAGCTCTTAGAAATTTTCAACTATTATAAGCTTTTTGACAAGTGTGTTCCTTTTACTTTATGTATTGAGTGTAACGGTGAGCTTAAGAATGTACTTAAAAATGAAGTGATAGATCATATACCGCCAAAAACAAAACTTTATCATGATGATTTCCTAAAATGTAAAGAGTGCGGCAAAGTGTATTGGCAAGGTGATCATTTTAAGAAAATGCAAAAATTTGTAAATAGTTTTATTTCAAAAACATAGGAGGATATGGAGTGGTCAACATAAACATAAAAATAGCAGATATTACACAAGAGAAAGTATGCGCAATAGTAAATGCAGCAAACAGCTCACTGCTAGGCGGCGGCGGTGTAGACGGTGCAATTCATCGTGCAGGCGGAAAGCAGATATTAAATGAGTGTCGAAAGTTAAGAGAAACAATATATCCAGATGGATTGCCAACAGGTGATGCCGCAGCTACAACGGCCGGTAATATGAATGCAAAATATGTGATACACACCGTTGGTCCTGTTTATACCTCTTGTGAAAATCATTGTGAAGAACTTTTGGCAAACTGTTATCTTAATAGTTTACAATGTGCCAAAGAGATTGGTTGTAGTTCTGTTTCATTTCCCGCAATCTCAACCGGCATCTACGGCTATCCAAAAAACAAGGCTGCTAAAATAGCTTTTAAGGCAGTTGAATCTTTTTTGAAAAAAAATAGTGATATGAAAGTAAATTTTATATTTTCTACACAAAACAGTAAAGATACATTTCTGAATTCTTTATCAAAACAGCTTGGATAACTTTCAGGAAACTCATAAATTCCTTTGGATATTATCACAATATATAAAAATCAACAATTAAAAGTTCAAGGATCTCAATGATAGATTACACGAAAAAGTTAACAACCCACCGAGAATTTTACCCATCATCAGATTTAGACTGGTCAGTTGAAAGTGACAGAGGTCGTATCATATCTTCACCTGCATTTAGAAGACTCCAAAAGCGTACTCAGGTTTTTGCTTTAGAATTAAATGCAGCTGTACGAAGCAGGCTTACTCATTCATTAGAAGTTTCTCAAACTGCTCGGTTTATCGCTAAAACTATTTTAAAAAAGCTTGATGATGAAAACTTAAAAGAGTTAGAAAATGCTTTTATCTCCACTGCTGAGATGGGCAGTTTACTTCATGATATTGGGAATCCTCCTTTTGGTCATTTTGGAGAGATGGCGATAAATGAGTGGATGACCAAATGTTGCAGTAAACATCTGGATAATTTGGTTGAAAATAGTGAATTAAAAGAAAAACTGGTAAAAGATTTATGCTCTTACGATGGAAATGCACAGGCTATAAGAATAGTACATAAACTTCAAAGATTAAATCTTTCTTACGCTCAAACTGCTTCTGTTATTAAATATACAAGAGGTGCATTTGAAGATAAGCCGCAAGATACACAATTGTCATATTTAAAGAAAAAGCCGGGGTATTATTATAGTGAGAAAAATTTTGTAAATACTATTTTAGATACTTTAGATATAAAATCAGGTCATAGATTTCCTATCACCTATATCATGGAAGCAGCGGATGATATTTCGTATCTTAGTGCAGATATAGAAGATGCAGTTGATAAAGGGATACTTACACTTGAAAAGATTTATGAGCTAATAATTACTGAAACTGATGTTGTAAATAAAAAATACAATACAAATGCAACTATGCTTTTGGATATTGTAGAAAATAATTATAAAAAAGCAAAAGAAAAAGAGGATGAACCTTATCAGTTTAATATGTTTTTAACTCTCACAAGAGCTCAACTTATTTTTAAACTTGTGGAGTATGTTGCAGATTTATATATTGCTAATCATGATGCTATTTATGAGGGCTCTTTTAACAGTGCGTTGTTAGAGTTTGATAAAACTCATGAGTGTTCAATAGCTGTAGAGGTACTACAAAATATATCATATAGATATATTTATACTCATAAACAAGTTCAGACTTTAGAGATAAAAGGTCACTCTATTATCCAAGGGTTATTTAATATTTATGAACCGCTATTAAGCTTGTCAACACAAGAATTCGAAAAATTAACAGCTAATAAAAGTGTTGATTGTTTAGTATGTAAGAACTTACTCGAAAGACTCTCGCAAAAACATTTTGTAGCTTATAAAAGAAGTATTAGTGAGCTAAAAAATGACAAAGATTATCCACTGCTGGAATGGTACTTTAGAGCAAGGCTTATTATAGATTGGATTAGCGGGATGACTGATGATTATGCATTGCATGAGTATAAAGAGTTATCGGCTTAATATTTTTTTTTAAAAGCCTCTGAATATTTTAGGTATAAAAGCATCTTGCCCAATATTAGCTGCATAGTTTAATTCATCTAATAATCTATTTTTATCACGTGGCAGAGTACCCGAAAGATGTAAAGCATTTGATGCATGATTTGATCTAAATATAACTTTGTTTGTTGGAGTTAAAAGTTCTATAAATTCTTTTTGTTCCTCTATTGTCTGGAAGTCGTTTAACATAATAAAATCATCGAAATTCCTATAAAATCTACGCTTAATATCCTCTTCTAAACCTAACTGCAAAGTTGATAGATAGTTTACTGTTGTTTGATTTATAATATCTGCCGTTTTTTGGATATGCTCTTTTGAATAATTTTTACCGCCAATTCCTAAGATAACCGTTGCGGATATTTTTATATTGGCATTTGAGGCTTTATTTAACGATATTTTTATCTCATCAGAAGTCACACCTTTTGTAATCTTCTTTAAAATTATATCACTTCCTGTTTCAATTCCAAAGTAGATAAGTTTTAAATTATTTTCACTTAAAACTTTTAATTCATCATCACTTTTTGCCAATAGATTTTGAGCAGTTGCATATACTGAAACTCTTCTCAATTTTATAAATGATTTTTTAAGATATTTCAAAATTTTTATTAAATAATCTGTAGGTAAAGATAACGCATCACCATCTGCTAAAAATACTTTATGGGTATTTGGGAAAGAGAGCGATAATATATCTATCTCTTTATAAATATCTTCCATATCTCTTACTTGATATTTTTTACTTTTATACATACTGCAAAAACCACAATTGTTATAACTGCATCCATATGTAGCTTGTATGATAATATTATCAGCTTCTGCCGGTGGTCTATAAAGTGGATATGAGTAGTTTATCATGAAAAGATTATATCAAAGATATAGTTTAGTTGAGTTATCAAATTAATAATTTATTTGCATCCTAAAGTATCTTGGAAATTGGTCATCTATTTTTTCCTCCATATTGATTGGAAATATTTTCACAATGGCAGGTTTTATAGATTCAAAATATTGTTTATCTCCACCCATATATTTGAGCTGTTCAAAGTTACCGTTTTTTAGTATTGTTACCCTAATCTTTGTATAGCCATTTGTACTTTGAGTTTGTATATTTAAAAGTTGTTTTATATTTTCATTTATAGTATTTTTTGTACTTCTTAGAAAATTATTTATCAGCTGCGTTTGTTCTTTTTTGTCTATAGTATTATTTGCTATTATTGCTTTAGGTTTTGGTTTTGGTTTTTTTTCGATAGTTTGAGTTTTTTTTACTTCTATAACTGTTTCTTCTATCTTAATAGACTCTTTTTTAATCTCTTTTGTAACTATAGGAATTGTTTGAGCTGTCTCTTCTTGAGATTCATTTGTAAAAAAAAGAGAATATCCACCATATATGATACCGATAAATACAACCAATACACCTATATTTTCAAGAAAGTTTCTAGTCCTACCCCGCAAATCAGTCCTTTTAACAATTTCACTATTATAATTTTATTTACCTTAAGTATCAATTTTCGGTTTTATTTACCATTTGATAGATTTTAAGAAGTATATATGAGAATATAATAGCAGCAATTGTTCTTACAAGTATAACCATAGTAAAATCTGCTCCAAATATCACAAATAATAAGGTATCTTCGATAATAGCATGACATATCATAAGAAAAGTTCCTATATAAAAAAGGTCGGCTTTAGAAATTGTACCACTTTGTGCTTCTTTTATAAGTATCCCTGCACCGTAAGTGATACCAAGGAAAATCCCAACGGTTAAAGAAAATCCTTTACTTACATTTTTTTCACTTTTTTTAATAAATTCTCTTGTTTTGATAAAATTCATGATAAATATAAGTACAGATATTAATAAAATAATTTTTATACTTAAAGTTATGGCACTGCTAAAAGAACCGATTAAAAGTGATGGTAAAGTATCATAAGAAGCTTTGGTAAATACCGCATCTGATAATGTCGCTTCAAACCAACTGCTAGGCATAAGAGATACCAAAAATGCTATAGCCAATCCACCAAAAAATCTAAGGAAATATGAATAAAAGTTTGATATACCAATTTTTTTCATAATAACACTCTCAACTACCAAAGAGTGACAAACTCCTAAAAATACAGCTAAGATAGACCATTGTTGAGGGGTCAAATCCAAAGGTGCTGCAAAAGCAACCGCAGCATAAAGATTTAAAAATATTCCACTAATAATCGCTAAAGATGTTTCAGGAGGAAGTCCTAAAAATGAGGTAAAAGGCTCAATTAAAAAAGATATATAAGACAAAGTATTATAAAAATATAAAATATCAGCAATGATATAAATAGGTATGACAAGTTTTAAAATTATCCACGCACTTTGAAGTGATGTTTTTAGAGTTTGTTTATAATTCATAAGAAAAATTATATCAAAGTTAAGTATAATTCATCTTATGAAAACTATAAAATATAATAGCAAAGAAGTAATCGTTTCAAAAGTTGTATGCATAGGTCGAAATTTAATTTAGCTGTTTTGTATAGTTCCTCATAGTCTTTCATATACTACTATATATGTGCCTTTTCTATTATTTAAAAAAATCTTTGTTACCCATAGTCTTGCATATATTTGTACAGATTTTCATGGAGTGGTGGAAAATAGGTGGAAAAATAAGTTCACACTACAAATTGATAATCTTCATTAAGTAATAATACTATATACTGTACATTATATTTACAAAGGTATATATTTGAATGATTCGACATTTACAAAAAAAGTTTTAATATACGCATTAGATGCAGGGAATGGAGACTGTATATTAATTCATCAAATTGATACTAATAAAAAAATATTAATAGATTCTGGTCCAAGTAAAGGAAAAGGTAGAATTAATGTACAAAATGCATTAAGAGAAATTCTAGCGGAAGATAATTTAATAGACTTAGCTATTTTAACTCATAATGATGATGATCATATTGGAGGATATAAATCTTTAATAGAGAATAAGATTATAATAATTACTAAATTTATCTTTAATAATTCAGACTATATAAAAGATATTTTTTCTACATCTGATAAAAAATATTCTTACAAACAAGATATTAAATTACAAGATTTGCTAAATAACAAAGATATAGAATTATTAAACTTTTATAATGAAAATAACACTAAGAAATTAACAGACTTTATATTTAATGATTTTAAATTTAACTTTTTATCTCCGAATAAATCTAAATTAGATTGTTTACATAAATGGATAAATAAAAAGGACAAAGAAGAAAATAAAAAACAAATTCAGAAATTTTCATCACCTTTAGACAAAAATAATATTTGTAAAGAATTTGATGATATTTTAAATAAACTCAAATTAAATGATATTTTTGAAGAAGATACAGGAGCTCCAAATGGTTCGAGCTTAGCTTTTAGTTTATCTATAGGTTCTTGTAATTTTTTATTTTTAGGAGATGCTCACTCCTCATTAATTGAACAGGAAATACCTAAATTAAAAAATAAAAAGTTTGATTTATGTAAATTGTCTCATCATGGAAGTAAGAAAAATACAAGTAAAAGTTTACTGAAAACTTTTACTTGTAATGATTATTTAATTTGCAGTGATGGTTGTAATAATCATGCTCATCCTAGTTTATATAGCATTGGTAGAATATTCTTAAATAATAATAATGCAAACTTTCATTTTACTTCTAATACAAAAGAAGTACTAAAATTCAAAGAAATAACACAAATAAAAAGTAAATTTCCAGAAAATAAATACTTAAGGTTTGAATATGAATATTAAAGATAATGTCGTAAATATTAAATGTAATGGTTCTGAAAGTACAGGTTTTACTTTCAATAGTTATTGTAATAAAAAATCCTTGGTTATAACTAGTAAACATTCCGTTTGTGATAAAAGGCTAAATTGCAATAAGCTTGAAATAGATAAAAATAGTTGTAGAACTTGTTTATATAAATCAGAGTTATTAAGTATAAATATAAATAGAAAAGGTAATTCTTATACTATAGAAGATTTACATATTTCTGAACAATCAGATATTGCACTTTTAGAAATTGATAAAAATGATTATCTTAATTTAGAATTACTTGATGATAACAATATACAAGAATACTTTTTTTGGTATGATTCAGGAGACAAAAGACTTTTAATTAATAGCCCAGATATTCCAGAGAATGGACTTATTAAATATAATATAAAATCAAATACTACTGTAAATTTATTAACTAAAGAAGATGAATTAAAAGGAACTTCAGGAAGTCTAGTATTTAAAAACTCAAATAATAACTTTTTCCCTATGGCAATTATTACTGAAGATGGAGAAATGAACGATATTGGTGCAGAAATACTTGATTCTAAACTAATTAATGAGTTTAATATTTTGGCAAATGTAAACCTATTTGGTAAAAAGAGTATTGAAACATATACAAAAAATGCCTTAGAAAAATTACTTGAACAATCACAAAAAATGTCTAAGGAAGATATTGAATATAAACAAATGTTAGATACCTTAAAAAATTTTCTAACTCCAAGACCAGTACGTAATATAATTGGTTTGGAGGCAAAATTAATAGAAGGGGAAAGAAAAGATTTAATAGAAGATGCAATGTATTTATCGAATTTATTTGCAAGAAAAATATCATCAAACCAATTTAGTATGACAGAAGAAGTGATTTCCTTTCATTGCTTAAGTAAAATAAGTTCTGTCTTTAGGCAAATAGTTAAGCCCGCGATAAAAGAAGGTAAAAGCAATTTAGAAGTTGATAAATTGATTTATATAAATATAGTAAGTCCAATATATGATGAAATAAGTACAGTTTCTGTAAGTTATAATCATGATATACTAAGTGGAATGTTATATTTTTTAACTGGAAAATGTCATTTAAGGTGGAAAAAATGATTTTATATCACCCTTTTAAAGATGCCAATCATTGTATGTACAGAATAATTAGTATTATGTATGGTGTTCAAGGTCCTATTTCTTATCCATATTTAAATCTTGCTGATTACTATTATCTCTTTCCTAGTGAAATGAAAAATATTAAAAATTGGCCCAGAAAAGGAAGTTCTGATAAGTTAACTATTGATAATACTTCATTACCTTATGAATCTTTAGATAACTCAAGAATAACATTTTTTGAAATTAAAGAAGTACGAAATCAATCCATAATAAACTTGATTACTAAAGGGATAGTAACTTTAGCAAAAAATAGTAATGATATTCTTACTTTAAATATTGATTTACTTACTGATGAGTTAATAACAACATTAGAAGAGGATGAATTTAGAAAAACAGATATTTATAATATTATTATTAATAAATTAATTAGCGTTCCTCTAAATGGAGAAAATGGTTTAAAATCAAAATCTGGATTAATGGAGCATAGATATGACAAGAAGTAGATTAAAATTAAATAGATTATTAATTTTTAAAGATGAGAATATTCTTTATGATGAAAAGTTTCATGATGGAATAAATGTTATTAGAGGGGAGCATTCAGTAGGAAAGTCAACTATATTTGATTTGATTTTTTATGCACTTGGAGGAGAATTAAAATCTGAAGAATGGAAAGAACCTGCAGATGATTGTACTAAAGTTAGTACTGAAATAGAAATTAATGATAAGGTATTTACCTTATCTAGAGATATTAAAATTGATAAAAAACCAGATATTAGTATTTATGATGGTAGTTATGAAAAATCAATAAAAGAATCTTCAAAGTGGTATAATTTTGGACCAGTGAGAAGGAAAAAAGCAAGTTTTTCTGAAATGCTTTTTGAATATTTGGCTTGGGGTGAACAAAAGACTGATTTACTAACTAATTTAACCATGCATCAAATATTAAGATTATGTTATTTAAGTCAATCTTCTGACCCAATAAAAATTTTTAGAAAAGAATTAAATTCACATGGAGATAATGGAAATACTAGACAAGCAATCGCTGAATTTTTATTTGGATTAGATGACTTACAATCCTATGAAATGCGTCAAGAAAAGATTAAAAAAGAGAATCATCTACTCAAATTAGAATCAAAACTAGAAAGTAATTTGGAGATACTAAATATTCCCAATGATTCGTCCACTAATAAAATATCAGAATTAATAGATGATGAAAAAAATAAAATAAAATTACTAAATAAACAAAAAGAAGAAAAATTTAAGTCTATAACTTTTGATGGTAATAAAATGAATATTATAGAAAGAGAGAGTATTCAAAAAGAAATAAAAGTATTGAATATTAATTTAAGTATGATTTCTCAAAGCATAAACAAATTAAAATATGAAATTGATGACTGTGTTCTATTTTCAAAAAGTTTAGACTTTAGAATAAAGTCCTTGGGAGAATCAAGAAGTACCTATGTATCACTTGGGTTAGTGTCTTTTAGCCATTGTCCAGTTTGTTTTAGCCCAATAGAAGACTCTTCTTGTGTAGATAAATGTAATTTGTGTAAAAAAGAATTAAAGAATCTAGATTTATTAGGTAACTATACTGAAACTTATTCTGAATTAAAATTTCAAAAAAATCAAAATAATCAAGTTTTAACTAATTTAAGAACTCGTCTAGAAGATAATGAAAAGAATTTAATTAAAAAAACTATTGATTACGAACAATCACAACGGAATTTAAGTGAACTCAGTTATATTTCAAATGAACGAGAACTTATAATTGAGAAATATGCAAAAAATGTTTCTAATATTGAAAATAAAATTAAAGAATATTATGAAATGATTCCTATTGTAAAGAGTATTGAAGAAATAAAATCTGAAATAAATGAATCTCAACAAGAAATAAGTAATTTAAATAGTGGTATTACCCTATTAGAAAATTCTAGTAAACATAGAAAAGAAAAAGTTCTTGATGAATTAGCTATTTTATCAACAAAACTTCTGGAAAATGATACTGGAAACGAAGAGACCTTTAAAAATGCAACTAACTGTTCTGTTGAAATTGATTTTGAAAAAGATAGATGGTTATTAAATGAGAGAGTTAGCTTTTCAGAAAGTTCAAATGCAATTAAAAAAAGTGCCTTACATTTAGCATTTTTATTACAAGCTATTGATGATAATGAAACAAGATATCCACTTTTTTCTATAATGGATTTTGAATGTGCCGATTTAAATGAAGAAAGAAGTAAAAATCTTCAAGATAATATTGTAAAAATATTAGAAAATAAAGGAAATTTTCAACTGTTAATTACATCATCTAAGGTTTCAGATAAACTTAACAATGATAGGTATGGTGTTGGTAGATATTACAGTAAAAATGATTATATATTAAAAATATAATTATTATTTTATAGCATAAATATATCTATTTATTAACGCCTGGACATTCTAATTCAATTAAGATATAATACACAATGAATAAAAAATATATTGACTTGTTTGCTGGTTGTGGTGGTCTATCTCTTGGATTTGAGACTACTGGTTTTAAATTAGGATTTGCTGTTGAAAAATCTTCTATGGCTGGTGAAACTTTTTACCACAATTTAATTAAAAATATTAAAAGCAATTATGAATGGAGTAAATACCTTTTAAAGTCAGCAGAAGATAAATTAAAAGCTGGCTTATATATTGGGGAAACATTATCATTATTAGAACAACCAGAACTATTAAAAGCAACTAAAAAAAGATTAGGTGAAATTGACCTTATTGTTGGTGGTCCACCTTGTCAGGGTTTTTCATTAGCTGGTAAAAGAAATCCAAAAGATAATAGAAATCAACTACCTTGGCAATTTCTAGAATATGTAGAAATATTTAAACCTAAAGCAGTATTAATGGAAAATGTTGTTGGAATGAGAAGTAGATTTAATAAACATGATGAAGATGCTCCCTTTACAAAAATTAAAAATCTTTTAGAAACAGGTTTTGGAGAAGATATAGAATCTACTCAATACCTTGTTCAAGAATTACAATTAAATGCAATGCACTATGGAGTTCCTCAACATAGACCTAGAGTTTTACTATTAGCTATTAGAAAAGATATATCAGATAAACAGAATTTATTTGCAACTGATGATATATGGAATTCAGGAGATTATTTTAGTGATAAATCATATTCTCCTCTTTGTCCACTTCCAACTATAAAAGAAAAAGATATACTTACTGTAAAAGATGCTATAGGAGATTTATTTACAGAACCAGTAAATAACTCTAAATATCTTACTGATTTAAATAAAAAAAGTGGTTTTAAAAAAACTATAAAAGGGAATAATGAACTTTGTGCAAATAATAATCTTAGACAACATTCAGAAAAAGTAAAATCAAGATTTAGACTTTATCAATATTTTTCTCTTAATAATATTACTACTAAAGTTTTTAATTTTGCAGCAAAGTATTCATCAACCAATGATAATATTTTCTATGAACAAATTTCTTTCGAGATAGATAAGTGTAATTTTCCAGCGATGTCACCAGATGGAACTGTACTTGCTACATCAAAAAATGAATTAATTGAATTAATTATCAGTCTTGAAACAAAAAAACATTCACAAAGACCTCTTAAATTAAATTCTCCATCACCTACTGTTGTTAGTGTACCAGATGATGTGATTCATCCACTTATACCAAGAACAATGACGGTAAGAGAACAAGCAAGGTTTCAATCATTCCCAGATTATTTTGAATTTAGAGCCAAAGAGACAACTGGTGGAATTAAGAGAAGAACAGAAGTACCACAATATACACAAGTTGGTAATGCAGTACCCCCATTAATGGCTAAAGCCATTGCAGAGCATATTTTTAAAATATTACAAGATTAAATTATAACTTATATTCAATAGGTTTAGGAAAAAGTATCTGAAAACCTTTGTTAGAAATTTTAAATAAAGGGCCTTTTTCTTTTACCTTACCATCATTCCCTCTTTTAATTAAATGATCTATTGTAATCTCACCTTGTTCAATCAATAATTGAAATAGTGATGGATTTGGTTTTTTTGTATATAAAATCTTTTCTAGATGAAAATGTTCAATTCCTTTAATTGTTTCTGATTTCGCAGAAATCCAAAATGTTTCATTATGTTTTTCAAGAAGTCTAGTTTTTAATTTTTTTAATGGCCACACAACAAAATCATTAATTTTTTTGTCTTCTGAATATTCTATTAATAAATCATTCTCTACATCAACTTTTAATGATAACCCTTGACTATTAAAAACTTTTGTTGAAACTGTGCAATATAATTTAAAGTCAGTACCTCTTTGATAACCAAAATTATTTAATATTTCTGCACTACTTTTAAATTTACTTTGTTTCCAATTAGATACTTGAGCAAATAAGCTTTTTCTACTTTCTTTAGATTTCCTCTTGGCTCGATAAGATTTTAATTCAATACCTTTGTAATCAGGTTTTGGACTACTATTTTGTTCAATTTCTAATGCACTTTCTATTGCATGTCCTATAGCTGTATCCCCAACTTTTATCGCTTTTAATGGACCTTTTTTTACTATAGCTTGCAATTTTGATAAAAGTTCTTCAGAAATCGCATTAGAATTTTCATTAAATTGATTTACTAAAGATTTTATTGGATTAGATTTATTTGAATTTAATATCTTAATAATATCTAATTGTGTTATATTGAATAGATATATACATTTATCCAAATAGGTAATGGCAAATATATCATTTTTATCTGCATACTTAGGCATTGAACTAAACCAAATTCTAGGATCTCCCTTTTTAGTTTTTGGACGATATAAAGAAGTTTTTGATTTTATTTTATTTTCATTCGTTAAAATAAATGTATTTTTTATAATTATTTTATAATCAGGTCCTTTATTCTGTAAATTATAGTCATGTATATTTTGTTCTGAAAAAAATCTTCTAACAGGAGCTGTCGCATCAATTATACCTTTTTTTAAAGCAGTTTGTGTTGGTTCTATTAATGTAAAAGGCATTGAATAGTTTGATAGCTCTTTTACTTTAGAAATTTCTTTATTAGTTAGTTTCCTCATTTATTTATCCTTAAATTAAATTTTTAATTTAGTGTAACATATAGAGTTAAAGTATCTCATAAAGTATACTCAGATAGACACTTTTATAAAAATTATAAAACCTTTTAAATAAATGTCTCACTACATATCTCATTGAAGTGTCTCTGTACCTTTATTGGATGATAATACATATCAATAACAAAAACACAAGGATTAATCATGTTAGTAGGATATGCAAGAGTTTCAACTATAGGTCAAAATTTAACTTCTCAAATAGAAGCATTAAAGAAAGTAGGTTGTGAAAAAATATTTCAAGAAAAGAAAAGTGGTACTAAAACATATAATAGACCTGAATTACAAAATGCTATAGATTATGTAAGGGAGGGAGATACTTTAATAGTTACTAGATTAGATAGATGTTCTAGAAATGTAAAAGACCTACATCAAATCATTGAAACTCTAAATACAAAAAAAGTAAATTTTAAATGTACAGAACAAGAAATTGATACATCAACAAGTTCTGGTAGATTAATGATTGGATTGCTATCTATAGTATCTGCATTTGAAACAGATTTAAGAGATGAAAGACAAGCTGATGGAATAGCTTCTGCTAAAAAGAGAGGGGTTAAATTTGGTCATGCTTTCAAACTTACAGATGATGATGTTATCGCAATAATGAAGTTGCAACAATCTGGTATGTTTAATCAAGATATTGCTAATAAGTTTAATATTGGCAGGAGTACTCTTTTGCGTTATGTATCTGACTTTAAGAAAAAACAAATATTATAATATATTAGAATTCTAACTTTTCAATTGAAGCCAGTATCTCTTTTAAGATGCATCATAATTATTGTTGTACTATATATAACTCCAACAGATGAAAATATTATGAGAAATTTGATTAGATAAAATAAAATAGGTTTTTTTACAAAATACCACTAAAAATACCACAAGAACAATATTAAAGGTTGGATTTTTAGTGGTATTTTAATGAAATCTAATTATTTAAAATATTCTTTATAAGCTTACTTTACTATATATTTCACTTTTATCTAAATATAATTTTAATAAAAATCACAAAGGGTTAAAATGGATTATTATATATTTATAATACTACTTACATTATCAATTTACTTTTATAGTAGAACAAAAATAAACTTACAATATCTTTTAGATTTTATGATCATTGCATCTTGTTTATTAGCTTTATATATTATGATAGCACCTCACAGAATACACATGTTTTTATTAATTTTTAGATAAATATTTCATCTATCAAAATTAAGCACAAGAAGGTCATGAGTGTTGTAGTTTTTATTATCATCATAAATATCTATTGGGATTCCATTAGTATAATTATTTTTCAAAGTAGTTATAGAGACATTTAAATACTTACTTTGAGGTGCCATTCAAAGATGGCTTATCTCTTTATCATATCTATTTGTTACTACATTTTTAAGCAGAACTATGGAAAATATACTCTTATTTAGATATTAACTTTTTATATTTATTAATAGTTATCATAGAAATCAATATATCAATAATATGAATAATATTAGAAAAAATTAATAATAGGAAATAAAATGACAAGAATGAATAAGTCACTTGAGATGATACCGGGAATGCATACTAAAAGTGTAAAAGATGAAAATGAGAGAATGATACTGATTAAGTACTACAAAGGTACAAGTAGTATCTTTGTTACAACTTATAATAAATTAAAAAATGAAGTATATGGATATGTTACGGATAAAAGATGTTGGGAACATCTTAACCTAGCAGAGATAGAAAATAATGGATTTGAAATTGATAAAGATTTCAAGATTAGAAAGTTTAGGGATATAAAGGATTAGGTGAAAGCTTAATTTCTTTCTTAAAATAAATACAGGTGGTATTTTTAGTGGTATTCTGTAAATAAAAGAAGTTTATTATAAAAACAACAAGAAATACCACTATGTCTTGGTTATAATAAAATATATAAAATTATTTAAGGATACAAGTGAAAGAATTTGATGTAATTAGGTCATATTTTAAAAGAAAATACACTCATAAATTTATTGATTTTAAAATTTACAATATATCTAAAGATTTTTATATATATAAGCATATTGAAGATACTAATTATGAATCGTTTAAAAAAAGTATGGGTCAATTATTAACTAATTTTTGTACTTACGATTTGTCTTATGGATTAGGATTAAAACATACATTATTAGATATAGTATTACTAGGTGAATTAAGTAATATAAAATTAAATCTAGATACAGAAAAATATAAACAACCTCTATATATTACATCAAAAGAAACCAAAAAATATACTAAAGAACAATTAAAAAATAAAATTATGGGTATGATTGCAGGTGAATATATAATTGCTGATGCATACAGATTTATTATAAAATTCATCATTAATAATAAAACAAAAGAACTATATACTAAAGAGATAGAAGCTTTATTAAAGTTAAGAATTAAACATCTCAAAGATAAATACTATACTGAATTTCTTGATATTTTGATAAGCTTATTAAAACCTATTATTTTATTAAATTATAATGATATGTATTTTTATGATTCTTTTGATAAAAATAAAAAAGAAGAGATTATAAATAATACGCAAGATAATATCTCAAAACTTGATGAAGAAGTAATTTTAGACCAAACTTTATTACTTGATTTAGGTATGAGTACAAATAATTTTATAGATGCTTTTGATTCTGACTATATTCAAAATATTATATTAAAACAGGTATTTGTGAATATACCTGCACTTATAGATTTTAAAAGTTTCTCTTCAGATACTGTTATTAGTGATTTCAAATTTAAAAAAAATGAAATATACAATATATCAATTGTAGAAAGTTTTAAAGATTTGAAACAAAATAATTTATCATTATATAACTTAACAAAAGCCCTAATAGAAAGTTTAAGTATATTGACCATAATAAGAACTATAAGTTTACAAAAATCAGAAAAGAAAAAAAGAATATTAGATAAAATTGATGCTTATACAAAAAATGCAAAATACTCATATTTAAATCATTTACATCTAATTAGATATTTTATTGATCATAAAGCTGAAAATAAATATATTTTTGTTGTATATCTTTCTCATTATTTGGGATTATCAAAAAGTCAAGCTGTTGAGTTATCAACACTTTTTCATATGAATAATAAAGGGAAAGTGTATAAAAAATTTGAAGAAATACAAAATATTATATTTCCAAACTATAAATTCTTAAAATAATTTATTATTTTATCTTCTATAGCAAATAAAACATAAGTCTTAATCCCCCATAAATACTGCAATTTAAGAACTTTGTCCAGATTAGGTTACTGTAATAAAGTCACCTTTATATTATACTGCGAATTCAAAAACATTAAGGACAAGTTTGACAAGTCAAACATACTTCTTTTGAGTTTGAGTTCTTTAAGAATATTGTGCTTTTAGATGGTTTGTTTCGGAGATAAGATTTCTCTGATGATAAGTTTTAATCCACTTTCCCTTTTTATTGCGTGTATCATCTGATGCACTTTGACTTGACTTAAAATATACTTCTTTTGTTTTTATGTTCTTTAAAAAACCCATTGTTAAAAATAAATCAGACTAATAATCTGATTATATCCCGACTTAAGGAGACCAATAGAATGGAATCTCAAAACAACATAACTGTTGTTATAGGCGATGAAACTCTTCCCGAGTATATCATTCCTATAGTAGGCCAAATTAAAGTATATTTTACTTTAATTCGGTCAAATAATCTTGTGGTCAAAACATACCTGCCAGATGGTAAGAAAAAAACTGCTGCAAGTATTTGGAAAGCTAAATATAGTATGCAACATGTAGATGGATTATTGAGTTTTGATAAGTATCTATGGACACTTACTCAAAATGATACGATTAGTCTTGGTATTACAGAGAAGATAGGCGGTGACTTAGTTACTAATACAAAACTTGAAGATGGTGCTACTGGTACAAATCTAATTAGTAGAAGTGGTAGATTTATAAAATTTCTTAATGAAACCTATAAATACTATAAGGAAACTAAAGATTTCTCAGCATTTCTAGTAGATATTGACTTTGATAAAAAGTCACCTAGTCACTTTAAGCTAGATACTAAAGAAGAAGTAAGAGCAGTTTTAATTAAACTAGCTCCTATGCTTGAGTTTGTGCAAATGTTAATTCGCCCATCAAGTTCATCGGGTATTAGAAATAGTGAAACGGGTGAATACAGAAATCTTAGCAAAAGCTATCATGTTTATATTCTTATAAGTAACACTAAATATATACATCACTTTACAGAGTATCTGAAGAGAAGATGTTGGCAAAATAACTTTGCTTATGTCACAACTAATGGTGCTGGTGTAACTGATAGGTATATTATGGATCTAAGTGTAATGAAAACTAGCGAAAGGCTTGTGGTAGAAAGTGTACCAATTACATATCTACCTTACATTAAAGAGATAGAACCATCATCTTTTTATGGTGGTGGAATACTTGACTTAGAAAAATTTGAAAATTATGCCAATGAGCCTGATTATAAAGAGGAGTTAAATAGACAAAAGCAACTGATAAAAGGGACTAATGATTTAAAAATAAGTTCTCGTAAAACTAAAAATAATAAATCTTTAACCCCAATAAATTGTATACCGTTATCGACAAACAATAATACTTCAATAATTATATCAGATGATACTTTAAAGAAGATGGGTTATATCCATCATTACTTTAAAGATACTACATATTCAAAGATTCAAGAAGTGCAAAATTTCTTAGATGAGTATGTTGTAAAAGCAATACTGATTTTTCTTGGTTATAAAATTGAACATAACTTAATGTTTAAGATGAGAGTAGATGAAAAAACAGCATCAGCATCAATACAAAGGAAGACAGCTCTAATATCAGACTTCGGTTCAAATTTTAGAGGTGGTATTGTTAATTTTATTATGGAAGTGTATCAGCTCGATTTTATAACTAGCTTTAGATACTTTAAAAATCTTTTTGGACAAAACTACAAGATTAAAAGCAAAATAGGTGCATTAAGAGACCCAAAAAAGTTTCAAAAATGCTTGCAAACAATTTCTATTACATTTTAAAGGAGAAATTTTGAAATTAGATATAGATAGTATCATTAATGATACTGAAGAAAATAAAAGATTAGAAAAAGGAGGTGTTGATTTTTCAACACTTTCAAAATCTAATAAAAATGATGATGACACAGTAAAAGAAGAAAAAATACCCATAAAGTTCAGTAGATTTGAACTTCCAGATGGTACAACTTATTTTATTGTTAATAATTGGATGGAAAATCCACACCCAACACTTCTTTTACTTGATAAAAAAGGTGCTGCTGTTTGGATGTATGAAGATGGAGAATTTGCTTTTAGGCGAACCCCAAACTCAAAAGTAAGATTTAAGATGACTAAAACAAAATTAATTATGGTACTTAGTAAGTTACTTAATAAGGTTGTGGTTTTTGATGATAACGATATGAAAAAAGATGTAATTAAATCATTTGACTTACTGCTAGTTTCCGAAGATGTATTTAATCCATTTATTAAAAAAGAATTCTTTGAAAAAGATGATTTAATTTTCAGAAATACTTTTAGACAAACATCTTTTATGGAGCTTGATAAAAATCAAAAATATAACCAACCAGTAATCATTAATAAGTTAATTAACCATTTAGTAAGAAATGATCAAGAGCGTTATGACTGGCTTATTAATTGGCTAGCTTACTTCTTCCAAGAATTAAGGAAAAGTCCTGTTGCACTCTTTTTAAAGGGATGTCAAAGGAGCAGGTAAAGGAATCCTATATGATGATATCATAGTTCCTCTATTTGGGAAAAACCAATGTATTCAAGTAAATGACAAGACAATGAAGAGTGACTTCATTGGTGGAGTGGTTGAGGGTAGATTGGTTATGAATCTTGATGAAATATCAAGTGGTATTCAAAATAATAAAGAATTTAAAAATCAGCTTAAAGCTCTAATATCAAATAGAGCGGGAACATTTAGTAAAAAATTTGTTAATACTGAGGAAGAAACACCTCTATATGCAATGATATTAATAACATCAAATGAACCAAAAGCCTTAGAGGTTGAATCAAATGATAGAAGACTAACAGTTTTTGAAACACTAGGAAATATCTCAAAAATTAACTTTCTTGGATTAGGTGAATATCATAAGCTAATTGATGCAATAACATCTGAATTAGATGCTTTTGCATTAATGCTTTTAAATTATAATGTTGATGTAAAAAAAGCAACAACAGCAATGAATACTCCAGAAAAAGAAGCACTTGTGGGAGTTAGTTCTAATCGATTTAAGTCATTTTCTGAAGCACTAAAAAGTATGGATATTGAATTCTTTGAAGATTTAAAAGATGATATAGGATATAGAGATACCTACTTTAAATTAGTAAATTGTTTCAAGAAGTTCAGATTATCTAGAAAAATGTTAAAAAATGCATTTGGTAAATTATACGGTGATATAACTACTAATGCATTAATGGAGCAACTAAGAGCAATCGATCCTGTATTTTTTAATGAAGAACATAATACAACAAAAGATAATACTGGCGATTACTTATTTAAATTGGATTCAGATTGTAATAATTCATATGCTTCTGATTCTGTTGATAGTGTTAAGGATATTGAAAATATAAATAATTCTAATACTTTACTAAAGGCACCGATTCCGGTACCTCCATCATTACATAATGAAATATAATTTATATATTAATCTTGTAATAAGTGTGATTTAGTCACAACACAAAGTAGTATCTTAAGGTACTACTTTTAAAAATAAAAATAAAAATAATATTGGAAAAATAATGGAAAATAATTACATTCAAAATAAAATAGATGATCAAATGGTTGATGAACTAAATAGAGACATTATCAAGTGTCAAGAGATAGCAAAAAGAGTAGAAAAGAATAATACAGTCTTAACTGCAAGTGAATTAAAGTTTATGAAAGAAACTCAAACCAGAAGAGCAATACATATAATTACAAACTATTAAATACGGGTGGTATTTTTAGTGGTATTTTAAGATAAAACTCTTTTTCTTAAAATACAGTCAATAGACAACTGACTTAAAACCTTAGTCCAAAATATTAAAACATTAGGACAACAAAATGGAAAATAAGGAAATGATTTTTAAATCATTAAGAGATAAATATAACATAACAGTAACAAAAAAAGAGTTGGCACAGATACTATCAAGCTCAGTATCATTTATAGATAAGTGTATTATGAAAGGGGAAAATATCCCAAACTATAAGAAGCTAGGAAATAGTCAAAATAGTAAGATAATTTTTAATCTTGCTGATGTGGTTGACTACATTTGTAACACAACTAAGGTATATCACTGTTAATACAGTGATGACCAAATATAATAAATTTAATAAAAGAGGAAAAAATGAATAAGAGATATAAAATGGGTGATAAAGATTTTAGGATAAAAAGCACAGGTATGCTAGAGATGCAAAATGGGAAAGTAGTAGTTTCATTAGATTTTTATGATGGAACTATAAAATTTTCTAATGATAGTGAGTATAAACATAGTTTAATGAACATACAAGGCATGATTAACCACATAATAGTATCTGAGTTTGATATATCTAGTACGTATGATATTTTAAATACAAATGATGCTTATATTTTAAAAGCAAGAGGTGAAAAGGTAACAGTAATAGTTGATTTATACTATGAAACAATAGAAGTTACGCATGATGATGGTAGTGCGAATACAGTATCATTAAGTACATTTGCAAGACATATCGATGATAGATATGAAACTCTACAATGCAATCAGATAACCCCTGATACAGTTCTGTTTTAGAAAGGAAAATGCAATGGTTAAATCAAAAAAATATAATGGCATATATTTGCATAAACTTGTAAGTGGTGATATAACATTTTACATACAATATATAGATGAAGATAAGAAAAACTGTAAAATTAAGGTAGGTAGGAAATCAGAAGGGATTGATGAAAACTATTGTCATCATAAGAGAAATGAAATCATTACTCAAATTAGATTAGGGGAAAACCCTAAACTAATTCAAAAGAATAGTTTATCATTTGATGAAGTAGCTCAAAAATACATCATTAATCGTTCATTAGAGGGTAGAAAAGAAGAGTCAACAAAAAGGACTGTATTGTTTTACAATAAGCATATACAGCCAGTTATGAAAGGTAAAAGCATACATTCTATTTCTGTAGAGTTTTTAAATAAGTACAAAATGGATAAAGTTAAAGTTTTATCACAAACATCTGTAAATAATTTGCTAGAACTCATATCAGCAATAATAAATTTTGGCACAAATCATTTAGATTTAAAAATAGATAATCATCTTGTAAATAAAAAGGTTAAAAGATTTAAAATAGACAATAAAAGAGAAAAATTTCTAAATAAAGAGAATGTACAATTACTCTTAAAAAAGACAGCAAAATATAAAAAATTAGATTTAGCTGTAAGACTGGCATTATCAACAGGTGCAAGATTATATACAGTATTAACAATTCAAAAAAAGAACATTGATATCAAAAATAGAACTATATTATTAACTGACCATAAAAATGATTCAACATATACATCATATCTTCCTGAATGCTACTTTGAGAACTTTGATTTTTTAAAAGCTTTAAAACCAAATGACTACATAGTATCTGATGATGGCAATATCATAACCAAGGGTGCTATTCAAAAGATGTTTAAAAAAGTAGTTGATCCATTATTTAATATTGGATTAGCAGTAGATGACAGAAAGAACAGAACAGTTTTTCATACTTTAAGACATACTTATTGTTCTCTTTTAGCAATAAATAATGTACCAATTTTCACAATACAAAAACTAGTAAATCATAAGTCAATAGCATCTACTATCCGTTATGCAAAATTAGACCAAACAACAATGTTTCAATCTGTTAATGAATCATTTGCTTCATAAATAAAATATATTTCCACCTCTTTTTTCCAAAAGGTTGTGGAAAATATGTGGAAAAATTCAAAAAGTACAATTTTAAAATATCAATTTTTTACAAGACAAATAAAAGTAATTATTGTATAATGCCCCTAGATATAAGGAATAAGCATATGAAAACAATAAATTATAACAATCAAAAAGCAACCCCTTCAAAGGTGGTATGTATTGGTCGAAACTATGTAGAACACATAAAAGAATTAAACAACGAAACACCGGATACTATGGTTGTATTTAACAAACCAAACTCTGCGATAACTGATAAACTTTATTTTATAAGTGAAGATACAAGATTTGAGGGTGAAATTTGTTTTTTAATTAAAAATAAAAAAATAAATGGTGTTGGTTTTGGACTTGATTTAACAAAAGCTGACATCCAAAATAAAATAAAAACCAAAGGTTTACCTTGGGAAAGAGCAAAGGCTTTTGATAATTCTGCAGTTTTGGGCGAATTTGTATCTTTTGATGGTGATATTAAAAAACTTAGACTTGAACTTTTTATCAATGACGAATTGATACAATTTGCCAATTATGACTTGATGATTTATAAACCAAATAATATGATAGAAGAGATAAAAACTTTTATGACTTTAGAAGATGGTGATATAATTATGAGTGGAACGCCTAAAGGTGTAGGTAATTATAAGCTTGAAGATAAGTTTGTAGGAAAAATATTTTGTGAAGATAATTTGCTTGTAGAATCATCTTGGATAGTTTGTTAGAAAACATGATAGAACTTTTTATTTTTATAATTATTTTTGCAGGCTTAGAAGTTTTTGAATCTAATTGGCAAAAAGCAGATACATTTTACGGTGTAATTAAAAATAACTATATAGTGTATCAAAAAAGTTTATTGTTGTATTTTTTCTTAAATCCGACATTTATTTATACTTTATTTTTATCATTTTACTTAAATAATTTTACTTTTTGGATGAGTTCTATTATCGTTTTAAAATTTGCCGACATCAGCTTCCGGCTTCATCTAATGCAAAAGATAGATAAAGATGAACCTCTTAGCGATATTATACCTATTGACATGAGTATGAATAATTATTTACGATATATTAATGTAGTGATTTATCCACTTTGTTTTATTTTTGCCAATCTTGGCTAAACCACTTTTAGATTTATACTTACTTGGGTTTTAAATAATATATTGTTATAATACTATATTGAGACTAATGCTTGAAAGGGTTTTGTATAGATGAAATTTCCACTAATTTATGAGATAGCAACAAAAAATGCAGTAAAAATTGATATAAGTTCAACATTAAATGAAGCCATTGATTTAATGTATAGATACAATCATAGAAATGTAATAGTAGTAGATAAAAATAAATTCTTTATCTTAACTGCAAATGATATATTGAAGTTAAAATTAAAAGGATATGATTTTTCAATTGAGATATCAAATATCAAATTAGAGATACTGCCAACTATAAGTAAAGATGCAAATATTTTAGATACGATGCCGTTTTTAGAAGACAGTATTGAACATATTTGTGTTGTGGATGATGATGGCAGTTTATTTGGCATATTAACATATACAGATATTATAAGTCATATTGATCCAGAGTCATTGATGGAAAATTATCGCTTGGCAGATTTGATGAATATGAATAAGAATATTCAAAAAATATCAAAAGATACATCAACAACTGATGCTTTAAGAAATATGGCAGATAATGATTTTGATTGTGTTGTTGTATTAAAAAAAGATTTACCAATAGGTATCCTTACAACAAAAGATATTATGGACTTAATAAAAAGAGGTCCGGACTTAAATCTTCCAGTAAGTGATTATATGTCATCTCCGGTAGAATCTCTAGATGAAAATTCTACTATAAAAGAAGCTATTAATTTTATGAAAGAGAAGCATTTTAAAAGAATAATCATTACAAATAAAAATGGTGAATTTACAGGATTAATTTTACAAAAAGAGTTGATTTCTCTCTCTTACAGCAGATGGGCAATTTTGATGAAACAATATTCTACAGAACTAAACGAAATAAATACTGTTTTAGAACAAAAAAATAAGAGATTTGAGAAAATGGCTTTTACTGACCAATTAACAGGTCTGTACAATAGATATAAATTCACAGAATTATTTGTATCAGAATATCATACAATGGCACAAAGAGATAATAAAATGTCATTAATAATGTTAGATATAGATTTTTTTAAAAAAATAAATGATAAATATGGTCATAATATTGGAGATAGAGTATTGTTGCAAATGTCAAATATACTGCTTAGACACCTAAGAAATGTAGATATAGTCGGCAGATGGGGCGGTGAAGAATTTCTTATTTTACTTCCAACAGCAACATTGGAAAATGCCACAACATTAGCAGATAAACTAAGAATTGCTATACAAGATTTTGATATGGATGAACACTTAAAAGTAACTGCAAGTTTTGGTGTTACGGAAGTGAAAATAGGTGATGATATTAAAAGTGCTGTTAAAAGAGCTGACGATGCTCTATATGAAGCTAAAAATAGTGGCAGGAACTGTGTCAAGGCTAAGGTTGATTAAAATATCATATTAAAAATGAAAGGTCATCTATGTTAGAACATGAAAAAATAAAATGGAAATATTTAATAGTTTTATTTATTATTTTTAGTGTTACATTTATAGGACGAGTATATTTTGATAACCAACATTATAAGATGATGTTAGATAGTAATATTAATCAAATGACATCAGATATTCAAAAAAGCTTTAACACATCCAAGGTCAATCTAAAAGATAAATATTTAATGGTAACCAATCATTTTGGAAGTGATGAATACGTTTCTAATTTATTTAAAAATGATAAAAGAGAAGCACTATATCAAGTATTAAAGAATGATTATGCTAGTTTTAAACAAATTGATCCTCATCTTTATGTAATGCACTTTATAGATAATAAAAATATTACAGTTTTAAGGATGCACAAACCAAATTCTTTTGATGATGATCTAACAAAGAAAAGACCAATAGTCGCTTTTGTTAATAAATCATTAGAAAATCAATATGCTTTTGAAGTTGGGAAAAATGGTATAGTTTATAGAGTTACTATACCGTATATATATAAAAATAAGCATATAGGAGTACTAGAATTTGGGATTAAACCCAGTTATTTTGTAGATTTATTAAATAAACAATTTGAAGTTCAGTCAGAGATTTTAGTTAAAACAAAAGCATTAAAAACATTGGAAGCATATAAGAAATATAAACAAATAGATAAATATTCAATTATCACCAGTAATCCATTTTTTCATAAACTCACTTCCATGATAGACCTGACAAAAAATTATCAAATTATTAAAATGAATGGCAAAACTTATATAGTGCTTACTGATTTGAACTTAGAAAACTTTCAAAATGAAGATATTGCAAAAGTAATTGTTGCAAAAGATATTACAAAATTTATTGAAGAGAATAACTCCTCATTGTTACTGGTCAACAGCTTGACATTTATAATATTTTTGTTAATTTTGACCATTTTATATATTATATTTACAAAGTATTCTGATGATTTAAAGCAAATATTGACACAAGTTGATTTCTTGCATAAAAAATCAATCCATCTCCAGGATAAAGCAAACACCGATCATCTTACAAAGACTTATAATAAAGCATATTTTGATAAATATCTAAATAAATTCTTAGATATCAAAGCAAATGGGATAATTATCTTTTTTGATATTGACCATTTTAAAAAGATAAACGATACTTATGGACATCTAGTAGGAGATGAAATACTTATTAAATTATCAGATGATATTAAACACTTTTTGAGAGAAGATGATATATTTGTAAGGTGGGGAGGAGAAGAGTTTATAGTATTAATTGAAGACATATCTTACAAGTTAGCTATCAAAAAAGCCAATAGTTTAAGATTGTTAGTCGAAAAAATAGAATTTACTCAAAATATCCCCGTAACTATCTCTTTGGGGGTAACAATGATTAAAGATGATGATTCAAAAGAGACTTTACTAAAAAGAGCAGATAAATTACTTTACAAAGCTAAACACGGCGGTAGAAATTGTGTTAAATGTGATTGATAAATTTTAAATTTTTATGTTGGTACAATTATGCTAAATGTAGTACCTTTATATTTTTCATCGTTACAAACTTCAATCGTTCCATGAAGTTTTTCAACAATTTGTTTTGTTAAATACAAACCTATACCAGTACCTTCTCCCTCCGCTTTTGTCGTAAAATTTGAGATAAATATTTTATCTATAATATCTTCTGGAATTCCACCTGCATTATCTGATATTTTTATTATTACTGTATTATTTTCTTTTTTTAATTCAAAAATTATTTTTCTATCTTGAATATCATTCTCTATAAAAGCATCAGTGGTATTATTTATTAAGTTGATAAATATATGTTTAAATTCATTTGGGGAACAATGCAATTCAATATCTTTATCCCCTAAAATTTCGGTTTCTATATTATCTGCTATTAAACTATCTTTCATCAACAATAATGTTTCATCAATTATTGTTTTAATATTAGAATCGATTTGCTTCTGATTTGGTCTAAAAAAACGCCTAAATTCATCTATGGTTGATATTAAATGTTCTACTTGATAATCTACTTTTTCATTAATCTCTCTTATATCTTCACTATTGGCTACAACTCCATAATCTAATCCTAAAGATAATGATTGAACATGTAATCTTATGACACCTAAAGGCTGTTTCCATTGATGAGCTATGGCATCCATCATCTCTCCCAGTGCTGCACTTTGTGATTGTTTGGCAATAAGTTCATCTTTTTTTCTATTTTTTTCAACTTCATCTTTGATTTTTTGCTCAAGATTTTTATTTAAGTCTTTTAGCTCTGCTGTTTTTTCTTTAATCTCAAATTCAAGATTTTCTTTATATTTTAAATTTCTATAAATAAAATAAAAAATAATTAACATAATAAAGAATACAATTATAATTAATCTTTTATAGTCATAAAGGATATTATCCAAATATTTACTATGGGAATATGAAACTAAATAAGCAACAACTTTTTTATCTTTAATATTTTTTATAGGTAAAAATGCAAGTATCTTTATTTTATCGTTAAATTGTGTATGCAAGGCAAATGGGGTTTTTAAAAACATATTCTTATCAATATTCTTTTTTAATGGAGTTAAAAATTGTTTTATATCATCTAGCTCTTTTGCGTTTGTATGTCTATCTAAAGAAAACATATAATCTTTATGCTCAACACTTTGAATATATTTTGAGGTTAAATGTTTTGTTTCCCATGTTTTTACATCAAAGATATGTTTATCAACTATGAAATGTGTATGTATTTTATTGACAACCATTAACTTATCTTGAATATAGTTGGTTGATAAAGCTATCTCACCGGCACCTATATGATTGTTTCTCTCATCAAAGAGAGGATAAACATATCTAATAGCATGACTTGATCTTCCTTGCTCAAATCCAAGGATAGGTTTCTTTGTTTTATTTGTATATTTATAACTGTATCTTACATCTGTTAAATCATCATCAAATTTATCTGGTTTATGCATTCTTAAAAAAGTAGTGTTATCCCTAAATTGGAGGTGAAACTGATGTACACCTTTTTGTTTAATTCTAAGATATAAAGGTAACAATAAATCATATAATTCTTTTCGTAAAACAGCTCTTTGCTCTACAGATGCATTTTGTGCTTGAGAGAATATATTTATAACTTTTTTATCATTTTGAACTATACTAGCAACTGACTGGGCATCTGTTAAAAAATTATCAATTGTTAAAGCATAATGAATTTTTAAATCTTTAATTTTTTGATTATATTCCAATGATATTCTATAATTTTTATCTTGAGTAATAAAATATATAAACAAACTATAAAGAACAATAAATATAGATAATAAAAGAAGTTTTAATTTAATATTATTTTTTATCATATCTTATTGCACCTTTTAGTAATTTAATAATTATTGTACCATTATTTACCCCTTTATTCCATCAACTCTAGGAGATATTAAAAAACCAAAAAATACTTTAATATATAACATAAATGGTACAGTCCAAACAATAGCCGACCATAAATACAACTCACTTATATATTCTTCAAAAAATGGAATTAATCCTCTCATTAGAGTTGCTGCAATTATAAATAAAACCATTAAGTGTGTATAAATATTTGATGTAAGATGTCGTCCTGTATGTATCCACCCAATTATTATCATGATCATCAAATATGCAAGTCCCAAACCGCCGCTTGTGATAAAGTGTCTAAAATGATTGATACCAAAAGAACCATCATTTAATATATCCCAACCCATCAAAGCATAACCTGCTGCTAACATTATAAAAATTGGTGCTAAATACCAAATATATGGTTGATTTAAAATATTTTTATCCTTTAAAATATAATCACCGGTAATTGCTAATATTGAAGCTCCGCAAGCTAATCCTATCCAACCAAGTGCTGAATTTGTTGGATATAAGAATTCAATTATTGTAAATATTATCACCGTAAATACTGCAAGATTTGTCACAGGTGGTCGTGATATATAAATATCATCAATACCTTTATCTTCCATTAGTTCATTAACTGCTTCCATATTTACTCTTCTCATTGCAAGTAAAATCAGAACAACTATAAATCCAAGTGCTACTTTTAAAATTTCCATACCATCAGTTTGTGCAAAGCCTAATTTTGATCCGAAGAACCAAACTTCAATAGCAAAAATAGTAACTAAAACATATCCTAAACTGGCATGTCTTTGAAGTCTATCTAATACCGCATCTTTAGCAAACCATATAAGCCAACCCAACATTGCTAAATTTAAAATAGCGGTTAACCAAATACCAGTAATATCAATAGTCCAAAATGAAAGGCGACCAGCTACCCATAAAACCATAATCCACCAAAGACGCTTACCTATAAAAGGTACCATCCCTGGAAAAAGTTCAGGTAATCCTGTTGTTAAAAATGCCATAACACCAGCTGTTAATATCCCAAATAACATCTCATATACATGCCAAGTCAAAGTATCATTCATAAAAGGAATATTTATAACCCCACTCCAAACTAATCCCCATAAAATCATCGAGATTATCATATATGGAGCAAGTAATAAAAATACTGGTCGAAATCCATAAGCTAAATATGGAGGTACATTTTTCTCATCTGGATAATATAGATAATGATTTGTTGCGTGTAGTTTCTGTTCTTGATTTTCCATTATTTCGCTCCCATTAATTGTAACTCGAATGTATTGATGATGGTTTCATCTTGTAATATTTTTGCTGTTTCTTCATAAACAAATTTATCATCTCTTTGACATTGCGGCACTATATAATCAAACTCTTTAACAATATGCCCAGGATCAGCTTCAAGTAAAAGTATCTTGTCACTTAGTCTTATAGCTTCCATCAAATCATGAGTGATAAACAATATACTTATCTCTTTTTTATCTATCATATCTATTAAAATAGTTTGCAACTCCTGCTTTAGACCAATATCCAAAGCTGAAAAAGGTTCATCAAGAAACAGTAACGATGGTTTAACCACTAAAGCACGAGCGAAACTAACTCTTTGTTTCATCCCACCGCTTAAATCCTTTGGAAACTTATCAAAATCTTCCTCTTCAAGACCAAATTTTAGTGCAATATCTTGTGACATTTTAATAGCAACGCTCTTATCCCAACCCTTTGCCAAAAGACCAAGTGAGATATTGTCAATCACATTTTTCCAAGGAAGAAGTCGTCCCTCTTGAAAAGCGAAAGAGGAACTAATAAAACTATTTTTTACACTGCCCTCTTCAACATCAAGCAAATCAGCACAAAGATGAAGCAAAGTAGTTTTACCACCGCCACTAGGACCAACTACACTTAAAACTTGACCTTTTTCTAAAGTAAAATTTATATCTCTTAAAATCTCAGTAAATCCAAAATGATGATTTAAACCTTTTACTTCTAACTTCTCCATAACTCAACCTCTCTTTTAATTGGCTCTAAAATAATATACTCAATAAACATCAATGACCCAATCATAATAGTTACAAGTGCTAATGCTGTTGGGGTATCAAGATGACTTCTTGCAACTGCTAAACTAGCTCCAATACCATTACTTGTAGCTAAAAGTTCAGCCATAACAACAATTTTCCAAGCCATACCAAGCCCGCTGACCCAAGCAGGAAAAACATAAGAAAATATGTGAGGAAAATAAACATCCATAAATTTCATATGCCAAGGCAATTTAAAACTATTTGCCATCTGCTTTAAGTCACCATCTAAAGTACGAGTACCTTGCAAGGCACCTACAAATATAATAGGAAAAGATGCAACAACAACTGTAAATATAACAGTTTCATCACCCATGCCAAACCAAATCATTGCTAACACTATCCAAGCAATTGGAGGCATACCAACAAGAATTGTAACTATTGGACGACTCATCATAGATGCTGTTGCAAAAAATCCAGCCAAAAGTCCAAGAACAGAACCAAATACTAAAGATATTGCAAACCCGGTAAATGCACGATATAAAGTAATATTTATTTCAGTCCAAACAGCATCATCTTGAAGCATCAAATTCAATGTTTGAAAAGTTTCAAGAGGAGATGGTAACACTAAGTTACCATAAACTTGATTTCCTACATCCCAACAAGCAATGAAAAGAAAGATTGAGCCAATAGCACCCCAACCGCTCCAAAGATATGCTGGGAAATCTTTAATTATTTTAAGTATAAAGTTCATATTATTTCCTAGTAATAAAATCCGTCATCAGGTAGTTTCCCACCTATTGATTTTGGATTGTTCTTTTTTAATATATCAAAGAAAAACTCTAAATCTTTTTTAGCATTTTTAGCTTCTACAACATCCAACTGAACATATTCAATAGAATCAGCCACACCATTGGCATCTAACATTTTCACATATTTTACAGCTAATGCTCCTGCTTCTTTTGGATTTGATTTATACCAAGCCATAGATTTTGCATACTCTTCATTGAATCTTTTTAAAACATATTCATTTTTTGATATATCGCCAACTACTGCCATACCAGCTTCTGGTATTTTTGTATCTACTTTAAAAGTTTTACCCCACTCAAGTTCAAGCATATCACTTCTATACAAATCTGGAGCTATTAATTTTAAAGGAAATGATCCAGTTTTTCGTAAAGCTATTGATATAGCAGGTTCTGCCAATAAAGCATGATCAACTCTTCGTAAGATTAACATCTGCATAGCATCAATTGGTGAATTTAAATATCTAAGCTTAAAATCTTTTTTTGGATTTAACCCTTGTGCTTTTACTATTTCTTCAAAAATAATATCTGGCATATCGGCACGAAATGGCATAGCTATTTCGCATCCAACAAAATCTTTCAAAGTTTTTTTAGTTTTATCTCTCGTTAAAATTCCTAATATTCCCCAAACAGAAACATTTAAAAGTTTTATATTCACACCTTTATTGTATAAATTTGCACCAACATTTGTAGGCACCGCTATAAAATCTGCCCCACCTCTTAAAGTAAAAGCTCTAAGCTCATCTGGACTTTTCCACAATCTAAACTCAACTTTTTTAACCACATCATCTAATGCACCAGTTTCAATCATATGAAAAAGTGGATGTGACACAGATGCCATTGGACCACTTAATACTAACTTTTCTAATTTTTGTGCTGCTGCATTTATTGTAAACAATAATGCAACTATTAAACTTAATTTTTTTATCATTTTATTTTCCTTTTATAAATCAAAACTTCATCTTGTATATTGATAACCATTATCAATAAATGAATGATAGTAAAATAAAACTTAAAATTTAATTAATAATGATAATGGATATCAACATAAAATCTGGCTGGATGAAGTCAAGTTTAGATGAAGTAGAAAAAAAAGATCAGATGGCAGGTTTATAGAATAAGTTTTAAAATTATTTATAAACTACATTATGTTATAATGTTTATTAGGAATATTTATGAAAAAGCAACATCTAACTATTTTATTTTTACTTTATCTTATTTTATTGATAGTTTCTTATCGACAAACCCAATCTTATGCTTTAAATCAAGCAGAACTTAGAATTGAGGAGTTTTTAAAAAATTATAAAGCTGTTAGAACATATATAAGTAAATATCAAAAACCTGTAATCTTTAAGCTTCAAGGGAAAGATATTATAGATAAAGATTTTTTTACACCAAATTTATTGTCTTCAACTTTTGGTGCAAGAACTATAAATGAAATATACAACAAAATAAGAGTAGATGAAAATCAACAACCGATAATTATAAAATTTGCTTCAAATAATCCAAGAAATCCTTTAAATAAAGCAACAAGAAAAGAATCAAAACTACTAGCTAAATATAATAATCATACATTAAAAAAAGAGTACAAAGAGATAATTAAAAATGACAGTGGTACATTTTTATATTATGTATTGCCAACAAAATTAAATCAGGAAAAATGTATGAGATGTCATTCATATCCATCTTTAGCACCAAAAGAATTAATTGAAGAATACGGTAACACGAATGGCTTCTATGAAAAAGTTGGGGATATGAGAGCTATTTTATCAACTACTATGAATATTGATGATGATTTGAGATTTGCTAATACTCTTTTTTTATATATCTTTCTACTTACAACTTTTATATTTGCAATTGGATTATTTGTAGTTAATAAATTTATAAAGAAAATAGAAAAAGAATCTAATCTTATACATACAATATTGGATTCTCAAGCAAATATTGTAATTTTAACAGATGGATTGCATATCATAAAAACCAATCAATACTTTTTAGAATTTTTTCAATATGATAGTTTAAAGCAATTTTTAAATGAGCATGATTGTATTTGTGATTTTTTTATTGAAAAAGATGGTTATTATAGTAACTCATTATTAGAAAAAGATCAAAATTGGATTGACTATATATTTGCTCTTGATAAACAGCAAAGAGTCGTATCTATGCATAATCAATCTAAACAAGAGACAGTTTTTATGGTAAATTATAAAGCATATGGAGAAGGTAAACACCAATTTGTTATAACATTTACAGATATAACTGAACTGCATAGATTAAAAAACAATTTAGAATCTATTGTAGAAGAAAAAATAAAAATTTTAGCTAAGACCAATAAAGAGTTAGAAAAGAGTGAGCAAGAACTTTTATTATTAAATGAAAATCTTGAAATAAAAATAAAAGATGAGATTAAAAAATCAAAAGAGATAGAAGCAAAACTTTTTGAATCTAAGAAGTTAGCCTCTATGAGTGAATTGATAGAAAATATTGCTCATCAATGGAGACAACCTTTAAGTATAATCAGCACAGCAGCCTCAGGCTTACAGATACAACATGAATTAGGTATAGATAGCAAAGACAGTGAAATTGAAACCCTGGATAAAGTTATAAATGCAGCAAATTATTTATCACATACAATAGATGATTTTAGCGACATAATAAAAGGCGATATGGTAAAAAAAGAGTTTAATCTATCTAAAAATATAAATCAGGCTTTATTTATGCAAGAATCTATTATCAAAAATCTCAATATAAATATCATCAAAAATATAGATGACAATATTTTGTTAAATAACTATCCAAATGGATTGTTACAATCTATGACAAATATTATTAATAATTCAAAAGATGCTTTTATACAAAGAGATATTCATCCTAGGGTGATATTTATAAATGCAAATATAAAAGATAATAATGCAGTAATTGAGGTCATTGACAATGCAGGTGGAATAAAAGAAAATATTTTAAATAAAATCTTTGAAGCATATTTCACGACCAAACATCAAGCTCAAGGTACAGGCTTGGGTCTTCATATGACTTATAATCTTATTGTAAACAATATGCTAGGTTGTATTGATGCTAAAAATGTCATAGTACATTATGAAGATAAAGAGTATCATGGTGTTAAATTTACTATTTCACTGCCGTTGTCTTAATTTATATTTTCAATAATGATATAGGGTTTTTAAAACCCTATAAATTAAAATATAATTGCAATTGCAACTTCTAAATTTTTTGTATCATCAATAGCACAACCTGTTTTACCATCAAAATCACCATAAGTAACACTTAATGTTACATTATCGCTAAATCCATACTCTAAACCTAAGTCCATCTCAGTTGCATCTACACCCTGAATATCTACATTTATATATGTAGCATTAGCGGTTAAACTATCACTAATTGCATATGATAATGGAAGTATATAAGCTGAAGTATCTTTAGTGGTACTTGAAGTAATAGAAGTTTTTTCAAATATCATACCCGGCGCAAAATCATCTCCACCTTGCATCCCTTTTTTTAGATTTAGATAAGATAAACCAACGCTAAATCCAGTTGCTACTTCAGAACTTGCAGTTAAAAAATAACCTTTTTGAGTTGATGTATCTGTATCAGTACCAATCATATCTATTTTTTTAGACATATATTCAGCACCTAGTTCAATACCGGCAACCGTACCTGTAATATAACTTGTAAGTACTTTATTTTTATTTTCTTTATCAGCTGCAGTTGCCGGAGTATTTCCATCACCTTTGTTTGCATAACCTTTAGCATATCTTGCACCAATCATAAAAGCACCAACTTTTGCATCTACTCTTATTGCAGTTGCACCTGTATCCCCCTTATCAGAATCAGCCTCTTCTTCATTAACTATTTTAGAAACTACAGTAACTTTTATATCTTTAGCAACCGGTACATTAATACCAAGTTTCCAAGATTCACCACCATCATCAAAAGCATCTGTACCATAAGTAAAATTTGGTGCAAGACCTAATACAACTTTACCCTTACTATCCATAATTGGTAGTACTGCTTAAGCATGTTTTATTCTTAAATCTTTATTGGCAGATGCATTTGCTTGATTATCATCATAAGCTGTAAAAGTAGTATAAATCTCTAATCCATTGTTAGCTTTAGCATCAAGATTTAAATTAATCTCTGCAGTTCTTTTGTTGATTGTAGCAGTGTCACTTTTCTCTTGTACATGTTTTAATTCAATATCTCCACTTAATTCTATATTATCAATATTTGGAGCTGTTACAGTTCCTGCAACTGCACTTGAACTTAATCCAGCTACTGCCATAGCTGTTACTATACTTAATTTTAATCTGTTTTTTAACATTTTTTATTTCCCTTTATTTTATGTTATAATAAAGTTCAATATTTTTATATTGAACACTTTGGTTAAAGATGTTTACTTTGAACGGTTCATCTTTAGCTTTTATTTTTTAGCTTCCCATAATATTGATATCCATTATCAATATTGGAATAATAAGATAGTGACTCTTAGATATACCTTAATATTGATAATAGTTATCATTATTGTGATTTAAAATAATTATGTTATAATAGCGTTTACATAAATTAAAAAATGCAGGATAATTATAATGATTAAAATTTTTTGTTTGATTTGTCTAGGATTTAACTTTGTGTCGGCACATCCTCATACTTTTATAGAAGTGTATCCTACTATTAAAGTAAAAAATAATACAACAGTTAAAATAAATTTTAAATGGAAGCTGGATGAGATGACATCTTCTATGCTGATTATGGAATTTGACCAAAATGGGGACGGTAAAATAGATAAAAAAGAAAACAAGTTTATCTATACGAGTTATTTTATATCTTTAAAAGATTATAACTTTTATACAGATATAAAAATCAAAGATAAAACACAATTCTTTCCAGAACCTAAAAACTTTAAAGCTACAATTGAAAATAATAAAATATGCTATTCTTTTGATATAGAAGAAAAATATAATATAAAAGATACAAAATTTGACTTTGGAGATGAAGAGTTTTTTGTAGCGATGATTTTGAAAAAAGAATTTGTAAAAGTTACAGGGGCTGATTTTAAAGTTAGTGAATTGGACAATGACTTTTATTTTGGATATAGACTGGAGCTGAAATAATGGAACTTTATAACCAATTTTTAAAGCAACTTGTAATGTGGCAGTATGAATTAAATAGTTATATATCTACAACTATACGAAGTTTAAATGATGAGAATAATTTAAGTACATCATTACTTATTTTAGGAATTGCATTTGCTTATGGAGTGATACATGCAGCAGGTCCAGGGCATGGTAAAGCTTTAGTCGCATTTTATTTTACATCGAATAAAAGTGATTATAAAAAAGCTTTTAAGATGGGATATATGATTTCTATTATTCATGCTGTCTCTGCACTTATTTTTACTTTTGGAATATTTTTTGTACTTAAAACTATGTTTAGAAAAAACTTTAATGATTTTTCATCTATAGCTATGCAAATAAGTGCTGTTATGATTATGACAATTGGACTTTATCTAATATTCGAAGCTTATAAAAATAGAAAAGCAAAAGAAAAGAATATAAAAGTACAAAAAAGAAGTGAATATGCAGTTGCTTTTAGTGCAGGTATTGTCCCATGCCCTGGAGTTATGACGATAGTTTTATTTTGTATAGTTTTACAGCATTATGTTTTGGGAGTGTTGGCAGCTATATTTATGAGTATAGGGATGGGACTTACTATATCTCTAGCTGGTATATTTTCTATTGCTTTAAATAAAAAAAGTAATAACTTTTTAACAAGTAAAGGTTATATTTTAGAGATAATTGGTGCTTTATTGGTATTTAGCTTAGGAATGTTCTTATTTTTATCATTACAAAAATAGCGATTTGTTAATTTAACAAATCACTACAGATTTAATCTCAGTATATTCTTCAATAGCAAAGCTAGGACCCTCTTTTCCTATTCCGCTAAGTTTAGTTCCACCATAAGGTTGTATATCAAATCTTAATGTTGGAATATCATTTATTACAACTCCACCGCAAGAAGCATCATATATAAAACTTTGAGTTTGTTTTAAATCATTTGTAAATATACTAAACTGCAACCCATAAGGGGAATTATTCATTTTTGATATTGCTTCATCATAGCTTTTTACTTTTATCAAGCTGACTATTGGTGCAAAAACTTCTTCACAAATTATTTTCATATCATCAGTAACTTGAGTCATTACTGTTGGATAAAAGTTCAATGCCTCACTTTTATTCCCCGTTAAACATACAGCGCCCTCTTCTATCGCATTTTGTATCCAAGATTTTGCCCGTACTAAAGCCTCATCATTAATCAAAGGTCCGACAAATGTATCATCTTCATAAGGGCTGCCTACTTTTAATTTTTCAGTTTCTATTTTCATAGCATTTGCAAACTCATCATAAATCAACTCATCAACATAAATTCTTTGTAAACTTATACAAACTTGACCACTGTTTATAAATGCACCAAAGGCACATCTTGCGGCTGCTAATTTTATATCTGCACTTTTGTCTATAAATGTTGCTGCATTTCCGCCTAATTCCAAAGCTACTTTTTTAATTCCTGCTGTTTTTGTAATAATATTTCCAACTTGAACTGAACCTGTAAAGCTGAGGACTCTTGGAATATCTGACTCAACTAATGTACTTCCAACTTCAACATCACCGTAAACCACACTTAAAGCATCTTTTATTGCAAATTTACTTTCAATAAAAAGTTTAGCAAATTTATACGCTGTCAAAGGAGCTTCCGGGGTTGGTTTTAAAACTACCGCATTTCCACTTACAAGCGCAGGTGCAATTTTATGAGCAACTAAATTTAACGGGAAATTAAAAGGTGTAATACAAGCAACCACACCGACAGGTTCTCTAAACCAATAAGCTGTAGTTTTTTTACCACTGGGCATTGCATCTGTATTTATAGTCTCTCCATGAGAATTTATCATTGCTATATTGCTAAGTTTGATTGTTTCAATACAACGATCGACTTCAATTCTTGCAAAGGCAATCGGCTTACCAACCTCATCTGATATCGTTTGAGCAATGTCTTCTTTATTTTTTGACAAATTCTTTACTACATCTTTAAGCCAATCTATCCTTTGTGCTATTGTTGATGCTTTAGTATCTACACTGGCCTTTTGTGCTATTTTTAAAGCTTTTAAAGTATCTTCTTTTGTACATATGGGATAAGAAGAAACCACCTTTTTCGAATAAGGGTTAACAATATTTGTTAACTCCTCTCTTGACTCTTCATTAGTTCCAAAAAATATATTTGCTTTCATTATTAATGTACATAAACTCTTTGTGTAACATTTAAGGATTCTAAAGGTGATTTTGATTCTTTACAAACTTTCTGCCCCTTATACATAGCACAATTTTTATAACCCACAATAACTGTTTCTGTTATATATTCATAAACAGGATCACAACGAGTCACCTGATGATATGTTTTACATTTGTTACTGTTTCTATTCTGATTTGCCATATATGCACCACCTAGTCCACCGACTATTTTAGCAGCAGCTTTACCACTGCCTCTTCCTACTTGATGTCCTAGAACTACACCAAGAGTTGCACCTAATAAAGTATCTATACCAATAGTATTAGTATCATGACTGCCACAATTAACAAACTGCTCTACTGTGTCTTCATAACACTTTTCTCCTGTTTTAACTTTTTTTGTAAACGGTTTTGTTATAGCAGTCTGCTCTGTCACTTTTACCATCTCTGCATTTAAAAATGTACCTATCGCAAGCACTGCAATTAAAAATTTAATTTTCATATTATCTCCTTTAATTTATACCGTTATGATATCATATTTATTGTGAATTAATTGTGAAATAATCATATTAATATTTTAAACTATATTTAGATAGAATATATCCTTATTATTGAATATAAGATTTAGGATAAATAAAAATGAATAAAGCAAAATATATTTGGATGGATGGAGAACTAACTCCTTGGGATGATGCAAAAGTACATGTATTAACCCATACATTACATTATGGAAACGGTGCTATTGAAGGTACAAAAGCATATAAAACACATGATGGCAGATGTGCTATTTTTAAACTTCAAGAACATACACAAAGACTTTTAGATTCATCTAAAATGACATTAATGGATGTACCTTTTACAGTAGAAGAGTTAAATGACGCACAAGTTAAACTACTTCAAGAAAATGAACTTTTTGAGGGTGCATACATTAGACCGCTTGTATATTTAGGATATGGAGTTATGGGACTTTATCATAAAGATTGTCCGGTAAATGTATCTATTTCTGCTTGGGAATGGGGAGCATATTTAGGTGAAGATGGTCTTAAAAATGGTATTAGATTAAAAATATCTTCAATGACAAGAGGTGGAAATACTTCTGGTATGGGAAAAGCAAAAGCTGTTGCAAACTATTTAAACTCTCAAATGGCAAAATTTGAAGCTGTTGAAGCCGGTTATGATGAAGCACTTTTAAGAGATGATCAAGGTTATATTGCAGAAGCCAGCGGAGCTTGTTTTTTCATGGTTGAAGATGGTAAATTAATCACTCCTCCAAATGACAACTCACTTAAGTCTATCACGCAAGCTACAGTTATAGACTTAGCAAATGATATGGGTATAGAAGTAATTAGAAGAAGAATTACAAGAGAAGAAGTATATATCTGTGATGAGTGTTTTTTAACTGGAACTGCTGCTGAAATTACACCTGTTAAAGATGTTGATGCTAGAAAAATCGGTTGTGGCTCACGAGGTCCGATAACTGAAAAAATTCAATCTGCATATTTTGATGTAGTTGCAGGAAAAAATGAGAAGTATATAAAACATTTAACATATATTAACTAAGCATAAAATTTAAGAAAAGATACAAGTACAATTTAATATTATTGCACTTGATTTAATAAAAAAGGAAAAAACAGATGCCAATCGATAACGACTATTTTAAAAATAGACAAAAAGAAAACAAAGGTTCGAATAATAGTTCAAACAATGGTGGTGGAGATTTTCAACCGCCATTTGAAGCACCACAATTTTTTAAGAATTTTGGGAAACAATCAGGAATAGTATATGGTATAATAATAATTATTATACTGCTTGTAATGGCTAAGCCATTTGTAATTATAGAATCAGGTCAAGTAGGTATTAAAGTAACTACAGGTAAATATGAAACTGAACCTTTACAACCTGGATTTCACCTATATATTCCAGTAATTCAAAAAGTAATTACAGTTGATACAAAAGTAAGACTTATTAATTATAAAAGTATTGAAGAGATGAGTGGGTATGATAGTGGGATTAAAATAAATCCGGCTATTAATATTCTAGATGCAAGAGGATTACCTGTTTCAATCGAATTAACTGTTCAATATAAACTTTTACCTCATGGAGCACCTACTACTATTGCAACTTGGGGATTATCTTGGGAAGATAAGATTGTAAATCCAGTTGTTAGAAATATTGTAAGAAATGTTGTTGGTGGATTTAAAGCAGAAGAGTTACCAATGAGACGAAATGAGATAGCAGTCTTAATTGAAGATGGGATTCGTGCAGAGATTGAATCACTTGAGGGAAGACCTGTATCTATTGAATCTGTTCAACTAAGAGAGATAGTTTTACCTTCTAAAATTAAAGACCAGATTGAAAAAGTACAAGTTGCTAATCAAGAGTCTGAAAGAGTAAAATACGAAGTTTTAAGAGCAAAACAAGAAGCTCAGAAAAAAGCAGCACTTGCACAAGGTGAGGCTGATAAAAATAGAATTGAAGCTCAAGGTCGTGCAGATGCTGTACATATAGAAGCTAAAGCACAAGCCAAAGCAAATGATTTAGTTTCTAGATCTTTAACTGTTAAACTTTTAGAGTTAGAGCAAATTAAAGTTCAAGGTAAATTTAATGATGCACTTAGAGAAAACAAAGATGCTAAAATATTCTTAACACCTGGCGGGTCAACTCCAAATATTTGGGTTGATACAAAAGATAAGTCAAGAGACAGTTCAATAAACAGATAGATTTTTAGAGTACCCAATACTGGGTACTCCATAAAGTTTATTAGATACAAGAAAGAAGATAGTTATGGCAAATATTATAGATACTATTGATTGGGCTAAACAAGACGGTTTAGTTCCGGTAATCACTCAAGATGATACTACAAGTGAAGTTTTAATGCTTGCATATATGAATAAAGAAGCATTAGAACTGACACTAGAAACTTCATATGCTCATTATTTTAGCAGAAGTAAACAACGACTTTGGAAAAAAGGTGAAAGCAGCGGACATACTCAAGCTATAAAATCCATAATGATGGATTGTGATAATGATACAATTTTATTAAAAATAGATCAAAAAGGTGTGGCATGTCATACCGGTAGAAAATCTTGTTTTTTTACCGATATTCAAACTGGTGAGAAAATTAGTGAAGTTGAGATTGATACCGCAAGTGCTTACGGTGTGATAGATACACTTTATCATACAATACAAAGTAAAAAGAATGATGACCCTGAAAAATCATACACTGCCAAACTTCTACAGGGTAAACAAAACTCTATGCTTAAAAAAATTGTTGAGGAAGCCGGTGAATTTACATTTGCTGTTAAAGACAATGATACAGAAGAGATTATCTATGAAGGTGCAGATTTAATGTATCATTGTTTAGTAGCTTTAAGCAGTCAAAATATCTCTCCAGATAGAATAAAACAAGAATTATCAAAACGATTTGGACTTAGCGGAATAGAGGAAAAGAATAATAGATAATAAAATTCTTTAATTTTTTAAATAATTATTAACTTATATCAAGACTTTATAATAAGTTTATAGTATAATTAAAGAAATAAAAGAGATATCATGTTAAAAAAAGTAAATTATGCTTATATTGTGTTTGTGCTGTTTATATTTTTTATTCTTTATTCTTTCCATTTTATTCTAAAAACAAACGACAATACAAAAAACAACTATATAACCATTGGAAAAATTGAATCACTAAATCTTTTAGATAAAAAGTTTGATAATGTCTTATCCAAAAAATTACAATATATAAATATAGATGAAATCTCAAAAGATATTCATACTTTTAATACAGAATTAAATCTGTTAAAAGTTATGCTGTTAGAAAGCGGTATAAAAAAAGAACTTTCTACTTATTATCAAGATTTACAAAATAATTTTTTTAAAAAAAGAGATTTAATAAAGGAGTTTAAAAAGCACAACTCTCTACTTGTAGGTTCAATGCAAAAGCTTCTTAAACTTCAAGCATATATCCAAAAAAGATATTATTTCAGCCCTATTGGACTTGAAGTAAATGCAGTCATAGTTAATTTTACACAATCAGCACTCGGGAAAAATGAATATATAAGCTACATAAATAAAAATCTTAAAAATCTTCAAGATCTTGATATTCTTAATAATTTAGCGGATAAACAGCTGGATACTTTTATAAGCAGCTCACATCTCACACTTAAATATGTGAATGATTTAAATAAAGCTGTAAGCACAAGAGCTGATATTCATCTTGATTCATCAATCAATAATTTAAAAAAATTCCTCATCTCATATTTTGAACAAGGGTATAAAAAAGAAAAAAACTTTTCTTATATTCTTCTATTTATAATTATAAGTTTTTTAATTGTTTTAATGATAACTTACGAACTGGATAAAAAACACAAAATAGAATTACTTAGATTCAGAAAAGCAGTTGAGAATAGTGACAACAGTATCGTAATCACAGATATAGATAGAAATATTACTTATGTAAACAGTGCTTTTGAAAAGAATACAGGTTACACAAAAGAGGAAGCAATCGGTCAAAATCCAAATATTTTAAAATCTGGAGATATGAAGCCAGAGTATTATAAGGAATTAAATGACGCCTTAAATAATTTAAAAATATGGCATGGAGAATTTATAAATAAAAAGAAAAATGGTGAAATATTTTATGAAAGAGCTTCAATTGTGCCGATTATTATGGATGATGAATTAAATGGATTTTTAGCTATTAAACTTGATATTACAGAATATATAGAGCAAAAAAATGCCCTTTTAAAGCAAATAGAAAATTCAAAAATGCTTGAAAATGAAAATCAACAAAAAGAAAGAATAATGTTTCAGCAATCAAAAATGGCATCAATGGGGGAGATGTTTGAGAATATTGCACATCAATGGAGACAACCCCTTTCTGTAATATCTACATCTGCTAGTGGAATGAAACTGCAAAAAGAGTTTGGTATGCTGAGCGACGAGATGTTTAATGACCTCACTACCAAAATTGTAGAAACTACAGAACATATGTCAAAAACTATTGATGATTTTAGAAACTTCTTTAAAAAGAATAAGGATAAAGAAAAATTAAATTTAAAAGACAGTCTTGAAAGAACATTATCACTCCTAAGTTCAAAACTTAAAAATAGAAATATTGTAATTATTAAAAATATGCAAGATTTAGAGATATTCGGTTTGGACGGAGAATTAATACAATCATTTATGAATATATTTTCAAATGCACAAGATGCACTTATTGCATCAAAAAATGAGAAAAATTTTATCTTTGTTGATCTCTTTAAAGAAGATAATTTAGCCATACTTAAAATAAAAGATACCGCAGGCGGCATACCTAAAGATACTATAGAACACATATTTGAGCCTTATTTTACAACAAAACATAAATCACACGGTACTGGAATAGGACTTTATATGACCTATGAAATAATTGTAAAACACCATCATGGCACTATTGAAGCAAAAAATTGCAGTTTTGATTATGAAAATAACAGCTACAAAGGTGCTGAATTTATAATCAAGTTCCCGTTAGATTAATTTTATACACTAAAAAGGAGTAAAGTATGAAGAGAGTAGTTTATATGGCTCTAGCATTGGTTTTCAGTGCTGTTATATCTAGTGCTTCAGATTATAAATCGGAAGTAAATAGTTGGAAATCAGATGAGGATGTAGCAAAATGGATGAAAAATAATTGGCATTTTGATAAAAATTTAGCAAAAAGCGTAGTTAGGAAAATACGAAGTGAAGGTCCTGGTGCAGTTACTGTAAAATCAGCGGAAGAGACATTTGATTCTTCAAAAGGTTGGTGTAAAGATGCTGCAAATTTTGCAAAAGATACTTTAAATACAATAAATCCGGAATATAAAGCTGGATATATTTTTATTAACAATAAAGTAAAAAGCGCGCCAAACCATTGGGTTACCGGATTTAAAAAAGACGGTAAATTGTATGTTATGGATTATGGTGCCGGTTCACATTGGAAATCAATGATGGGACTTCATGGACCTTATAATTCTATAAAAGAATATGAAGAATTTCTTTCAAATGTGAATGCAAAGAATTTTGAAGTAGATTTTGCAATATGGGCATCATCAGATAAAAAAAGCAATGTTAGTCAAGCAGCAATGCAAAGAGCAAAAATTGTTTTAAGAAAATTTGATAGAAATAAAGATGGTAAAATATCTTTTAAAGAAGCTCCACCGCCTATGAAGGCAAATTTTGAAAGACTTGATGATGATGGGAACGAATATTTAAATGAAGAGGAATTACAATCACTTCCCCCAAGAAGATAAAATAATATAAATAAAAAACCCTCACATAAATTCTGTGAGGGTTTAAGTTTTTGTTGTAAATCAAGAATAAATTCTTTTCTTACGACAGGAGTTTACTTTAGTAAATGACTAAAGTAAAAAAGGATTTAGTCGCCGTATTTACGGCAAAAAATTAAACCTTTGCCTCTTCTCGTCGCTGTAGGTATTCCCAATCTCTATCAACAATTTTTTGTTTTTCAACAATAATATGCTCATATTCAGGTGTAAACAGATGTTTAAATCTAGGTTGTGCACCTAAATAATCTCTAACAGAAACAATATTTTTTGGTCTATAAGTAATATTTAATTCTCTACCATCAATAACTTCATAAAGTGGAAATACTAAACTATCAGTAGCTAAATCAGATACTTCAATAGTTTGATGTGGTTGAAATTTCCATTCTGTTGTACAAGCAGACATGGCATTGATATAAACAGGACCTTCAGTATTAAATCCTCTTTGGATTTTTTTAATCATATCCTTCCATTTATTTGGAGCAATTTGTGCTACATAAGGAGCTCCATGAGCAGCCATAATTTGAAGCATATCTTTTTTATGTTGTTTTTCACCGTAAGAATGAGTTCCTGCAGGTGTAGTTGTAGCTGTTGCACCTATTGGAGTAGAAGAAGATCTTTGTCCTCCTGTATTTGCATAAGCTTCATTATCAAGACATACATACATCATATTATGTCCTCTTTCAAAACAACCAGAAATCCATTGGAAACCAATATCATAAGTAGCACCGTCACCACCAAAAGCTACAAACTTAGGCTCAGGTGTATCAGCAGAAATTCTACCTTTTCTTCTTAATGCTTTATTTGCAGCTTCAGCTCCAGCAATAGCAGTTGAACTATTTTCAAATCCAATATGAATCCAAGAACAATCCCACGAAGTATGAGGATATACAGCTGTACAAACTTCAAGACAACCTGTACTAGCACTTACAACTAAGTTATCATTAGTCGCATTTAAAATCTCTCTTACAATAATAGAGTGAGCACACCCCGGACAAAGTACATGAGCACCTTCAAATCTCTCAGCAGCTGTTGAGAAAGATTTTAAGTTTTTAATCTCTTTATTTCCTTGTGGCATAGGAGCACCACCAATTAAACTACAACCCATCTCTTATCCTTCTACACTATAATATTTAAGCTCAGGACCTCTAACACCTATCCATGTTTGGATAGATCCTTTTAGTTTCCCGGCATTTACGTCAGTTTGAGCATCAGAAATAATCTCTTCAAGCTCGTTAACAGTCATATCTCTACCACCTAAACCATAAATTAAATTACTCATAAGTGGTCTTGCAGGTGTATTGATAAGTGCAGATGAAATATCTTGGAATAATATTCCAAGTTGTCCACCAGGCGCACTCCTATCCATACATACAACAGCTTTTGCATTTTGTAACATATCAGCTAATTGTCCAACTCTAGTAGGTCTAAATACTCTTGGCATAATTAAACCAGCTTTAATCCCTTTAGCTCTCATATTATCAACTGCAATTTGTGCAGTTTCAAAAGTTGTACCTAAACATGCGATTACTACATCTGCATCTTCAAGTTTATATTCTTCTACCATATTGTATTTTCTACCAGAAATTTTTGCAAATTCTTCAAAAACTTCTTCAATTATTTTAGGAGAATTCATCATAGCATCATTTTGTTTTGCTTTATGTTCCATATGCCAATCAGATTCTGTTTGAACACCGTGTGTTACAGGCTTATCAAAATTTAACATTGAATCAACTTCTAAAAACTTACCTACAAACTTACCGGCAACCTCATCACTTAACGGGATAACATTTTGAGCAGTATGCGAAGTCATAAATCCATCTTGATTTGATATAACAGGAAGTCTTACATCTTTATGTTCAGCAATTCTAAATGCACATAAAGTTAAATCGTAAGCTTCTTGTGGATTACAAGCATCAATTGAGATCCAACCACTTTGATTTGTAAGGTATAAATCTGAATGATCACCATTTACATTAAGTGGTGCTGCTAATGCTCTGTTAATTAAACATAAAACAACAGGCAGTCTCATACCTGACGCTTGATATAAAGTTTCAATCATAAGTGCAAGACCTTGAGAAGCTGTTGCAGTTGCTGCTCTAGCACCTGCTGCAGATGCTCCAATACATCCTGACATAGCAGCATGTTCAGATTCAACCATAACGATTTCACCGTCAATATAACCATTTGCATGTAGATTTGCATAACCTTCAACTGTACCAGTAGATGGAGTAATAGGATATGCAGCCATTACATCAACGCCAGCTTGTCTTAAAGCTTGAGCATTAGAAGCATTACCATCCCAAATTTCAACATCATTTAATTCCATAACTCTTTTATTCTGTGTCATAGATTATTCTCCCTTTTTCTTTTTCTCTGGCCATTGGTTCAGAGCATCTTCATTTTTAATTTGTTCAGTAAACATTACTAAAGCTTTTGGATTTGTTGGACAAACTTCCGAACAAATTCCACAACCTTTACAGTGATCATAATCAATTCCTACCATCTCTTTATCTCTTGAGATAATAGATGTATCTGGACAGTATAACCAACAATTTTGACAATCTATACAAAGGTCTAGATTCCAAACTGGTTTTACAACTCGCCAATCACCTACATATTTATTCATAGAGTTTGTTTCTGCAATATCTCTGTTTTCTGGTTGAACATTAACAACTGTGTGGTCAATATCTCCATTAAAAGAATAAACAGCAGCTCCGGGAACTAACTCATCCCAACCTTGATTCCAAATAGAATTCTCAAATGTATCTGTACTTCTATATAAATTAGTTACTACTTCATTATGTTGTGCCATATTTAACTCCTATTCCACTTCATCGTAAGCTCGCTGAATAGCAAGCATATTTGCATCAATAATTTTTTGAGGAAGTTTTGCCAATACTGCTTTCATAGCATTTTTAAAATATTCAATTTCAAACATTCCACTAACTTTCATGAATGCTCCAAGTACCGGTGTATTTGGAATTGGTCTTCCTATAGTTTCTTGCGCGATTTTAAAACAATCAACAACAAATACTCTATCTTCGATACCTTGAATTGCTGGAATTAATTCAATTAATTCAGCTTTACTAAGATGTGAAGTGATTATATACTTTGTAGTATCTTTTCCATATTGAGTAATATCATCTGTAAAAGCCAAACCTGGATCGATTACAAATACATAATCAGGATGCATATATTTTTCATGATTTAAAATTTGTTTATCATCAATTCTGTTATAAGCAGTCATTGATGCACCTCTTTTTGCAGAACCATAAAAAGCAAATGCTTGTACTTGCTTCCCTGTTTCAGCAACAACAGAACCTAACCCTTTAGCTCCTGTTACGGCACCTTGACCTGCACGACTGTGCCATCTAATTTCTAGCATAGTTTCTCCTATTTTTTATAGTGTTTTTTAGACACTGATAATTGTGTGCATTTATTTTAAAGAAATACAACTTATATTATGCTTTAAAATCAGTGTTTTTTATCATTTTTACAGCTTCTAATGAATCCGTAACAATATTGTCCGTATATTTTAATAAGTCATCCTTCTTACCATAACCGCAAAGTACCGCTACACCACTAATTCCAGCTTCTTTACCCGCAATAATATCAAGTTTTGTATCACCAATAATAAATATATTTTTATGTGGTTTCAGTTTCATATTAACTAAACATTTTAAAACAGGTTCCGGGTGTGGTTTTGGGTTTTGAACCTCTTGTCTTCCAATGATAGTTTCAAAATGATGCATCACTCCAAGATGCTCAAGCAAAGGTATAGTATATGCAGTTGTTTTTGTAGTTACAATTGCTAATCTTGCAAAAGTTGAAGCCAGTTTTATAGATTCAATAGCATTTGGTAAAAGTGTAGTTTGAGCTTTTGATATTTTTCTATACTCTTTTTTATATGATGTTACAAAATCCCACACTAAATTCTCACGAACTCCTAAATTTGCATACATTACATCCAAAGGATAACCTATCTCATTTTTTATATCTTCATCATCGCCATTAAATTCAAAATTCAACTCTTTAAATGAATGATAAAAACATCCCACAATTGCATCTGTACTATCTATTAAAGTACCATCTAAATCAAATAATATTACTTTTTCCAATCTTTTCCTTTTATTCTTTAATCCAATCTTTTTGATTATGTGTTACACCTATTAAAGTATCAGATACATTTTTTATTTTGTCATTTACCACTGTTATTGAATTTGGAATATATAAAAACAGATACGGCAAATCATCACTAATTTGAGTAAATATCTCTCTATAAATCTTACTCAAGTTATCTTTATCAATAGTAACAGCACCCTTTTCTATTAAATTATCCACTTTTGCATTTGAATAACCAACTAAATTAAAGCCGCCTTTTTTATCACTTTTACTATGCCAAAGTGGTTGAGCATCCGGCATAAGAGACAATCCCCACCCTAAAATAATAGCATCAAAATTTCTCGGGTGCACAATAGTATTTAAAAAAGCCTGCCACTCCATAACCCTTATTTTCATTTTTACACCAACTTTTGAGAGCTGGTATTGTAAAATTTCAGCTGCGTTTACCCGTATAGAGTTATTTGCATTTGTAATTACTTGAAATTCAAATGGATTATTTTCATCATATCCCATCTCTTTTAAAAGTTTTTTTGCTTTTTGTATATTTTGAATTGGACTTTTTACATCCTTATTAAATGCAAAAGTATCTGGCAAAAACGGTCCTGTACAAACTTTAGCATGACCAAAAAACAAAACATCAACCATCTCTTGTCTGTTGATAGCCAAACTTAACGCTTTTCGTATTCTTATATCTTTAAATTTTTCACCTTTTAAATTAAACCCTAAATAAGTATATCCAAAACTGGGCTTTTCAAATATTTTAAAATCCTTTTTAAATTTATCATTGATTTGTCTATCTATTTGAATAGGGGTGAGTCCACCGATATCTAGCTGTTGTTGTTTTAATGTATAAAATGCTGTTGTAGTATCCGGAATAAATCTATATGATATTTTATCTATTTTAGGTCGCCCGTCAAAATAATCATCATAAGCCGTTAAAACAATATCAGATGAGATACTTAAAGTTTTAAGTTTATAAGAACCGGTTCCTACTGGATTTTTATTAAATTTGCTTGTCATTAAATTTTTTTCATCTTTAAGTAAATGTTTAGGCAAAAGTCCGGTCAGCCAAATCTCCAAAGCTTTAAAATATGGCTGCTTATAATTTATCTCTACAGTAAATTCATCTAATTTTTTTACACTTTTTACTTTATCAAAACTACTTTTGGTTGGAGTAAAAACTTTTGGAGAATTAATCATATTAAATGTAAATATTACATCATCTGCTGTAAAAATATATCCATCATGCCATTTAATATTTTCCTTTATTTTAACTATTAATTTTGTAGGAGTTTTAAAATGATAACTTTTTGCCAAATCACAAACTACATTGCCATCTTTATCATATTTAAAAAGACCGTTAAATATCCATTGAGATATTTCACTGCTGGCACTGTCTGTTGATAAAATCGGATTTATTCTACTTGGATTTGATGATATGGAAAGGTTTAGTGTAGATGAGTAAACAGATGAAAATAAAAGTGATAAAAATATTAAAAGTCGCATAATGAATTGTACATAAAAAAAGCTAAAAAGATTTCTCTTTTTAGCTTTTTTAAATAATTGATAAAATAAATTATCTTTTTGAGAATTGAGGAGATCTTCTTGCTTTTCTTCTTCCTGGCTTTTTTCTTTCCACGATTCTTGCATCTCTTGTCATTAAACCATAAGGCTTAAGAACTGCTCTAAATGTTTCATCAAACTCAACTAAAGCTTTTGAAATACCATGTCTTAAAGCATCAGCTTGTGCAGAATATCCACCACCAAGAGTTTTAGCTACGATATTTACAGATTCTAATTGCTTAGTAACTTCTAAAGGAACTCTTACTCTTTTTTTAATAGCTTCATGTCCACCTAACCAGATGTCCAAAGGTTGACCATTTACTGTAATCTCACCTTTTCCAGCTTCTAGCCATACTTTTGCTATTGCTGTTTTTCTTTTTCCTGTTGCATATACTTTTGCCATAATTACGCTCCCTTAACTTGTGCAGTGTGAGGATGATCAGCACCTGCATATACTTTTAAATTTTTAAGCATTTTAGCTCCAAGTTTTGTTTTTGGAAGCATACCTCTAGTAGCTAGTCTAAATAATTTTTCTGGATTATTTTCTAACATATCTGACATTTTGTGTGTTTTTGTAGAACCAAAATAACCTGAATGACTAAAGTATTCTTTGTCTTCCATTTTCTTACCTGTAAATTTAGCTGACGTAGCGTTAATAATAATAACATTATCTCCACAATCAACATTTGGTGTAAAGAAAGGTTTATTCTTACCTCTTAAAATTGTTGCAACTTCTGTGATAATTCTACCAAATGTTCTACCAGATGCATCGATTACGATCCAGTCTTTTTTAACATCAGCTTGATTTATCATTTTTGTAAATTTGCTCATGACTTGTCTCCTTCTATAAATTAAGTTCGGAATAATAGCAGGGTTTCCTTAAGAGGAGCTGAATTTAAGTTTCAATTAATTTAAGTTTAAATATAAGTTATTGTAAACATCATAAAATATGAAATACTTTTATATATTTTAATGTATAATCACTTCATGTTTAATAAAGAATTCTTAAAAACCTTAACAGTAATGTATGTAGAAGATGATACCAGTATTAGAGAATCTCTTGGAGCTATCCTTCAAAAAGTATTTAAAAAAGTTATACTGTGTATTGACGGGCAAGACGGTGTTGAACAATTTACATCATTTACTAAGACCCAAGGCGGTGAAATTGATGTAATCGTCAGTGATATCAATATGCCGAAGAAAAACGGGTTAGAGATGCTTGCTCAAATTAGAGAGCTTGACAACGATATTCCTGCTATTTTCACAACAGCACATGGTGAAGCAAATTTTCTGATGGAAGCTATTAAGTTAAATGTATCATATTATGCTTTAAAACCAATCAATACACCGCTGCTGTTAGAAAATATACAAAAATTCTGTTTGTCAAAACATCAGCAAAAATTAATTCTAAAAAAAGAGAAAGAATTATCAGCATATATTGATATTATTGATAATGTAGCAACTATAATAAAGATTGATACTGGCGGTATTTTTATTGATGTCAATGATCAGTTTTGTGAAGTTTCTTCTTATGAAAAAGAGGAAATTCTAGGGCAAAATATTACAAATATCACTCATCCCGGTATACTGGCTTCCACGTACAAAGAGATGTATAAAACAATATCTTCTGGTCAAAATTGGGAAGGTTTATATAAGTGTATTGATAAAAATAAAGACTTCTTTTATCTGCGATTATCAGCAATACCTAACTTTGACGATAGCTCAAATGAGATGAAAGGATGTGTTTTTGTTGGATTTATTGCCACTGAGGACGAACAAGAAAAACGAGACACCATGCAAAAAGTGCGTCAAAATATTATTGACCAAAAGAAAAAAGAAACACAACTAAATAATAGAATTAAAATATTAGAAGCCAAGCAGAATAGACCGGCACCTCAGCCTTCAGTTGATATAAGTTTTATTCAAGGTACTTTGGAAAAATGTAAAATAAAGAATGTTAAATTATTAAATCAAATTAAACATTATGAAAAAGGTATTGCAACACTAGAACATAGATTATCAACTATTGCCGAGGCCGAAATATCTAAACGACACGACCTTATGGAAAGAAATAAAACTTTACAGAAAGAAAAATCAACACTACAAGAAAGTTTAATTTCTACAAAAAATCAACTTAATAAATATGAAAAGAAGAAAAAAAGATGACATTTATAGATTTTAAAAAGCTTCTTTTAGATGCAGATATCACCTTACCAAAGTTTGCAAATTTAATTAAAGTGAGTGATAAAAATATTCAATCATATAAAAACAAATGTGAAGTTCCTAATACTATCGCAGTAATAGCTAAATCATTTGCTCTTATGACTGCTAAAGAGATTAATTATAAAGATCATATTAAAGAACTAAATCTAAAGAAAAAGAAAAAAGAGGGTTCTGGTTTTTCATGTAAAAAAGATAAAATCACGACTATAACTACAGCAACATAGATTTCTAAATTTAATAGTAATATAATATAGACTTTCTATATATTTTCATATCTTTTACTACAATTACATCTAAGTTTTTAAAGCTCTGACTAATCAATTTAATTATAAAATCACATCTATATATAAAATATACTAGGTTGCATACAAATGGATATTAAAACTATTAAAACAATGGAAAAAGTAACTCCGCAAACACAAAGCGGCGGGTTTTCAAGACTGACAATCGCATTTGTATTTATTGCAATCGTATTTGTATGGACATCTCTTACTCATGGAGAAATACAAAATAATACATTTTTAATCATTGGTGCTGTTTTCGGTGCATATATGGCTATGAATATTGGTGCCAATGATGTTGCAAACAATGTAGGACCAGCAGTAGGAAGTGGTGCATTAACAATGTTTTGGGCGATAGTTATTGCTGCAATATTTGAAGGTGCGGGAGCATTAATAGCCGGCGGAGAAGTTGTAAAAACTATCAAAAAAGGTATTATAGATCCTGGGATGATAGATAATCCTGAAATATTTATCTGGGCTATGACCGCTGCATTGTTAAGTGCTGCGGTGTGGTTAAATTTTGCAACATATATTGGAGCTCCTGTTTCAACTACTCACTCAATAGTCGGTGGAGTTATGGGTGCAGGAATTGCTGCTGCCGGATTTGGAATTGTTGCTTGGGGTACTATGGGCAAAATCGCAGCATCTTGGATAATCTCTCCTGTTTTAGGTGGAGTTATAGCGGCATCCTTTTTATACTTTATCAAAATAAATATTATTTATAAAGATGATATGCTGGGAAGTGCAAAAAAAATTGTACCATTTTTAATAGCACTTATGTCCATGGCATTTTCAACTTATTTAATTTTAAAAGGTGTCAAAAAGATTGTTAAAGTTGATTTCTTAACTGCATTGGCATTAGGTACTGCTTTTGCAGTGGCTACTTATTATGTTGTTCGCCCTATGATTGTAAAAGCTGCCCAAAAGCTTGAACATACAAGAATAGGGGTAAATAGTTTATTTACTATCCCTTTGATATTTGCAGCAGCCCTTCTTAGTTTTGCACATGGTGCAAATGATGTGGCAAATGCTATTGGACCATTGGCAGCTATTAATGATGCAATTATGAGTGGCGGTATCTCTAAAAAAGCAGAAATTCCTTTTTGGGTGATGTCCGTAGGAGCTATAGGTATTGCTGTCGGTCTTGCTTTATATGGACCAAAACTAATTAAAACAGTTGGTTCAGAAATTACGGAACTTGACCAGATGAGAGCCTTTTCTATCGCTATGGCAGCATCTATCACAGTAATCATCGCTTCTCAATTGGGACTTCCTGTTTCTTCAACACATATTGCCGTCGGCGGTGTTTTCGGTGTTGGTTTTTTAAGAGAATATTTGGATAACGGCGAAAGTAGATTTCTAGAAAATGTTAAAGAAAAATTTAAAACAGATAAAAAAGATTTAGAAAAACTTCAAACTGAATTTAATAATTTTGAAAAGATAAATACAAAGTCCAAAAAAGATTATGAAAGAATTCTTGAACTTTATAAATTAATTGAAGAGAAACAAGAACTTGTAAAAGTTGAGAAAAAAGAATTTAAATCTGCGAAACAAATTAAATATGTAAAAAGAGATGCTGTTAAAAAAATAATTGCTGCGTGGATTATCACTGTACCTGCTGCTGCAACTTTAAGTGCCGGAGTATTTTTTATGATTAAAGGGATTGTATCTTAATTCCTTTCTAATAAAATGTCATATTTATTCTATATTTATATTGTAATATAAGAGTATAGAATTAAAATAATTATTGGATATAAAATGACAACTATTACTACCATACTGAAATTTACTATTTTTTCTTTATTATTTCAAAGTATTTTATTTGCAGATAGAGGTGACTTTGAAAAAGTAACACTGCAGCTTCAATGGCTGCACCAATTTCAATTTGCCGGATATTATATAGCAAAAGAGAAAGATTTTTACAAGCAAGTTGGTTTAAAAGTAGATATTAAAGAGTTTAAACAAGGGATAAATCCTGTAAATATAGTAACTTCAAATAAAGCAACCTACGGAGTTGGACGATCATCTTTGATTATTGATAAATCAAACGGCGCTAATATTAAACTTTTATCAGCAATCTTTCAATCTTCACCTTCTGTACTAGTAGCAACGAAGAAATCAAATATTAAAACTATAAAAGATTTTACAGGCAAACGAATTATGACAACTCCTAATATTTCTCAGACTGTATCAATACAGGCCATGGCAAAGCAAAAAGGTGTAAATATCAATAATATGATAATACAAAAACACTCTTTTGATATAAATGATTTAATAAAAGGCAAAACAGATTTGATGGCATCATATATATCAAATGAACCATTTATGCTAAAACAAAAGGGGATAAAATACACTGTTTTTGATCCAAAAGATTATGGTTTTGATTTTTACAGTGATATATTGTTTACAAGTGATGATGAAGTGATAAAGCATAAGCAAAGGGCTTTAAAATTTAAAGCCGCAACACTAAAAGGTTGGCAATATGCCTTTAATAATATTGATGAAACAGTAAATATAATACTAGAAAAATACAATACTCAAAATAAATCAAAAGAAGCCTTAATCTATGAAGCAAACGAACTTAAAAAATTAGCATTTTATAATACAAAGAAGCTGGGAACAATAGATATAAACAAGATACAAAGAATATATGATATTTATAATGTAATTGGGCTTGTTAAAAATAAAGTTAATATGGATGAATTTATTTTTAAAGCTAAAAAAGATAATTTATCATTAACATTTGATGAAACACAATATATTCAAAATAATAAAATCATAAGAATGTGTAACAATCATAAAGTAGCACCGCTAGAGTTTGCGGTTAACGGAAACCAAAATGATATGCAGGGTATTTCCATAGATACATTAAAACTTATTGAAGAACAATTAGATATAAAATTTGTAAATGTCAATACAAAAAATTGGGAAGAATCACAACAATTTTTAAAAGAAAAAAAATGTGATATTTTACCGCTGACAGCAAAAACTCCTGAGCGGGAAGAATATGCCAACTTTACAAAATCATATTTAAATCTGCCGCTTGCAATATTTACACATAAAAATAGTGCTACTGTTGTAGATTTTGAAGATATTATAGATAAGTCTATGGCAAGAAGAAACGGTTCTGGATTAATAACAAAATTAAAAAACAAATATCCAAATATAAATATTATCCAAACTGCAAATGCACTGGAATCATTACAGTATGTCAATAACGAAAAAGCATACTTTTCAATTGGGATGATTCCTATTGTTTCAAATTTGATGTCAAAATATTTGTTGGAAAATATACATATTGCAGGATACACAGATATAATTTATCATTTGAGTATTGCAGTTAGAGATGATGATATACTATTGTTAAATATTTTAAATAAATCACTTGACAATATAACCAAAAAACAACATAAACAAATATATAGGAAATGGGTAAATCCAATAGTAAAAGAAAAGATAACTGACTATACTCTCCTTTTACAAATTTTATTCATAGTAATTATTGTGCTCTTAGCACTTGCATACAAGCACTTTACATTAAAAAGTTTAAATATACAATTAGAAAAACAAGTTGAAGAGAAAACAAAAGATTTAAAAGATATAAATAAAAATCTTAAAGTTATAATAAAAAACAAAACTCAAGAATTGCAAAAAAATATAGATATGATTAGTAAATATGTAATTTTTTCTAAAACTGATTTAAAAGGTATTATTACAGAAGCAAGTGATGCCTTTTCTGATATATCTCAATACTCGAAAAAGGAACTAATAGGAAAACCTCATAATATAATCAGACATCCTGATATGCCTGCAAGTGCATTTAAGGATATGTGGTCAACAATACAATCGGACGAAGTATGGAAAGGTGAAGTTAAAAATCTAAAAAAGGACGGCACATATTATTGGATTGAAGCAAATATCTCACCAGAATATGATAAAAACGGTAATATACAAGGTTATTTAGCAGTTAGGCACGATATAACGGCTAAAAAAGATTTTGAAAAGCAACATATACAATTAATACAATCAGCAAAAATGGCTTCTATGGGTGAAATGATAGGAAATATTGCCCATCAATGGAGACAGCCCCTGTCTGTAATATCAATGGGTGCTTCGGGTATGCAAATACAAAAAGAACAAGATATTCTTACGGACAAAATGTTTAATGAAACTTGTAAAATGATTGATGAAAATACACAATATCTATCAAAAACGATAGATGATTTCACAAACTTTATAAAAGATGACAGAGTGAGAAAAATATTTGAGTTAGAAGCTGTAATTAAAAGTTTTTTAAATTTAATTGAAGGCTCTGTTAAAAGTAACAATATAGATATAATAATAAATTTGCAAAAGAATATCAAAATAGATGGCTATGAAAATGAACTAACACAGTGTTTTATAAATATATTTAAGAATGCAAAAGATATATTCAAAGAGAGAAAAATAAAAAACAAATTAATCTTTTTATCAACTAAAATAGAAGATAATAAAGCAATTATAGAAATAAGGGATAATGCAGGCGGTATTTCAGATGATATATTGTCTAAAATATTTGAACCATACTTTACTACAAAACATCAATCACAAGGAACAGGTTTAGGACTTCATATGAGTAAAGATATAATTGAAAAACATTTAAAAGGTAGATTATATGCTAAAAATACAAATGATGGTGCTATTTTTTATATAGAATTACCACTTTAATTATGAATGAATTTTAACTGTTAGATTTACAGACCCAAAAAAAATAACTGTTTATTACTAAATATACTATTATTTTCTAACCAACTCCCAATATTTATCAAATGCTGATTTTTTATCCTCATAATTAAAATCTAAATAGTGTTCTATAACTCCACTTTGTTTATGTTCTAAACAATAATCAGCTAACATACTATCAATTTTACATTCTCTTATCATTGATCTGGAGATCAAACTATAATAATAAATTATAAATTAGCCTCCCATATTTTTAATTAGGTCGATTTTGTTAAAGCTATAAATCTCTCACACACCTTACGCAATAATTAACCACTTTTTCATCATCATTATCATCACCGCTTACAAAGCATATTAAACGTGCATTGTTTTTATTTTCAGGTAAGCTTGTACTAGTCCAATAACTATCTGCAGAAATATTTTTAAAAATAGTACAAATTGAAGGGTCAGCTCTATCACTATCTACTATTGTTTCAAGTTCTTTAATACTAGGAAGTCTCCAATCATTAAACCCAGATAGTAAAAGGTTGTTACAGTATCTGTTTGCATCTTTCCAGTTTTTTTCATTTGTTTTAGCTTCTTTATTGTCTTGCCACATAAGTTTATTTTTATTGTCAATTACAATATTTTCAATATCATTACGAACAAATTCTTTTCCATAAACACTATTTAGTAAAATAAATAAAAAAACAACATATCCTACAGTTTTTTTCATTTTGTTAATACCTTATTTTATATTTTCAACTTATTTCTTGCTGTTTAACTAATTTCTCAAAATAAGTATGTCCCAAATAGATTATATAAAAATAGATATAAAAAATGGGCTTAATGAAAAATTTAGGTGCCTAATTTAATATTTTTTGCCTAATCCAAGGCAATGATCTATCATATTTAGAAGTATTAAATGTCATAAACTTAAGTACAATTTAATTTTGTAAAAAGTTTATCTTCATTCCATTGTATATATTTATTTTTACTTAGATAAATGAAAAAATCAATCAATAAGAGTATTATTAACTGTAGCAAATATGCATTCTGAAATTTTGATAGAAATATAATTTATCATAATAAGTAACTGTGCTAAAACTGCGCTAAAAACAACCATAAATAACTACTTTTTTTAATAAACTAATTTGCTAGAAGTGTTTATTTATGGGCTTTTGTAGTTATTCATGATTATCATATATTCATCCGCTGCTCTCTGCCACTTTATTTATATTCCACAAATTTTTATGTATTAATATTTTTAACCCAACGGCAATATTATTATAAACTCAGCTCCAGTATAGCTTTTACCCTTATATTCATAACTTACATTATTTGCTTCAATATTTCCACCCATACCATCAACAATTAAATTATAAGTCATATGAAGTCCGAGTCCTGTTCCTTGAGATTTATGTTTGGTTGTAAAATATGGTTCAAATATTTTAGGTAATATATCATTTGGAATTCCAGATGCATTATCTTTTATTTTTATAATTGCATTACCGTCATGTATTGAAGTTGTAATGAATATTAATTTATCTTTCACTTCTTTTTCATTCAGTATATCTTTAGCATTATTGAATATATTAATTAAACATTGTGTTAGTTCATTTTCATAACCATCTATCTTTATATCTTCTTCTAAATCTAATATTATTTTTATATGATAACTTTTAATTGAACCTTCAACTAAATGTAAAAAACTATCTACATTATCTTCTAAACTAAATATAGTTTTATTTCTATCTCCTTTAATGAAATCACTAAAGTCATCAATTGTTTTTGATAAATATTGTGCATTTTTATTTATTGCCTTACAAGTTTCATTAAAAGATTTATCTGTAAGCATATTAAATTCTTTTTGCATTTTCATACCTGTAGCAGCTGTAGATATTACAGATAATGGTTGTCTCCATTGATGGGCGATATTACCTATCATCTCCCCCATTGAAGCCATTTTTGATTGTTCATATAAAAGCTTATCTTTATATCTTTGCTCTGTAATATCACGAACACTAATAAGTATTCTATTAGGATTTTTCAGTAAAGACATAGACATGTTTGTTAAAATGGATTTATTACCTTTGATGATACACTCTTTTTCAAAGTTTTTAATAAATCCAACTCTTAAAACTTCTTCTATAGCTTTTTTTGATGCTTCGACATCCTTATTATGTGTTAAGCGTAAACATGAAGTACTTAATAATTCATTCTCACTAAAACCTGTCATTTCTAAATAAGCAGGATTTACTGCAAGAAAATTTGATTTCATATCCAAAATAGCAATAGCATCTTTACTTCCATTGTATATTGCTTCAAAAGTTTCTTTTTGTTCTTTTAATTCTAGTGTTCTATTTTTTACTTTTTCTTCGAGCGTATCATTTAATATTTTGGCTTTATGTTCACTATCTTTTAATTCATTATGAAGCTTTATACTTACTTGGATATTATCGTTTATCTCTTTTGACATTTGTCCAATTTCATCATTAGCATAAACATAAGAAGAAGATATATCTTCTTCTTTATTTTGTAAAAATGAAAAAAAGTTACTGAGTTCACATTTTAAATTATTAAGTGGTTTAGTAATTACTTTTCTTATTAAAAAATATAAAATAGTTGATGCAATCAAGATAAGAACTATGGCACTAAACATTATTATATATATTAATTGATTCGTATCATTTATTATCTGTTCTTTCTTTTGAGCAATTTCTTTTTCTTCTTTACTCATATATTCACCGGTACCTACAAACCATCTCCAATCTTGTACACCAAAAGAATATGATATTTTAGTTTGATAAGCACTGTCTTTTGTAGTTTTCCATTTATAATTATAAAAATGTCCACCACCTTTTTTAGCATTAGCAATATGGTCTTTAATAACCCACTTACCACCTCCACCTTTTAAATTAAGTAAATTTTTACCAATCAAATCAGGTCGTGGATTAAATGCTAATGGCACTCCATCATATGACCATACAAAAACATATCCAGAATCATTGCCATATACCATAGAATCCATAGCTTTTATGGCATCATTTTTTATTTGTTGAAGTTCTAAGGGAGTTGTGGTAGAAGTAACTTTATCTCTATATATTTGCAAAACACCTTTTGCCATATCTACATAATTTTTTAAAGCTTCTTTTTTTGCTTTTATTACTTGTTTCTCATATTGTATTACATTATTATGACTCATACTCTCAATAGTTTTTACAGATTGAGTTGTTAAAATAATTGTTGATATAATTACTTCTATCAAAACTATCATAAAAAGCTTAGTATTTAAGGAAAGATTCTTCATTTATTACCTTGATTAACCCAACGGCAATGTTATTACAAACTCAGCTCCAGTATAGCTTTTACCCTCATATTCATAAGTAATGTTTACCGCTTCAATATTTCCATTCATCCCATTTACTATTAGGTTATAAGTCATATGCAACCCTAATCCAGTGCCAAGAGATTGATGTTTGGTTGTAAAATACGGTTCAAATATTTTTGGTAATATTTCATCTGAAATTCCACCACCACTATCTTTAAATTTTATAAAGATATTATTATCATCTGTATATGTTGTAATAAATACCAATTTATTATTTTCATCCATCTCATTTAAAATATCTTTTGAGTTATTAAGCATATTTATAAAAGATTGTATAAACTCATTTGGGTATCCATCTATTTTTATATCTTCTTGTAAATCTAGTATTACATTTATATTATTATCTTCAATAGTTGTCTTAACCAGAGTTAAAAAGTTTTCTATATTATCTTTCAAATCAAAAATCTCTACTTTGCCATTATGTTTAATAATCTCACTAAAATCATTAATTGTTTGTGAAAGATATTGTGCATTTTTATCTATCATACTACAAGTTTTAAAAAAGAATTCATCTGTAAGATCGCCAAATTCTTTTTGAATTTCCATACCTGTTGCACCGGTAGATATTGCGGATAAAGGTTGTCGCCATTGGTGAGCAATATTTCCTATTAACTCACCTAAAGCAGCCATTTTTTCTATTTTGAAAAGCCGTTGTTGTTGTATTTCATTAGTTTTTTCCAAAAAAATATTTTTTGAGATTTTATTAATTTTACCCATTAATATTTTAATTGGCACAGGTTTTAAAAGATAGCCGTCAACTTGTAAATTTATAGCTTCATGTAAAAAATTAACTTCATTATGTGCCGTAGTAAAAATTATTGGTATCTCAGGATTTATTTCTATTATTTTTTTTGCCATATCTATACCACTCATATTTGGCATTTTTATATCTGTTATAACAATATCTATAGAATTTTCATTAAAAAGATCCAATCCACTTTGTCCGTCAGGAGCAACATAAAGTTTTTTTGCGCACCTGTTTAAAGTTTTTGTATATCCTTCTCTAATATTTTCCTCATCCTCTACATAAAGTATATTTGCTGTTTTTAAATATTCATTTGTCATTTTTTTATCCTAATTCTATAATAAATTTTGCACCGCCATCTACACTAGATACACTAATCTTTCCACCCATATTATCCTCAATAATCATTTTGGACATATAAAGTCCCATACCCGTACCTTTACCTTGTTCTTTTGTTGTGTAGTAAGGCTCAAAGATTCTTTCTATGATATCAAATGGTATCCCTCCACCATTGTCTGTAACTATCACTTTGTTTGTTAAATGGTTTATCAATAATATATCTATTTGACCATTTTCTTGCTTAGATTCAATAATAGCATCTTTTGCATTTGAAATTAAATTCATTATCACTTGTAAAAATTCATTTTCAAATCCATAAATTATAAAATCTTCCCCTGTAAGATCAATCTTTATATTATATTTATTTAATTCAGATATTTGAATATTAACACTATCTTCAATAGCTTCTTTGACACTAAACTCAGCTTTTTGCTTATCTATTCTATAAAAATTCCTAAAATTATCTATTGTTCTACTCATAAAATGTAATGTTTTAGTTTGTTCAATTATAAACTTCTCTAAAAACTCTTTATCTATTACCCCATCTTCATAATCAAACTCAAGATTTTCAATATTTACATTTAAAGAGTTTAATGGTTGTCTCCATTGATGGGCAATATTTCCTATCATCTCTCCCATTGATGCTAATTTGCTTTGCCGAATAAGGATTTTTTGCTGTTCCATCCGTTTTGCAACTTCATTAACTACTTTATCTTCTAATTCATAGTTTAACTTATTTAGCTTCTCTTTCTGCTCTTTTAACACTACGCTTGAAGCTCTTATAGTGTTAATCATATTATTCATTGTATTTGAAAGAGTAAATATCTCTATAGAACCTTGCGCAGGGATTAATTCAATTGGAATTCCATCATCATCACTATAACTTATAGCTTTGACAATATTTGAAATTGGCTTTAAAATAAAAAGATGTATTGTGATAAAAAGTAATACAATAAGCAATATAGAGATTAAAATGGTTTCTATAAAAGTTTCTATTATTATATTATTTAGTTCTATATTCATAAAACGATCAGAACTATAAATTGTAATGATGCCTAATTTATTCCCCAAGGTAGTTATGATATTTTGTTTATCAATGTAATATGATTCTTCTAGTTGTTTAATTTGTTCTTTGTTATTGGGATCAAAATCAATAATATTCCAATTTTTATCTCGAATTTTACCACTAGTTAATGAATCTGTACCTAGAACCTTTCCCATATTATAATCTTGAACAACAATAGCAAAAATACTTTTATGTCCCATTTCATTATATATTAAATTTTCATATTCATTGACAGAGTATGCCTCAATATAATGGGTAACATTTTTTTGTAGTGGTGCGATAGTAATCTCTGAATTGTATCTTATCTCTTCTATTATCTTTTGTTTTGTTTCAAAATATGTAAAAGTTGACTGCACAGACATTATTATGACAATAGTTGAGATGATGATTATCCCAAGAGTTACATATAATGACTGTTTTTTAATATTCATTTTTAATATCTAAAGCAATCTATTTTATCTCAATACCAAGGGTATTTCTTTTAATAATTGGCAACATTTCCTCCATATTCTCTTTAGATATAAACAAAATAGGTAGCTGTAGATTTTTCTCCACTTTTTTACCCTTTAGATGCTTATCCAAAGCATTAACTGATTCTTCTCCCATCAAGTAAGGCTGTTGCATCGCAGCACCTAAAAGTATCCCTTTTGAAATAATATCTAAAAATATCGGCTCCGCATCAAAGCATATCAATAAAATATCATCTTTTTTACCTGCATCTTTTATAGCATCAAGTGCTCCTTGGTATCTGTTTGAACCTTGAAGCCAAAGAGCTCTTAAATTTGGATTCATTTGAATCAGCTCTTTAGAAAAATCGTAGGTCTCTTGATATGAAAAAGTTACTTGTTCTCTAATCCATATCCCTTTTATCCCTGCCTCATTCATAGCTTTCATAAATCCTGCCGTTCTAACTTTTCCATTTACTCTTTTTTGTGGAATTGCAACAATACCTACACTGCCATCTTTATCCCATCCAAGCTCTTTCATTTTTTTTGCAAGAACTTTTCCAGTCTTATAAGCACCCTCTTTATTATTTGAAGAGATATAAGAGACATATTCACCGCCATATGTTCCAATATCAGATATAACCACAGGAATACCTGCTTTTTTTGCCAGCTTTAATATAGTCACAGCAGACGATGAGTTTATTGGAGAGATAATAATTCCAGAAACTTTATCTCTTATAGCTTTTGCTGTATTTTCTAATTCTGTTTTTTTAATATTGTCTGCACTGTAAACATCAATCCTATAGCCCTTTGAGTTTGCAGCATTTTTGATACCACGCGCCATAATATCCCAAAATGGGATTCTAATATCTGAAACAATATAAACTAACTTTTTTTTAGCCTGCTCTTTTCCGAATACTTTTGTATTTTCCATCGCCTGAGTTTCCGAAGGGGAAAAAAATACTGCAAACATAACTATCGCTAATGCGAAAAAGGAAATACCATTCATGCCAACTTTTATTTTATTCATAACTTTACTTTCTCTTTAGTTGTATCATAATTCTATTACTTCACAATACCAAGAACATTTCTTTTAATAATCGATAATTTTTTCTCTATATTCTCTGTAGATATAGCCAAAATAGGTAATTGTAGATTTTTCTCCACTTTTTTACCCTTTAGATGCTTATCCAAGGCATTAACTGATTCTTCTCCCATCAAGTAAGGCTGTTGCATTGCAGCACCTACAAGTATCCCTTTTGGAATAAGATCTAAAAATATCGGCTCTGCATCAAAGCATATCAATAAAATATCATCTTTTTTACCTGCATCTTTTATAGCGTCAAGCGCTCCTTGGTATCTATCTGAGCCTTGAAGCCAAAGAGCTCTTAAGTTTGGATTTTTTTCAATCAGTTCTTTGGAGAAATCATAGGTCTCTTGATATGAAAAAGTTACCTGTTGTCTAAGCCCTGCACCTTTTATCCGAGCTTCATCCATAGCTTTCATAAATCCTGCTGTTCTGGCTTTGCCGTTTGCTCTTTTTTGTGGAATTGAAACAATACCTACACTGCCGTCTTTGTCCCATCCAAGCTCTTTCATTTTTTTTGCAAGAACTTTTCCAATCTCATAAGCACCCTCTTTGTTATCAGAAGAGATAAACGAGACATATTCACCGCTATTGGTTCCAATATCAGATATAACCACAGGAATACCTGCTTTTTTTGCTAACTTTAATATAGTCACGGCAGATGATGAATTTATTGGAGAGATAATAATTCCAGAAACTTTATCTCTTATAGCTTTTGCTGTATTTTCTAATTCTGTTTTTTTAATATTGTCTGCACTGTAAACATCAATCCTATAGCCCTTTGAGTTTGCAGCATTTTTGATACCACGCGCCATAATATCCCAAAATGGGATTCTAATATCTGAAACAATATAGACTAACTTTTTTTTAGCCTGCTCTTTACCGGATACTTTTGTATTTTCCATCGCATGAATTTCCAAAGGAGAAAAAAATACCGCAAACATAACTGCTGCCACTGAAAGAAATGAGATATAACTCATACCAACTCTTATTTTATTCATAACTTTATCCCCTCTTCTTTTTAAATTATATCACAATTTTATAGTAAAACTTGCACCGCCATCTACATTAGATACACCGATCTTTCCACCCATATTATCCTCAATAATCATTTTAGACATATAAAGTCCCATACCTGTACCTTTTCCTTGCTCTTTTGTTGTATAGTAAGGCTCAAAAATTCTTTCTATGATATCAGAGGGTATTCCTCCTCCGTTATCTGTAACTGTTACTTTATTTTCCATCAAAGATATATCTATTTGTCCATCCTTTTGTTTGGTTTCTACTATTGCATCTTTTGCATTTGATATTAAATTCATGATTACTTGCAAAAATTCATTTTGAAATCCATCAATAATAAAATCTTCACCTTGAATATTAATAGCTATACCATATTTATTTAATTCAGATATTTGAATATTAACATTATCTTGTATAGCCTTTTTTATACTAAAAGATATTTTTTCTTTATCTACTCTAAAAAAGTTTCTAAAATCATCTATAGTATTACTCATAAAATGTAATATTTTAGTTTGTTTATTTATAAATTTATCTAAAAATTCTTTGTCTATCACTCCATCTTCATAATCAAATTCAAGATTTTCAATATTTACATTAAGTGCATTTAACGGCTGTCTCCATTG